>JBBARF010000034.1:0-29537 GCA_040399925.1 Bacteriovoracaceae bacterium
CTTTTAATGCTATCTCTTGTTTTGATACTGAAAACCTCTCTATCAACAAAGAGAAGTACGATGTTATAGCGACTGTTGGTAAGCACTTGAACCACGCCAGAGGACCTGAGCTTCGTGGTGATATCAAGGCCGATCCTACTCAATTAAGTGTTCGTGGTATCTGGGCGGATAAACTTCTTGCGATGGACTACCTCATGAAGCGTGAGATGAAGATCTCTACTTTTGATGACTACCGCACGAGCTTCATTGATCACCCTGAGTTTAAAGACCAGGTTATGGATGCAGTTCTTGGCTTTATGTCTGATAAAATGAAGATGAAAGTTGACCTTGAAGGTGCTGATGGTGAGAAGATTCCTTACGAGAACACGTTCACAATTGGTGACACTCATAACATCACGAAGTCTTTCAGCTACGGTCTGAACAACTTCCTTGGGATCAAAAAAGCTTCTACTGATATCAGAGAGCTTCTCTTCCCGATGATCAAGAAGAACCTTCAAACAGCTGACGATGAAACAGAAACTTTTGGTCTTTTGAGAAGCTTAACGGCGATCCGAGTTGACCCTACGACTTTCATTGATGAATCTCAGGTTGCAGCGACTGCGACAATCAAAGATGCTCAAGGCAGAAACGTATCTAAATTCGTAGCTCTCGGTGATAACATTCTTGCGAAGAACATTCTTGATAACTTCTCGTTGAATGCAAGACTCAAAAAATTCAAACGTGACCAAGTGGTTGAAGTTTACGTCGCTCGCGCTCAGAGCAAGGTTCCTGAAGTGATCGCTCCAGAGCTTAAAGAAGCTTACGAGATGGAGCTTGCTAAGCTTCTGGCCTTCCTGAGAGGCGAGATAATGGAAGACTCTCGTATCAATAAAATCCTCAGTATCATGAGTCTATAAGACGATGAAAAAGCCCCTCGAAAGAGGGGCCTTTTTTGTCCAAAAATCCCCTCTGAAGCTATGACCATGTTCCATTTGTATGGAACGCTAATTCGTAACAGGACGTTCCAAACTCTTAAGTCCTAATTTGGAGAAACGCCAATGAAAAGCAGTATCAAAATCTTATTGCCCTGGGTCTCTATTTTACCATCCAGACCATCAATCACCCGGCGCTGGATAAGAAGGCCCCTGAGGTTGTTACCCATAAAACAATCCTCTACTTAATCGCCCAATCAAACCTTAAATAAAAAGCATAAACCTCTGAGGGAATTATTATTGTCTAAACTTTAGACACAATCGTCTAGAAACTAGACACCCCCTGGAAAGTTCTACACTCCCCGCGCACCACTTTTAAATTCTGATACGATAACCAATTGTTTTTCATCTTTCACCCTTCTGGCCCCCTTTTCGCAAGAGTGTTCGTACCAAGGAACAATTATGAAATTTCTCTTCATCGCCCTACTCATGACAACAAGTTTTGCTTTCGCGGGCCCAAGCTCGTCGAAGTGGTTTTGTAGCTCATTGATTCAAGTAGACGGGCAGGATGTTTCGAATACCGCAATGGTAGACTCAGATGAGCAAATGCTGGTTGCGGCCGATGCTGCTGGATATGCCATGACCATTGAAGCAAAAGCAGATTCAATCGAACTTCGGGCCCTAGAGCAAAATCCATCAGGGGCAATCATCCTTCAAACATCATCAGCTTCAAGAAGTAGTGATTCATCACTCAAGATATTTTATCCTCTTGCAAATGGTCTCCTGAGCATTGGGTGTAAAAAAGTAAACGAAGAGGGACAAAGCAGTGCTGACCGTTTGATGATTAAAGACGCTGAAAAATACAACAGAAGCCCTGCAGTTGATCAGTTGTTTATTAAAAACATTATGAAGAAAAGTATTCAGGAGTAAGAAGAACAATGAAAATAGCGATCACTCTCCTCTTTTTAGTTTCAGCATTTTCGTCATGGGCCGCCAATGAGAAGAAAAATCTCGCCATCCTGATGATGAATGGTTCGGTGAAGATGGCTTCACTGGAAGAAAAGCTTCATGGTAAAAAGCTCGGTCTTGAGCTGGCCGATGGAATGCTCGCCAAGGCCGAGAATAAGTGCGATGAACCACGATCGGTTTCAAACGATGACAATCACATTGTTATGAGATTTGAAGATTGTGTCTTAACCATCAAGAAGAAAAAATCAGTTACTGTCGCTATTCAATACCAGATCCGCACGAAAGTGAAAAATGGAAAGTCCAAGAGCATTCTCCGTAAGAAAACACTCAAGGCCTCAACCATTTAAGAAATAACTTTTACGTTCGGAAAATCCTTCTTCAATTCTTTCAGAAGAACTTCCATGTGATCGGCACCCTTGGTTTCAAGGGTGAATAAGACGTTCGTTCCGGTAATACCCGCATCCAGTGAATCGCGGTCATGAACAACCTGAAGGATATTCGCCCCCACATCTTTGATAATTCCAGTGAGCTTATTGAGTGTTCCCGGACGATCGAGGATGGGAATGGCGATGCGGACTTTACGCTGAGACTCAATTAACCCGCGATCAATAATGCGCTCAAGAAGATTCACATCAATATTCCCGCCACAGATAACTAGAACAATTTTTTTCCCTTTAAACTTCTTAGGATCTTTCTGCCAGAGTTGGTCAAAAAGAGCTAAGGGAAGAGAACCCGCACCTTCTGCAATCACTCGCGCCTTCTCCATCAATTGCAAAATCGCCCAGGCCATTTTCTCATCATCTACTCGGTGAGTTTCGGAAACCACTGAAGCCAGGATATCAAACATATCCTTATTGACGGTTTTCACTCGGATTCCATCGGCGAAGGTCTCGGCCTTCTCATTAACTTTTATTTTTCCCGAATTAAGAGAATCAACCATTGAACAGCAACCACTACTCTGTCCTGCAATGACTTTTACTTTGGATTTATTGGCCTTGAGAACCTGGCCCATACCTGAAACAAGACCCCCTCCACCAATGGAAGAGAAGAGATAATCCATATCAGGAATTTGCTTAAGCAGCTCCCACGCCACTGTTCCCTGACCTGCGATTACGTCTGGATCATGAAAAGGATGAACCAGAATCGCTTTGGTTTTTTTGATCAGCTCCTGAACATACACAAAACAATCCTCAATACTCTGGCCATGGAGAATAACCTTGGCGCCCAAAGATTCGGTATTTCTAATTTTAGTCAAAGGAGAGCCTTCCGGCATAACAATGGTCGCTTTAACTTTAAAACGGGCCGCAGCCCAGGCAACACCTTGAGCGTGGTTTCCCGCACTCATAGCAATGACACCTCTTTTTTTCTCAGCAGCAGTGAGCTGGGAAATTTTATAGGTCGCTCCTCTCATCTTGAATGATCCGATGGGAAGCATATTTTCTAATTTAAGGAAAACTTCGCAGTTGTACTGCTTTGAGAGCCATTCATTGTAAATAAGTGGTGTCGGTTCAATAATTTTTCCCAGAACCGTATAAGCGTCTTTGAATTTTTTAGGATCTAGTTTCATGCATTGCCTCGGTTAACAAATTGCCACACGATGCGTGCGACGAGGATAAGAAAAATAAAACCCGCTAGTCGCAGCAGCCAACGGTGAGGGATATTTTGAAAAAATTGTGAAATGACATAGAAAGCGCCACAAAGGCCGAAAGTAATGACGCCGATTTCAAGGGCCGCAATCTCTGCATGAGGGAGAGTGCCGAAACTAATTCCAGCCGCGAGCGCATCAATACTTGTCGCAATGGCAATCACGACCATGGGAACAAATCCCCATACCATTTCTTTTTTCTCATCCGATCCACTTTCCTGAAAAAGTTTAATCGCAATGATTATAAAGATGGTCGCGACAATGAGGTGGAAGAGGTGCCCGTAATTTGAAAAAGAAAATATATAGCCGCCAAAGCTTCCCAACCAGAGCATCAGGAACTGAAACAATCCAAACAGGCCCGCAATGGCAAAACCGCGCGCCCATTTATGACGGGTGGGAATATCAAGGCCTATGAGTCCCAGCGCGAAGGTCGCAACGGCCGCATCAATGGCCAGGGCGAGTCCCAAAAGGGAGATTTCCAATGAGAACATTATCAATCCTTTGAATTGTTCTATTTTAACGATCATGTTAATCTTTTAGCAATGAGATCATTCCAGCGATTATTAGTTTTGGCGATTATGGGGACCTATTTGGTCATCCTGGCTGGCGCCATTGTCCGCGGCACAGGTTCGGGCCTAGGTTGTCCTGACTGGCCACACTGTTTTGGTCAGTGGGTTCCGCCTATGGACATCACCGAACTGCCTGCTAATTACAAAGAAGTTTACAAAATCGCTGGCAAAACCATCGCGGATTTTGATCCTTTCAAAACCTGGACGGAGTACATTAATCGCCTTTTGGGTGTAGTGCTCGGTTTTATTATCACGATGCTTTTTGGGCTTTCGTTTACCCTTAAACGTTACGAACACAACCTTCCTTGGTTTTGTTCGGGTCTGCTCTTTTTAGTCATTATTCAAGGCGGAGTTGGGGCACTGGTAGTTTCCACACATTTAAAACCATTCTTAATAACTATTCATATGTTCCTTGCGATCTTGCTGCTGTTTGGACTCCTCTATCTCAATAAGTACTGCGAAAATTTACAAGATACCGCCCTTGTTCCTCCGCTGGACCAGAAGGCCCTGCTTCTCACACGTATCCTGACGTTTTTAACTTTTGGTCAGATCCTGATGGGCACTCAGGTTCGCCAGCAAGTGGATCACCTCATGCGGGATACGCTGGAAGCTGTACCGGAAACAGTGATCAGTAAACTGGGTGGGATGTTTTATTTCCATAGAACTTTTTCTATCCTGATCTTGGGCTTTTTTCTCTATCTGCTTTCTCACCTGATGAAGGATCGCTACAACCGTTCGGCCGTTTTCCTCACGATGCTGGCGTTTTTAAGTGCGATGGGAAATGTGATCACGGGAATTACGCTGAATTATTTTGATTTCCCGGCCAATGCTCAACCGCCCCACCTCTTTTTTGGAGTGACGACGATTGGTCTTCTCTATAGCTCTTCACTTAATTTGCGGGGATCTCTGCTGGAGGATTAAATCCCCGACTGCGAGTGAACTCATACATCACCACTGATGCTGCTACCGAAACATTCAGACTCTCCACTAAACCAAACTGAGGAATCTTGATCCATTTGATCTTTGGGTAATCTTCTTTTTTAAACGACAGTCCAAAACCTTCATGGCCCATGATAAAGGCCGAGTTATCAGGAAAAGTCACTTCGTGGAGATGGTCAGTGGCACCCGAATCAAAGGCGTAAAAGGTGAATCCTTTTTGAGCATATTCTATGTAGCATTCGGCAAAAGTCGGACGCATTTTCCACGGAACCCGCTTCATGCAGCCCTTTGCTGGCAATGGGTCAAAGAACAGCGTCCCTACGACTTCAACAGCTTGAGCACCGAAAGCTTCCGCCGAACGAATGATCTTCCCGATATTAAAATCGACCTTGAGATTATCTAGGATCATGACGTACGGAAAAGGCCCGGGCTTACTCATGACCTTGTTCAAAAGGCGCTGCCGCTCGAAGGTTTTTTGCATATACTGACGCTTATTCATGCGTTAATCTTAGCCAAAGAGTTTTAAAAAGGCGATGGCATGTTAGGACTTCTGACCCTTGGTCTGACAGTATTTATGATTTTCAAATTAGTGAAGAATGCCCTGATTGGTAAACAATTGGGTAATGACGTTAATTATACTGGAACCATCGAACTCATCATCCCTGTATCGAATGGCTCGCATTTTTATATGGAACCTTGGACCGCCATGCTTAAAAACATGAAGGCCCTCCCGGGACATCTTAAAGTTCATATTTTAGTTGATGGTCACCATCCGGCACTCTCGTCTCTGGGTGATCTTCACGGGGTAAGTTCAGCGGTGGAAGTGCAAAGTTTTCTCATGCGTCCGGCCGATACGGATGCTGTTCCGTGGATGATCGAGCAGATCGCCTCACGTGTCGTTGGTACAACCGTTATCTTGGGGGACAGTGAACTAGTTCCAACTGAAACCGCGTTTCTATCTCTGGCAAAACTTGTGACAGAAAAACAGAAAGCTCATTTTGTTCTTCCTCAGACGGCGAAACTTTCAGTTTTCGGCGAATCTGTTGCTGTTCTGGGTCCGACTCTTGCTCTTGCTTCTATTTTTGGATTTAGAAAATTCCGCCGAAATATTTCTCACCCACTCATGAGCATTGCTTCGGGATGGATGGGAATGCCACTCAAAACGTTTCAGGGTTTGAACTTCCATCATGTTCATGTGACCACATGGAAAGAGGCCGTAGTTAAACAATGGGACCGCGAAGAAATAGATTATGTTCTCGCCTTCGGTGAGAAGCAACTTCAGCGCTACTACCCGGCCCAACTGACCGATCAATTTGAAGATATGAAAAAATTCTGGACTCTGCAGTGGGCCCGTAATGACCGCAAAGGTTTCTGGATTTTCATCCTCGCCCTTTTTGTCTGGTCATTCCCGATGCTCTTTTTTGTCACTCATCCGTACTGGTCTATTGTGAGCTTTTTACTTCTCGTTCTCTACCGCTTTTTTTCTAAAATTGTTTTTCAGGAATCATGGACAACGATTGTTTTTCATCCGGTGGGCTGTCTGGTATGGATAGCTAGTCTGGTCTTGTGGGCGGGAGAGGCCTTGAGAACAAAGTACATGTCCCAAGGCCCTAAAAAACTAAATTCTTAAATTACGGCATTACCAAAAGCTGACCGCCTACGTGGGCCGGGTGAAGGTGGCATTTCATTGCGAAAAGACCTTCTTTATCCGCTTTAAAAGTCACGACTTCTTTAACCCCTTTTTTAACAATTTTTGTCACCTTGTAATCAGGGATAAAAAATCCGTGATCGCCAGACGGAACGTTGTTGATGAGCGTAATCTCAACATCATCGCCTTTCTTAACAATGATAGTTCCTGGAAGCCACTGTTTAACCCCATCAGTCTCGTAGTTAACGATCGTGATAGCGCGTTTTTCGGCCAGAGCTGATAGAGATAATGTCATAACAAACAGACCCAATAAGTATTTCATAGAACTCCTTGATTAGTTTTGAGGCGATACCATTGTTATTCAGGTTGAAAAGCTTTACAATACCCGCAACAACGAACTTTATATAAGGATGGTTTATGGGTTACGGACGTAAGAGTCAGGCTAAAAAAATGTCACAGCGCAAGGGCCAAGCTAAGAAGAAAGCAAAAATCAAAGCTAAAATTGCTGCTGGTAAAGGCGCTGGCAAATCTCCAGCTACTAAAGCACCTGCTGCTAAAGCTACAGTTGCTGCTGCAAAAGCTCCTGCTGCTAAAAAAACGAAGTAATTTAGAACTTCAGTGTTGGCATAAAAGGCCCAAGGGATATTTCTTTTGGGCCGATCGCCATCAACAAGACTCGTACTTTTTGCTCCAAGCTATTTGCTTCCATCACCGCACGTCTGAGCTCCATTTCATCCACTAAAAACACAGAACAGTAATTCACCAGTACTTCCGGGTCCTCTAACGTATGAGTGAAGGCTTCTCTTTGAATGGGATCTGGCAAAAAGTGGATAGACCACCGACGTAATAGCGATTTTAAACTCGAGAGCTCAATCTCCATAGAATCATCGTCACGCATATTCTCATCGATCGTTTTGTAAGAGTAGACCTTGTAGGGATTCTCCTCTTCAAATTGAGTCAGCATAATTTTTACAGTCCCAGTAATATAAATATCCATGCGACCATCAGGATATGTTGAAAGAATATGAGGCATACCCGCCACACAGATCTCAGACTGGTAGTGATCGAGGGGGTTGTAGTGAACGATAGCGATCGGTATCTGCATGGCAATCGAGTCCATCACCATCTGCTTGTAGCGTTCTTCGAAAATATGAAAAGGCAGAGTCACCTTCTTAAAGAGAATGGCGTTATTAAGGGGAAAAAGAAAAACTTTGTTATCCATAATGCTTATTTACCAGTCGCGTAAATCCTCACTAAAACTTTAGTCTTACTTAGCATGCTCTACAAGGCTAAAGAACAGACATTCAGCTAAGTTTTGGCCGGTTGGACTTAACAGGTTATTCACCTTATCATTTCGATATATTATTAGAAGGAGGATGAGTGAAAAATCACTACAAATTATTGCTAGGATTGGTGGTTGGTATAACCTTGGGTACATTTGCCCATAACTATCAAGATGTGGTTTGGTTACAGCACTTCAATACTTACCTCATCACTCCAGTAGGTCAGATTTTTCTTCGTCTTCTCTTCATGATCGTTGTGCCAATGGTTTTCTCTGCACTCGTTTTAGGAGTCTTTGATCTCGCTCGCCACTCGGGTGTAGGAAAAGTGGCCTCTAAAACTCTCATGTACACTATTATCGCTTCAACTTTTTCTGTGATGATCGGAATTGGTCTGGTGAACTTCTTCAAACCTGGAGAAGGCTTCAAGATCGACACTTCTGTTTTCATTACCTCTAAGGCCAACGTTGAGGCCATTTCCGCCAATGCTGGAGCTTCAAAAAATTTCGCTCAGGCCATTGTAGAAGTTATTCCTAAAAATCCACTTGAAGCCGCTGTTCGTGCTCTTGAAGGCGAAATGCTTTCACTCATGTTCTGTGCTCTGTTCTTCGGATTTGCTTTCCACCTTTATCAGAAATCTGAGGGTGGCCGCGAAATCAAAATCATGAGCATCTTCGAGGAAATTTTTAACGCCTCATTAAAGATCGTTGAACTGGCGATGAAGATCGCACCGATTGCCGTATTCGCCATCGTCTTCGGCACCGCCTTTAAGTTCGGCCTCTCCATTTTCGAATCTCTCCTCTACTTCGCTGGAGTCGTGGTTCTTGGTTTGTTGATTCAACAGTTCGTGGTTTATTCACTCCTGTTGAAATACATTGCCAAAAGAAATCCATGGAAATTTTTCTCTGACTCTAAAGAAGTGATGATGTACGCGTTCTCAACTTCTTCATCAAACGCATGTCTTCCAAAATCAATCGAAGTCGCCGAAACAAAACTCGGCATGACTCCGGCCGTATCTCGTTTCGTTCTCACTGTTGGTGCCACTGCAAACCAAAACGGAACCGCCCTCTTTGAAGGTGTGACTGTCTTGTTCCTTGCTCAGGTGTTCGGCGTAGATCTCTCAATAGCGCAACAACTTCAGGTTGTGGTTATGTGTATCATCGCTGGTATCGGTACTGCCGGTGTTCCAGGCGGATCACTTCCCCTCATTATGATCATCATGAACGGTGTTGGTATTCCTGCCGAAGGGATCGCTCTCATTCTTGGTGTGGATCGCTTCCTTGATATGTGTAGAACAACATTGAACGTGAGCGGAGATCTCGTGATCGCAGCTCTGGTTGATGATAAGAAAGGCGAACCGACTCCAGTGCCGACTGGTGTTCTTAGTAAAAGTTAAACAAGTTGGGCCACCCTTTGCGGTGGCCTTTTTTTGGTCTTGAGTTTCACTTCCTCCGGAGGAAGTAACATCTAAAAATGAGATCGACAGCACGATAACAAAAAAAACCAACCTCTGCCCTTTTCAAGTTTTTCGCATTTACAATGACTTGTCCTGAAACAAGTCTTCACTCAAACCCTCAAGTACTCCATTAACTGTCCGATAAGACATCATAATAAATAAAAGTATTCGATGAGGATTGATCCTATGAAACGTCTTTTAATGCTCTCTTTGCTCCTCGCTACTGCGACTTCATACGCAGCTGAACAACATGAAGAATGTGCGACCGATGATACGGTGAAGGCACAGGCGTCGGCGCTGTTGAAAGTGGCGGAGAAGATCGAGGCGGATGGGTGTCCTGCGCCGAAGCCGACGGATTATAAGGCGTTTTGTGACAGCATTTCGATACAAGAAAAACCTACGAATGCAGATAAAGAATATTTCAGCTACGGATATGAGAAGAGATTGATGGATCTTTCTTGCGCGGATGTAAGCAAAGAACCAAGGGAAGTTGCGGCTGAAAAAGTTAGCAAGATGTGGTCAAAGTACAACAAGAATTTTCGTTGTCAGTCATCGACGTTCAATGTGGAAAAGGGAAGCGTCCTAAAATTTGCAGTCGTTCAAGGGTTTGCACCTTTCTTAGAAACTATTGTAGGGACATACCAGATGGATATTAATTTTGTTGATCCCGCGGACAACAAGAACGTTCTGGACTATGTAAATGCAGAGCTAAAGAAAGCGCTCGCCACTGAGGGGCCGAATCATCCAAGAGTAAAAGTATTGAAAGAATATAAAGAACTATTACAAGATCTAGGCGCAATACCTTCGAAATAAATGATTATTACAATAATTTTGTTTCTAATTTCTATAATCCCGTCTTTTGCATTTAATGCAAACTGTGAACAATCAATTATGGTAGGGGAAACAGCTCCTCTGGAATTCTTATCTCAAATACAACCTATTGCTCAGCCTGATTGCCTCACCCCGCTCTCAATCTTTGATATAGATAATGCACTCATGACCCCTGTGGATATAGCCAAATCGAATGATGCTAGAATTAAGGTATGTAAACCCTGTCTTGAAAAGAGCATTTTAAAACAGTCTGATCCTAAGAGCTCCAAAATAAATTTTACGAACCTACTCCTTTCAGAAGCAAAGAAAAATTTATCTCGAACGATGCTCGACATAATGAACGTAAGAGCCTTTGATATGGATTTAAGTGATAATAAGTCGGCTTCGGCTTGCGACTTCAACAATTACGAAAAGAAAATCATTAGCTGTTTATCTAAAGCTGGAATAGAACCAGATGTAAAAAATTTAGCTATAAATGGTTTGAGTTTGATGAAGGCTGAGATGAGACAAGAGTTTGTGAACTTGGTCTCCCCTAAAAAAAATCAAACACCCAATGGGCTTTTGAAAAGAACTGAGGAAGGCAATCAATGCGGGCTTGAAGATCGAGATGTGCTAACGTTGAAGTCAAAGCAGGTTGAAGAAAAGTTCCTCAAAAGTTTAAATAGACTTAAAACAATGAACATTTCTGACGGTGCTTTTGAGCATGATCTCATTGAAGGGTTAAAGAATAAAGAAATTAATAAATCAGAGAATAAAGACAAAGTGGATCAAAATGCTATCAGCATTGATGAATTAAGAAACCACCCTATTTTCAAATTAAAGATGAGTGATGCTGCATCTTTTAAGAATTTTCTCAACGAATTCTCAGGCGTTTCAGATATCAAGGAATTTCGCACAAAACTTTACAGTAAAGCAAATGCTCAAAAAATCGACGCAGACATAGCAAACAAATGCGAAAGAGCATTCAAAAATATGGAATCAAATTTTTGTAGCTCTGAATTCGAATCAGGAAAAGTTTTTTACGATGATAGAGATTCAGTTAAAAATCTCACAAATTTAAAAATTGATAAGTTACCTGCAAAAAAAGCTGAAAAGAACATCGCCCTTATTAACTTCTGCCAGGACTTCTTTCAAACAGGTAAAAAAATAAGTGTTTCGCAGGTTCAAAAATTAATCAATCCAGACATATCAAACAGATCATCTAACTTCGAAAGCTATAGCTCTGATCTTTATACGCGAAACCTGCAATTCCCATCTGATGAAATCTGCGAAAAAATGTGTAAAGGCACCGCCGAAGGCTGCAAATCAGTCCTCGAAACCGACGTCTCCGGCTCAAACCTCGCAGACGCCCTCCACAGACGAAACAAAGACA
This sequence comes from Bacteriovoracaceae bacterium, assembly GCA_040399925.1. GTDB lineage: Bacteria > Bdellovibrionota > Bacteriovoracia > Bacteriovoracales > Bacteriovoracaceae > Peredibacter. The sequence continues at coordinate 11,621 of JBBARF010000034.1, forward strand.
TCGACGGAATTCTCAGATCCCTTCTCGGTAGACCAACCCGGGATGAATTCAAAAAAGATTCACCTGAGCTAGCAACTTTCGAAAGAGAAGGTATTATTCCAATGCCCTCCGGGAAATATGCTACCAATGAACCAAAAGCCGATGAGATTTCAAATTTCAGCGTTACGAATCCGGGTCAAACTGCGAACTTAAATGCTGTACCAGATCAACAAAATGGAAAGGCAGACAAGAAAGTAGTAACACTTCCTAAACCTGACACTAAAGTCGTATCTTACGACACTGATAAAACTCCAGCGACTCCACCAACTGATTACGTAAACCCTTCAGTTGAAAGCGAACAAGATATCAGCACCGACCTCCAACGCAAAATCCTCGACCGTCTCGATAACCAGCTCTCGGCCAAACAAATCGAAGCGATGGTGGCCAAGGCGTATAATCAGGGTCGCGCGAATCCACTCACTCCGCCACAAGTGACGGCGAAGACCAAAGAGATCCTTGAAGAGATGCCAAATGATTTCTCTTATGCCTATGGCAGTGATGGAAGTTTAAAAGGTGGGAAGGCGGCAGTATCAAGAGATCCGGCAAAAGAGAAAAAAGCAGCTCATCAACTCGGCTTTTTGAAAGCTAAGTATGGTATTGATCCGAACGCTACTGCTAAAGTCGCCAATAGACAAGCCCCTTCTACCACTTCGGAAGATTTACAAGTTGTCGCCATCAACGGAGCTGCAGAATTAAAAATCGTGGTCGATGATATTAAAAATATCAAAGGTCAGGAAATTGCCAAGCTCATAGAAACAGAAACTCCATTCATCTTGAAGATCGGTAAAGTGAGTTACAAAGTTTCATTTGCAAATAATAAAGTGAATATCTCAATCCCTGAAGGGATGATTCGAAACCCTGCAGCGATAACACAACTCGAAGAATACATCACAAGTCTTGCGTCGAGAAATGCTGAAGATCCTTTAACAAAGAAAGAGAACCGTAAACTCTATAAAAACCTCCAGAAAGTGAAGTATCAAGAGTCATAAGTTCACTTGCCCCTTCAAAGGATTCCCATGTATAAGAAGCCCCTTATCTCGCTCACCGTGCTCTTTTTCATGCTCGGTTTCATCACCTGCTTAAACGACATCCTCGTGCCGTTTTTGAAAGCGGTCTTTGATCTGAGTTACAGTCAGGCGGCCTTGGTTCAGTTCTGCTTCTTCGGCGCCTACGGACTCATGTCCATACCCGCCAGTAAGATCATTGATAAATTTGGATACAAGCAAGGGATGGTCATTGGCTTCATCGTGACGGCAATTGGTTGTGTACTCTTCTTTCCTGCGGTCTCGTTTAATACATATGGGATATTCCTTGCTGCCCTCTTCATTCTCGCAACGGGGATTGTGATTCTGCAGGTGGCGGGAAATCCTTTCGTGTCGATTCTGGGTCCTAAAGAAACGGCTTCGTCTCGTCTCACGATGGTTCAGGCCTTCAACTCATTCGGGACATTTCTCGCTCCATTTTTTGGATCATATTTTATTCTTTCAAATCTCGAGCTTGGGCTTTCGGCCGATGGGGTGAAGTATCCCTATCTTTTCATCGCTGTCGTTCTTGTAGTTATCGCGATCATTCTCGCCAAACTTCAATTTCCAGAAATCAAAGAAGCGCAAAATAACGAAGGAACATGGGGTGAAGTTCTTCAAGAGAAGAATCTCATATTTGGGATGATCGGGATTTTCTGTTACGTGGGTGCGGAAGTAGCGATTGGAAGCTTTCTCATTAACTACATCATGGAAGTCACATCGATGCCGGAAACAACGGCAGCTTCTCTTATCGCCCTCTACTGGGGTGGAGCGATGGCCGGACGATTCCTCGGTATTTATACGTTGAGAGAATTTAATCCAGGCAAAGTTCTCATGACTCATGCTGTGGCATCAATTCTCTTGATTGTGATTTCGATTACCTCGCAAGGTCAGGTCGCCATTTACAGCATGATCCTGGTTGGGTTTTTTAACTCGGTCATGTTCCCTACCATCTTCACTCTGGGGATAAAGGGACTGACAAAATCAGAATCAAAAGCTTCTGGTCTTCTCGCCACCTCAATTCTGGGTGGAGCGATCATCCCTCTCATCACAGGACAAATCGCCGACGGATCAGGCCTTCGTATCGCCTTCATTCTGCCGGTTGTTTGTTATGGATATATTGCGTGGTTTGGATTCAGAGGCCGGCGCTAAAGGGTTGTTGATAAAAGTTTAAACATTGTATATACTGAATCCAAAGGAGATTAACATGTCTGCCAAAATTCAAAAATGGGGAAACTCCCTAGGAATTAGAATCCCTAAATCAATTATTGAGAAAACGGAATTGACCGAGAATTCAGAAGTCGAAATCGAACATAAAGACGGGGCGATCATTATTTCCCCAGCCAAAACCCAATTCTCTCTCACCGATCTTTTAGGTGGAATTACAAAAAATAATTTGCATAAAGAAGATGACTTTGCTCCCGAAGGCAATGAGGTTTGGTAATGAGCTATATCCCTGATCGTGGCGATATTGTATGGTTAAATTTTACTCCCCAAGCTGGACATGAACAGAAGGGAACTCACCCTGTTCTTATACTTTCTCCCAAAAAATACAATGAAAAAACAGGTCTCGCAGTTTGTTGCCCGATAGCTTCAAATATAAAAGGCTATCCTTTCGAGACGATCGTAACCGGAAAAAAAAATGACGGTGCAGTGCTCTGTGATCACTTAAAAAACGTGGACTGGAAAGAGCGAAAAGCAAAATTTATAGAGAAGGCGAATCAATCCGTCTTAATAGAATGTTCCGCAAAGATTGCGGCACTTATTATTAATCTGTAGCATTAGACATGGTTTATTTTTTATCTATTCTATTTTTGATAATTACTACTGCTCAAGCAGCAAATGACTGCCCTGTAGGTTACTTCCCAGTCAAATCCCATTCAAGAAACTCCTACAACAAACAAGATGGAACAGTCGTTTCAAGAGCTAATATAAAGGAACAATGTCGTCCCTATAGAACTCTAAAAGTACCTGAACCAAAGTTTCTAGTAAACAAACCCGTAGACTGGCCAAATACCAAAGAAAAATTCAGGCCATGGAACAAGGAAGAAGAAACCAGTTTACGAGAAATCTTAAATAAACTTCCAAAGTCACTCACTCATGTTGGTGAAATAAAATTCTATCGCTCAATTGAGAAATCAATGAATCCGGCTGTAAGCAATAGCGAACATAAAATTATTGTTCTGTATGACAGCATTTTAACTCACGACAAGAGTCGAGTCATCTCTCATGAATTAGCTCATTTCTACTGGGACTTCATGAGCGATCTGGAAAAAGAGAAATATAACGATATTGCCCAATGGAAAAAAAGCAAAGATGGTCAAACTACTACCCTCAATAGAAAAGATGTTCTTATTGAAGACAGTTTCGCCGGTCCACATGAGGATTTTTCAAACAATGTTGAACTATTTCTTTTTCAGAAAGATTCATTAAACAAAAACCCTGAACTCATTCATTTCCTGGAGAAAATAATTCAATGAAATATCTTCCTTTATTACTCCTATGCCTATCGTGCTCAACTTCTCAGAAACAAAATCAGGATTCATACATTTTCTGGGATATCCTCGAGGGATATAATCCATCATGGGACAAAGAACAAATATTAACAAAACTAGGTAAACCTCAAGAAATTATAAAGCAAAGCGGAGAGGAGCTTTGGTTATACCGCTCTCCTAAAACCCATTTCCAGAGCTGGGCGATTGGAGTAACAACGAAAAATAAAATTTCCGGACTTGCATATTTCCCAACATCATCAGGGAAAAGTATCAATATTTCTGACGTTGAAGAAAGGTGGAAAACTCAGGATTGTGTCCACAAAAAGGAATCAAAACTAATCGCTGATTCTTATCAAACTACAAGAACTCTAAATTGTGACAATGGTCATAAGATTATTGAGTACAATAAGTACAATGAAGTAAGTGGGATAAGTGTTAAGTAAATAGACCAACGTTTTTTTACTTAACGGTCCACTGGAAACTTTGGGCCGTTTTATTTCCAACGATATCTTCGACAGTCACTTCCACTTCATGATTCCCTGACTTCAAGTTCATCTGCGCGCGAGGTGCAGATTTAGTGAAGTTAAGATTGAAGTAGAACTTACGACATGAATAATCCCCACACGTACCTTTCATATAAAAGTCTGTGATGTAGTCTTCATCATTAGTTGCTGATGGCAGATGGATAAACTCCCAAACCAGAACTTCTTCTCCGCCGTCCATCTTGTAAGAGATCTTATGAGGAGGAAGAGTAAATTTATCATGAAGTGTAAGGTCACTGGCCTCAACGTAAAGGGCGTGAGCACCTGTGATTGAATTCCCAGAAACAGGTTTGTGGTTTTTTGCCAGACCAATAGACTTAATCACCGGAGCTTTTGTATCCGCCAGTGGCTCAAGCAAGAGGAATGGATTGATGTACTGGCCATCACTTCCAACAACCAGCATGTGCAAGTGGTGATAAACCTCGCCAAAGCTTGATACGCGCCACTTCACGATATTGCCAATAACAACACCTTCAGCAACTTTGCCACCACTCGCGTAAGCGGCTTCAATTTCTTTAGGAATCGAGTTACGAGCAATATGGTGGTACTTCCACACAAAACCTTCATCATCAAGAATGGCCACTTCCCAGTACATCGGGTTTCCCGCGATGTAGTTTTGAATGTTCACAACTTTTCCACCAGCAGCTGCGAAGACTGTCTGATCTTGGTTGCCCCTGATATCCAGACCATCATGCCAGTAAGGAGATCCACTGTAGTCTTGATAAGATTGCATATTGTGACCGATCGATAAAAGTGCGAAGGGCCATGGATGCGTTTTTTGTTCAGAGAAACTTGCCGTCGCGAATTTGTCTGCGCGCGTGCGAACAGCTCTTTCGTGTGCCCAGACTGAAGAGATGGAGAGCACGAAGATCAAAAGAAATTTCATAGGACCTCTTATTGAATGAAGCGGTGGTAATTGTCAGATGGAAACGGCTCAGAGAGTTTGAGGCCGACTTTTAAATCTTTTTGGCGACGATTGCTTGAGCGACCTTCAGAGTCGGTATTTAAGTAAACCACTTCTGCCAGGATAGCATTTGGAAGCATTTGGTCCTGAAGACTAGTGAGCCAGAGGATGCGGTTATTTTTGAGAAACGAGCGATTATGCTCTGAAACCAAAAGACCGACTCCGGACTCTGAAATATCAATGGATCTGAAATGCAGCTCACTCGACACCTGTTTCATGGCATGAAGCGCCGGTCTCAGGGTAATATGTTTTTCCAAGTGAGGATTAAAAACGTGGCGTGGGATTGAACGAAGTTCAAGGGTCTTCACTTTTTCTGGGAATCCAAAATGAAGAGTGGTCTTCGCCATGCGGAATTCAGAAACCTTAAAAACAGTTCCGCGGTAATCCAGTTTCACATACAGTGGCATTTCTGGATTAAGGCGATTTTTAAAGGAATCGAAAAAAACCACAATCTCGCGAGAAACAAAATCGATCTCAAAATGATGAACAGGGATAATATTTTTACCCAAAGAGTGTGACTGCCACAGGATATTGTCCTGAAGTGGTCCCGCTTTTTGAAGAATTCTTAGAATTTCCCGGTTCTCAATGCTCGACCGGTAGTTACCCATATTTATCATCCAATAAGCTTGCTAAACTTGTCGGCTTTTGACAACGGTTTGGGACCGATTTGAGACATTAAGTAAGGATTAAGGCGTCAAAGGTTCTATTGCATGGGGATTTGTGCAAGAATATCTATGAGGTGCCCATGAAGTATTCCTATCTCTTTATAATCACGCTGCTAGGCCAAGGGTGCATCCTGAAAAAGATGGCCGTCTCCAACGCCGATATTGGGATTGAAAGTCAGATTGAAAAGCGCCTGCCGCTTTACTCTGTCCAAAAAGACAAACTCTCCCTCGATACAGATAAATTTTTGAATGGTTCAAAGCCTAATCTACTTTCCGCCCTTCCTCTCATTCAGTCTTTGGAGTTAAAAGAAGATAAGGTCGAGGCCCAGTTAGAAGCCCTGAAGGGATCTTACGTTGTCATCGCTACGGATTATTTAAAACTTCTGACCAAGTACATGGCCCAGTTAGATGAAAAGCAACAAAAAAAATTCTGGGAAAAATTTGATGAAACCACCTCTGATTATAAAAAAAGAAGTTTGGATCAACAGCAAGAAAAATTAGAAGACCGCTTTGAAATGTTTTTTGATGAAGTGACTCCGGCCCAACTTAAACTTCTTAAGACTCATGCCCAATATCAGATTTTTAATCACGCCGAATCCCTAACGGCAAGACGTGCACTCCGTGACAGACTGGTGACTATTTTCAGTCAGTCAATCTCTCCTGATGAAAAATCAGCACTCATGACTCAGACTTATTTAGATTATCAAAATGATCTTCTGGATAATGAAAAGACGATGCTACTTCTTAAGTCCATCATGCCTACCCTGGATGAAGATCAAAAAAAGCATTTCAAAAAAATCTCAAAAGAAATTGAAGAACTCATTGGTTACTTCATTGCCAAAAAGTTCTAGGCAGATTTCGCATTTTTATCTTAAGAAAGATTCCTCATCCATAGGTACCCGCACAAAGTCAAACTTCCCCAATTTGTCTTTCTCTGCCCCAAAAGAAGAACACAAAAGGCACCTGACAGTGGCACTTAGATTGCAAAAAGTGTAACAGGAGTTCTTATGCTGATAACGCCAAAAAAGAAGATTCGTTATGCCGTTGTGGGTCTGGGTTACATCGCGCAGGCGGCAGTCCTTCCGGCCTTCAGAAACGCGCGCAAGAACTCCCAGCTTGTCGCACTGGTTTCGGGAGATGAAGAGAAACTTAAGAGGCTGGGAGATAAATACAAAGTGAACAAACGTTATCTTTACTCACAATTTGAAGACGCCTTAAGAGCTGGTGACATCGACGCCATCTACATTTGTACTCCAAATTTCTATCACCGAAATATTATGGAAACGGCGGCAAAGTTTGGTGTTCATGTCCTGTGTGAAAAACCTATGGCCGTAACCACCGAAGATTGCCTCTCAATGATTCAAACCGCAGAAAAAAACAATATCCAGCTGATGATTGGCTACCGTCTGCATTTTGAAGCCGCTAACCTTGAGGCGATTCGTCTCTCGGCCGCTAAAAGGATTGGAGACCTTAAAATTTTTAATTCCATTTTTACGATGCAGATTGAAGATAAGCACAACATCCGCTTAGAAGAAGTTGAAAAGGGTGGAGGTCCTCTTTATGACATAGGCATTTATTGTATCAATGCCGCCCGCTATCTCTTTAAGGCTGAACCCATCGAAGTTTTTGCCATGTCTACCCGTGGGAGGGACTCACGTTTTAAAAAAGTCGATGAGATCATCAGTGCTGTGATGAGATTTCCCGAAGGCAGAACAGCAACGTTTTCCATAAGCTTTGGAGCCTTCAAATCGGCCGATTATGACTTGATCGGAACCAAGGGAAGAATCCGTCTAGAGAATGGTTTTGAATTTTCCCGAAGTATGAAGTTTAAAACTTATGAAGATAAAAAAATTATTTCCAAAAAATATTCTAGACGCGATCAGTTTGCTCCTGAGCTCCTTTATTTCTCTGATTGCATCCAAAGAAAGAAAAAACCAGAACCATCCGGAGAAGAAGGCATTGCAGATATCAAAATCATTGAAGCACTTCTTCTCTCTCTAGATCTGGGCTCACCTATTAGTCTTGATGAAATTAACCGTAAGATCAGACCTACGGAGAATCAAAAAATAACTCGCCCCTCATTCATGCGCCCTAGGCTCATCAATGCTATCGGGCCTGACGGTCGTCACCATTAACAGGAGTTTCATTATGTTTGATAATATTCTTCATTTCAAACCACGACACAAAGAAGAACAATTTCCCAAAGAACTGATGGGCTATCATGTGGCCTTTCTGGCAACACATGGTTTTGAACAGTCAGAATTATTTGATCCGAAAGAAGCGCTAGAAGCGGCCGGTGCGACTATCGATATTGTCTCCTTGGAAGCGGGAAAAATTAAATCCTGGCACCATAAAGACTGGGGAAAATCTATTGCAGTGGATCGCTTGGTTGAAGAAGTCAGTGTCGCCGACTATCAGGCACTGGTTCTCCCCGGTGGAGTCATTAATCCCGACGCTCTTCGAATCGACAATAAGGCGGTTGAGTTTGTTAGAGATTTTATGAAGTCGGGCAAACCTGTTGCCTCCATCTGTCACGGACCACAAATTCTGATTGAGACTCGTCTTTTAAAAGGACGAACTCTCACCTCCTGGCCATCACTTAAAACGGATCTTAAAAATGCCGGGGCCAAGTGGATTGACGAGGAAGTTTGTGTCGACAATAATCTCATCACGAGCCGCATGCCTGCTGACATTCCGGCCTTTAATATGACGATTGTTCGCGCCTTCGTCGATAGCCGGAATCGAAGCCTTGTTCCTGGGGCTCATGGGTTCTCGTTAATCCTTTAGTGTTGATTAAACTTCCTCGGAAGCCAAGCTCGTCACCATCCCTGTTAGAGGAAGACATGGAGGAACCTATGTCATTTATAAAAAAAAACTTCGAAAAATTGACCCATTTTATGTATTGTTTTGGACGCTCCCAAGTTAAGAAAACTGAGTGCGCACGGGACGATCAACAGCATGTGATGACCGAGGAAGAACTGCTGGATGAGACCATTGATGACTCTTTTCCGGCCAGTGATCCTCCTGGCCACTACTCTAAATCTTTGGAAGATAGACTCCTTCACCAGTCGAGGTAAGAAACCACCAATGCAGGAAGTTGAATTTCCGTGTATTTCTTTCACACACCCCCGTCTCTTACAGAGCGATACTATATACGTGGTGCAAAATGCACCTTTTACTTGATCCTGAAAGTTAATTATAACTAAAGCTTATGACTGATGTTCTGTACCATCTCCACATTGATGCCGCTTGTATGCCCGAATCTCTTCTGGCCTGGGCAACGACCGAGGGCGGATTTCACGCTGATGATTTTCCGCATTCTTTTCACATCAATGGTGAAGAGATGAATGCTCGTCATTTAACAAAGTACATCTACGATCCAAATCCTATTGAAGTGAAGGCATTCTGCCAGCAGATAAAAAACAAAGCTGCCGAAGCGAACCTTCTTGGTTTTGTTCAGGCGGAATTTATTATGGGTGAAGTTGAATGGAAGGGTGACGTTCGCGAACTCGCTCCTCTGTCTCCACCATTTCAGATAAAAATGAGACCGCTTGATCCTCTCAAAGGTGAGAGCTTTAAAAAGCACGAGATTCATCTTGAGTTTGAAAAAAATTTCACTTCGAAAGCGATTATCTCATCTCTTTTAGACAGTGGTTTTCATGTGCTTGAATCAGAAAACTATATTACGTTTACTTGTTCAGGACATCCTAAAGAGCTTACGACTATATTCAACAAACTTAAGTATTTTTTAGCACCCCACACAGATGCTATTCGTGGAAAAATTGTGCATGAAGCGACAGCGTTTTGGAGTATGCATGGAATGGAGTCAGAACATCTTCCAGACATTGTAGAATCAGTTTCTTAATCGGTTAAGCACTCAGGTCCCACCAAGTACTCCCCTTTCAACCAGTCTTTAATTTCAAGCGCCACAGGATGCTGTGAATCTCCCATTTCACGCAGAAGAATCGCCTTCTCGGTCTCAGAAATTTTATCCAGTCCCTGAGAAAGAAAAAGTTCTCGATGAGTTTGAATGAATGAGGCCAGCGCCGGGTCAACCAGTTGAGAAAGTGCTTCTTCAAATGCCTCCGCACCTGTTATTCCTTCAGAGAGCACATAAGTCGAAGCCAGATAAAGTATTTGTGAAAGCGCCGGTTGGTTCATCAAGTTAAAGGCAACACCTTCACAATCGTTCAGAAATTTTCCATCTCTACCCGTGAAGTATTTGAGTTTCAAAAACTTGCAGTTCCGAGGCCCATCGTTGGCAAAAATATTTTCCCAGATGAAGGGCTTTCTTTTAAGAAGACTTGTCACTTCAACCAAATGCTCGTGGGAGATTTCATCCGAGATGACTTTGGGTCCAGTCCATAAAAGACTTACATTTTGTGGAATGCCTGAAGCGATTTCTTCCAGGTATTCTGGAGGACGAAGACCGAAGACCTTGTCGAGGATCGGATCAAAAGTATAATAACTCGGACAAAACATCAGACCAGTTGGAAAAATAAGTTGGGCTTTTTTTACAACCTGAATTTGCACCGAAGCCAAATCCTCGGACGAGGGCATATCATCAAAAAAAAGACCGAGCTTATCAATGCCGAGATTTTTTAATTGAAGAATTTTTTTATCCAGTAATTGCTGATCTTCTGATGTGAGTGATTTTCCTAAACCAAAGGGACTTAGCCCCACTCCCACCTGAACATTTTTTTGATGAAATTTTTCGACTAGCAGGGAGAGCATCCGTAGATACTCAACAGGCCAAGGCGCGCGCCATTCTTTTCGTAGATGTGGATCACGCTTAGGAGCATAAAAATAGAAACTATCAGGAAACGCAGAAAGAAAATCAGCATACTGAAGTCGCGCTGAATGTGACCATGCAGGACCAAAAAAACCTTCTACAATTCCAATTATGCTCATGCGTTCTTTTTATCCTTGTAATTTTTAGTCTAGAAATAACTAAAGAATCGGTCAAATCCATTAACATATAAGATACCATTATCACCATCGATGCCTGGTTTTTCTTCCTCCATCATCCGGAGAAGTTGTTGAAAGTAATTGCTGTTAAATCCAGCAATCGAAGTCACGACACCATTACGAGAATACATGGCGAGATAAATATATTTCTGAGGATACTCAGGCCCGATCATCGGACCTAAGAGATCATCAATGTAACGAACTATCGCCGTTTTACGAACAGTCCTTCCATCAAAACGTTTCATATTAGAAGGCTTTTTGGAGAAGCTATGGACCATGAGAAAATCGTGGGCCTTCTGAATCCAGGCCTCTTCAGAGATAAAGAGAATGATCTGCCCTTCCGCTTCAATCGCCCCACTCTTACCTTCTTTGAGACTCACATTTTTATCACAGAAAAACACTTCGTCTTCCGTTACACACTTAAGTTTATCTAGGTAGGAAACAACCTGATCACGGGTTAACCGTTCATGTTGAGGAATTCTGAAATTTTGTAACTCTTCATCTTCAAGAAGAATTTCTTTAGCAAACTTCTGAGGAGGAGCATATGTTTTTTTAACGACATCAGGCAGTGACTGCCAGACCAAATTGAACCCAAAACCAATTCCGATCCACATGCAGGCCAGTGCAAGAACGCGTTTTAAGGCGTCCTTCTCGGCGCGCACGCGTTTGGATTCGGCTTTTTTTCGATTGGCGATTTCCATTCTTTTTTTGGATAATTTTTTAGTTTTAGCAGTGTGAAGCTCTTTAAGAGAAATGATTCTGGTTTTATCTGAATCGATGCGGGTAATGGCGGTTCTTACTTCGGGCACGGCATCGATATTTTTATTGTTAAGAGTTCCAGCTTGCTTGCTATCAAGCAAGGTCAAATAAACACGATCGCCTAATCTCAATGATTCAAAAGTTGTAAACTCAGTTCGTCTACCCGGAACAAGCCTGGATTCGTTCATGTAGGAACCATTGGTACTCCCCTGATCAATAACAAAACATTTATTATCGGCGACGATAATTTTTAAATGCTTTCGACTGACTTCAAGTGTACTGATGACAATGTCGCTATTGCCGGAGGACCCGACATAAATTTCAGGTTTATTCAGGACATAAATGATGGGATCACTATCATCGATCTGAACTTCTAAGCGCATCTTAAAATATTAGAGCAATTCCAACATTTTACAACCGTGGGCAGGGAGTACCAGAGTGAATCTATCACTTAATCGCAAGAACCGTGACAGTGCTCACGATACTCGGATAGAGCAAAGACTCCTCTACCCAAATCTGGCCACCCAGACATTCATAACTTTGATCATAGCGGCTACAGCCAGCACTACGACTATCACGTATCAAATAAGCACATTCCTTCTTTTCGGCATTCCAGCGACGTCCTACGACAGCGGAAGTATGGAGCTCCTTAATGGTGACACCGCGACTGGTGTGATCTGAAGTGATCCGGTCGTCATAATCCATCCCTACCAGTCGGGAAAGCGAGAGATTCTTATTCATGCTGACAAAGGTATTGCGGGATTTAAGTTCCATCGAGACCGGATATTTTTTTGCAAAAGGGATTCTGTCATGCTGACAAACCTGAGTGCGCAGCTTGGAATAAAAACTATCGATCGTCTGACCCTTAATGAGTGCTAGAAATTCTGTCGGCGATTCCACGTTCTTGAAATGAAAATAATACGGAAGATTTGAGACAGTCAGAGTTTTCTGATCTTGCAGGAGTTTATAAATATCCAGCATCGCAGGCCGAAGATCAGACTTCATTTCTCTAAAACCTTCCCCATCTCTCACCATCTTCACCCATGATTCAGAAGGAAAGACTCTTTCAGGACAAAACCCATCTCGCATCCCTCTTTCCAGGGCAACTTTATTGAAACCATTTTGATGCGCCATCATAAATGTTTCACTAGAGCTTTGATTTCTCCCGCCAAAAGTAATGTTGATCCATCTCACCAAAGAGCCGAGACTACTGTCGTTGTAGTTAATGGCAATATCAGCCGCCGAGATTTTTTCAGGAAGATCAAAAGTGTAAGTTAGCATATCGGCACCGGTGAAGGCGTAACACCATGAGATACTTTTTTGATTACGAATTTCTTTTAATAGCGGAGTTCTTAGATCTAGGCTGGTACAGCTTTTTTCAGGAGTCGCCACATAGGCCGCGCCCCAAGCAGAAGATGATAATAAAATAGCAAGTAAGATCCCTTTCATAGTATTGATGCTAGGATGGCCCGTGATCCTTTGGCCACATTTACGTTGTATGAGGACATCTTTATGATCTATAAATGCATCATTTCAGGAGATCTCATGAAAAACTGTGCAGCCTTTTTAGTTTCCCTCTTTCTCATTCCCGCGAGCTTTGCGCACACAGTTGAGTGCTCTACCAGTCGTGGAGATCTGCAGTTATCAGAATGGTCCAAGTCTGGAGGAGCCGCTCCAGCGCCGGGCATACTTTTATCCACCACAAAGTGGATGTATAAAAATGCAGTGGTGTATGAAAAAAATGTCTATCAGGAAGGTAGAATCGAAGAAAAAAATGACTCTAATATTTCATGGTCATTCAATCCAGAAGGGCAGGTTTATCTCGTTAATTTTTCGACTGGTTATTCAACTCATGCAGTCTTTGCCACACTCATTGATCTGAAGAGTAAAGATGGTGAGATCATGACAGGTATGGAAGTCACAAAGCTCACCGATTGGTTTTTATGTCAGGAAGATGATCAGATGTATCCCTAACTACTTGACGTAGAGGGTTCCCGCATCGCGGATCATACAAATTGCAGGAAACTGGGGCCTATCGCAGAAGAAAGGAATAATAAAATCTTCCTTACCCGCCACAACACCGTTTTTCACAGTCTCAAGTTGTTTTTTATCTTTTGAAATTTGTTTACCATTCTCAAGTGTGTAAGGAGCCGTATCCAACTCGGTAATAATTTTTTTTAGCTCATTATAATAGGTCGAATTCTCCGTCACAATGATGCGATCAAGATAAATTTTATCACCATGGGGATTTTGATTCTGATCAAGTTTTGCAAAAGATGAACCCTTCTTCATCAGAGTTTTTTCAGCAGCGACCAAGGCCATCGAAATCTGCTTGAGCCTTTCTTCTGTTGAGAACAATTCGTCTGATTTTTTTAAACGAAGTTTTCCTAGACGGTAATCAGTTTTGGTATCATATTTGTTTGAGTTTTTAAGAATGACAAGATCATCTTTTTCAAACAATAAGGCCTTCTGCTCTTTACCCTTACTTGAGTTATTCTCTAGCACCAGGCTTGGTGCCGCCAGAAGTGAACCACTGAAGAAGAAGAAGAGAAAAGTAACATTTTTCATTGTGGAATCCCCATGAGTTTACTCATGTCTTTACACTCAGGTGGAATATTACATGCGTTTTCATCCATCACTGTTTTATAAGCTAAACGGCTGCATTGATTATAAAGTGGCGTCACTTCATCACAGGCCCCACCAACAATGCGGTTGAATTGTTCCGGATAGAGTACAGAAGCCATGGCCGGCTCACGACGAGCTTTGAAAACCTTGTAGCTTGAACCATTGAAGCTGTTGGCCACATTAGGATCCCCACCCCATTTCACATCTTTTTCCTCTGTTCCTGGAGGACAAGTACGATTATCTTTCGGAGGAACGTCTTCGGCTATCGACTTAGCAATTCGACCTACAATCGCCTTACAAGTATCAATATCACTTTGTTCTGAATAACCTTGAGGGTTGTTACAATCACAATTCATATCAACCGATTTTACTGAATCTGGAGATGCGTATTTAAAATTGTAAGAGATCTTGGCATCAGTAGCACCTGCTAAAAGAGTGAACTGTTTAGGATTTTCAACATACTTGGCTTTAGTGATGTCAGGTCTGGTTTTAGATTTACAGAATTTTTGTTTGTAATAACTGTCGATGACATCCCATCCGTAATTCTGGAAAAGTTTCTGAAGTGGTTCAGAAGCACCCATATAGTCTTTACACATTTCTCCGGCACACTCACAGCTAACACTCTTGGGAACTGCTCTGTCAAAAACTTCATTCTGACTCTTCATAATCGAAGGAATAGGAGGAACGTTACGGCAGTTGTAACTGGTCACAAACTTCTGAGTTCCATCATTAACTTTTTCCTGAGTACCGTTATTAACTGTCTGCCCAGTGGCTACATCGTAGTAAACCCCGGTCCACTGCTCTTTATACTCATCACAAAGACCTAAAAGGTGCATTACCTCGTGAGTAATAACTGTGCAATCAACACTTGGATCATATCGACGAGAATGACTTCTGATTGATCCGGCCGCAACATCAACGCTATTAACGGTTGGTCTTTCATTACTTGGCAGAGCTGCTGCTTCATCCGGATTTACGATTTTAATTTTAAGCTGTTCGCCATTTCCACCTTTAAGATAAGGTGAGACGTTATCCATACAACCCTTCACTCGGTCTTCCATCTGCTTGCCTGAAACCGTCGCACCAACTTCGGCGGTAAATTTCATATTAACGATCGCCGTCGTTTCATTCTTTCCAGTCTGCTTAAGAGCATAGTCGGCATTAATCCCGGTTGGGGTCGAGCTCACAACTTTTGCTTCTCCAGGTTTTAGAGGAGCACAGGTCATTTTTTTATCAAAAGTCTTGAGCTTAGAGAGAAGTGAGTTGAGGTCATTGAGGTTTTCTTTTTCACAAGCAAGAAGTTGTTCACGAAAATAATCTTTTCCATACTCACCGTAAGCGAGTTCCAGCATGCGTTCAATGTTCTTTTCTATATCGGCGGTATACTGACGATTTTCATCACAAATTTTTGCTTTGTTTTTTTCACAGAACGTTCTGTAGTTGTATCCATCCTGAACAACAGTATCAAAGGTATTTTGTTCGATGTACTGACGAATGAACTGCTGCTGACACTTTGCACTCATCTTCGCAAAAAGACTATCCATGTTTTTTGTCACAAGTTTTGTCATCGTTACAGGATTCATGTACTTCGTTTTTTTATCATTAGAGATTCCGGTTGTGAAATCCCCGCAAGTATCGCTCTTACCAGTATCAATCATCGAGTTAAAATTAGCTTCGTATTCTTTTTCCCAATCACTGTTTAATTTTGTTCTATATTCCGCTTCTTTCTTGTCTACTTCTATTGCACGATTTTTTCTGATTTCATCAAAAGAAAGGTCTACTGTTTGTTTTTCACCTTTCAGAAACTCGCAAACCTCAGCAGATGCTTGACAGTTGTCAGCAATAATCTTGTCGCTGTACTTAGCAAGCTCAGCTTTTAGTTTATCGATACATTCAATATTGGGCTGAGAGTTCGTGTATTTTGCATAACTATTTACTTGCTTGAGGAATCCACCCGTAAGGATCAGATCCTTATCGTAGTCTCCCTCTTTACCTGCACAAAAACCGTTGATCTGGTTTGAAAAGGTTTGGTAATCAACAGCATTAGCATTGTTGAAAGCAAGAATTCTCGGAAGCTTGTGGCTATCCTTTGTTTTCTTAGCATAGTCCGAATTTTTAATCTGTTCATCGATGGCTTCAATGAAACTCGCTTCAGTCAGCTTACAGATATTAGAATTTTTGGTGGCACAGTCTTTTGTGTTTTGAGCAAACTGAGTCTTAAGGGCCGCATAAAGGCCATTAAAACACGCCGAACTTTCTACCGAAACGGACTGTTTCTCAGGACCATCATCCTTTTTAATCCCTAATATTTTAAGAATTTTCTTCGGCTTAAACCCATCGTTAAAAATATTCGGAGAGATTTTAATCTTACCGTTATTTTTTACCTTAAACGAAATGACCTCAGCATTGGGTAGCTGATTAACATTCGGGTAGGTTTCGCTTGAGCAACGCCAATTGACGTTCATCTGGTTAGCTAAATCAGTATTGAAAATATTTCCAATATTGATCTGGGCCTTAAGAGTAGTGGTAAGGAACAACGATAATAAAAGTAGGTTCTTCATGAAAATATCCTAGCATTAATGGGCTTTTTCATAGGAAATGGGCAAGATTTTTAGCCATTAGCCGACTCGACTTGTCAGGCAAGGATGCTCAAACACGTTAATTTCGACCAAACATTTAATTTCATTTAAAAATAGACCATTAATCAGCATTGACGATCATTCATGGTCCTTGAAATGATCAACTAAATACATCAAGGATTAGATATGTTCAGAATTTTGATTTCTCTTCTCCTGTTAAGCTCAGGTCTCACTTTTGCACAATCCGATCTTTCGGTTTTAGCCACAGAAAATATGGAGCTGGGACTTAAGGCCAACGAAAATCTTTTAAACTTCATCATCACTCACCCTTGTGAAGTGGGTGCCAAGATAAACTGCGATCGTCCCCTTTCAAGTCGCGATATTAGTCTACTCAAGGATCATTTTAGAAAGCTTGATAACTGGAGACGGGATGTCTTTGAAAAAATTATTCCTGCTACCGACAGACTTAAAGGTCTTCCCTACAAGTTAGAGAAGGGCCCGGCCTTCTCATATAAGGAAGTCATTCGATTCAATCCTCTAACTTTAAAAAAAGAAACAACACTTCGCCTGATCATCACTGCTGATCAGGAATCACGTCAGTTCTTTCGTGACGTTCAAATCACAACGGCTTCAACACTTCTGATGTATGACAGTTTCTTTAAACTCTCGCAAGCTCTGGCGGGTGCGAAGAAAATCCGTACCATCCTTGAGAATGACCTGAGAACTGAAGGCCATATCCTCCACGAGACATTTGCTGTCGCGATGGATGAAAAAGTCTGGAAATCAACTCAGAATAATATGATCTTCCTTAAAGAGGTTGCTCCTACTCTGACCAACATCAACTATTTTGATCAATACATCACGAAGTCTTTCACGGGTTCAAAAATCACAGATCGCAATGCCTCATATAGAATTCAAAACGTTCTATTTATGGAACGCATCTTCAGTCAGGTGAGTTTCTTCAATGCTCTTGACCGCGTGGTAGGAAGACTTAGCCAGATGTTTGGTAATACTGCCGGCCAGGTTCAAGAACGAGATGGAAAAATGAAGATCCTCGCTTCAAGCCCTGTGGCCATGAATAAAATGAAGGCAAAACTTAAGCCTCTGGATATTCTTTTTGAAAAGACCCCTTTCAGACTTACCGACCGTTTCATCCCTGGCTTTTTTGGTCACGTGGCGATTTGGCTTGGCCGACCTGAAGAGATTATGAGTTACCGCGTGACTTTCCAAGGTAAAGAGATAGCACTCTTGGATCATCC
>JBBARF010000035.1:0-29184 GCA_040399925.1 Bacteriovoracaceae bacterium
ATGTGGGGTCAGCTACGGGTAAAGGTGATATTAATTCCAATACCTCTACTGTAAACTGTTCAGGAACTGGTGTATGTGGAGGTAACCCCTCTCTCGGTACTGTGAGCCCAACTGCCGCTCTTGATGCCAAAGGAAAACCCAGCCCTTTCCTCTTCCGCGGTTTTGGTGGTTTCCAATTAAATCTTCCTTTCATCCGCGTTTTCGTTCAGGCCGATAAGGCCTTGGGTAACGATCTCGTTGGTGCTTCGGTCGGTGTGAGACTCGTTTACTAAATTTTTTGCGCCAGATCTTAGGCTGCAAGTAGCCTCCAAATTTCCAAACGCCTAAGCCTTGATGCCGGGCCTTTTGAAGGGCCCGGATATATTTTAATTTTTCTGATTGAGACGTGAAAACAGCATAGGGATAGAGTCCCACACATCCCGCCTCTACAAGTTTAAAACTCAGATCTCCCAGATCCCCCAAAAGCCTTCCGTAAATATCCCGCTTCTCCACCTTGAGTTGGTAATTTTTTTGTCTCAAAAAAGGTTTCGCGCACTCCATCGCCTTTTTTCCCGCATCCCCTTTTCCGTCCAAGAAAGGCTGCCCTTTTTCGGGAGCATCGATGCGGGAAAGACGCAGTTTCTCTTTGGTATTCCCATACTTAACCAGCATCGTATCGGCATCAATCATGCGCAAAAGGGCGACGTTTTGGGTTAAAGGAAAGAGGTCTGTAAGTTCTACTCTCACCAGAAAAAGGCTCAACAAAGGAAGGAGGATTTGATAGATACGCTTCATACAAAATCCTTTACTGGAAATGCGGACGGTTTGCCGTCTCGAAAAAACTTAATGCCGAAGGAAATTCAACAATGAACACGCGTTCAGACGTAAACGAACATTTTAAATTCACACTCCAACATGTCGATAAGAATTGTGGTGCCCGCGCAGGGATCATTCACACTCCTCATGGTGATATTGAAACACCGGTTTTCATGCCGGTTGGTACTCATGGTGCGATCAAGGCCCTCCAGCCAAAAGAATTAGTAGATCTGAGTATTGAGATTTTGCTCTCAAATACTTATCACCTGCATTTAACTCCAGGTTCTGAACTTATCGCCAAGGCCGGTGGTCTCCATAAATTTATGGGATGGGATCGTCCAATTCTGACCGACTCAGGTGGCTTCCAGGTTTTTTCTCTTCAAAAAAATTCCATTACTGAAGAAGGTGCAAACTTTAAAGGGGCGAAGGGTGAGAACGTTCTTCTGACTCCGGAAATCTCTATTCAGGTTCAACAAAATCTTGGTTCAGATATCATGATGGCCTTCGACGAATGTATCCCGTTTCCCGCGACAGAAAAATATGTTGAGAATTCAATTGCCCGCACTCACCGCTGGCTAGACCGTTGTATCGAGGCTTGGACTAATCCTAAGCAGGCCTTATTCGGCATTGTTCAGGGTGGAGTTTATGATAAGTACCGTGAAATCTGTATCGAAGAAGTAACGAAAAGAAATCTTCCTGGATACGCAATCGGTGGAGTTTCAGTGGGTGAAGGTTCTGAGCATATGGAAAAAGTTGTGAAGTTCACAGCTCCCCTGATGCCGAAAGATAAACCTCGTTACGTAATGGGTGTTGGGATGCCGGAAGATCTTTTGATGATCTGGGAAAATGGTATTGATATGAGTGACTGTATCATCCCGACAAAATTTGGTCGTGGTGGAACACTTTTCACTAATCGTGGGAAGATTCGTATCGAGCACAAAAACTACCGTCGTGATTTTTTCCCGATCGAGCCAAATCTTAAAGACTATGTGAACACCACTTTCACTCGCGCTTATATTAAGCATTTGTTTGATTCAAACGAGATCCTGGGACAAATCCTCGCGACTGCTCACAACATCTCTTTCTATAAATCCCTTGCGGTCAGAGCAAGAGAAGCGATCCTTGAAGACCGCTACCTTGAGTTTAAAAAATCATTCTTAGATGGTTATAAGAAAGACTAAGGTCCAGAGAAAGAATCCTTAAAGATTTTAAGCTGCATCTTCCGGCGGCTCTGATTAAATCTCTCGATGAAAATAGCATCGGTGAGATTAAATTTCTTCGCTATCGGCTGATCAGAAAAACCTTTCAGGACTTCGCTCTCCATGGCGGGCCAGATATCAATGAGACAGGCCTCACGATCTTTTTTAAATTTAACACGATTGAGATTCGTATCAACGGGGAACTGTTTCACACAGGCCAGCGCCCTTCTCTGAGCGAGATCAGCCAGCTTCGACTCCATACTGTCCTGTGATTTTTTTATAAGGGTCGTTTTAGAAGCATCCAGATACTGGTTGTACTCTGGTGTTGCTTCAATACTGGCGCAAATAGAATCTAAAATGATCTCAGAGAACAAATCTTTTTTCAGATGATAAATAGGCAAATAATCAATGCGCACCATCGCTACCGATCGACAAGAGTCAGCAATTTTTTTTGAATCCAAGATATCTGAGACCCAGTCAAAATTTGAAAGCAAAGAGGCCCTGACATCTTTTTTAATCCGAGTACTTTGAGAAAGAGCGTCCACTCTTTCTTTTTCAAGATTCGCTTCATAAATTGTCTCAAGCTCATACTTGATAAGAGGACTGATCTCTTTAGTCAGGATGATTTCTTCATTCGGGTGCTCTATCTTCATCTCACCAACGGCAATACTTCTTTCGATATTCTGAATGCTATCAGGAATCCTTTCACTCAAGCAGTTGTAGACCGAGCTAATGAGATAACCATTCCCCATCTTAAACAGAACATCACGTGGGGGAACGTCGTCATTATGGGGAACCTCGAGACAAGTCTTGAAGAGTTTAGCGGCTTCAATTCGAATGGCTGCACGGTTCGATTCAACAAATGTGACGTAGAGACTTCCCGATTCTTCTTTAACTGAAGGGTAAGGATGATAGGTCGAATACAACTCAACTAATTCCTGAGTATGAGATTCCGGAAGGCGCAGAAGCTTCGCCTTATTCATCATGAGTTTATCAATCTCTGTTTCATAACAAGCTTGTTCATCTAGTTGACCATAACAATTAAGATAGGCCATGCGGGCCGATTCTTTGTTGGAGAGCTCATCATAAAAGGTATTGATACGAGCGACATAATCCTTATCGGATTCAAGTTCTTTTAGGAAGCGGGATAGATAGCTGCTTAATTCTTTGCGAGAATTCTTCTCCCAAGCCTCTTTACCGCCAGTTAACATTAAATTGCGACAGCCCTCAGGTTCCTGAATAGAAATTCTGGCACTGATGATCTTTGAAATATCCTGAGCTCGGGCGCCAAGACAATTAAGTGTCGAAGGGATGAGTTTGGCTTCAAAGTCAGAGCTTTTAAAAAAGTTAGATGGTACTGGGACAGATTTTTGGGAGGAACAATCCACTACCGCCTTAAGAGACTCTTTAGAAATATCGACAGAGTGTTTTTTTAGCCACACTTCCATCAGCGATTCACGATCAAATCTTTTACTGGCGTAGTAATTTTTAGAAATCCACGCCTTCAAGTTTTCAGCAATATTATCTTTTGTGCCTTCTCCATCAGTCCGCATATAGGCCATGGTTTCAGCATAACTCTCCATAGGAGAAGTTTTAGCATAACTCGAAATATGTTTGATCGCTGGATCCAGAATCCACTCTTGAACTCTTTCATTTTTCTCATTGAGGTATTCTTTTGAAGAAAGAAATCCCGTCATCTTTCGGTAAGTCTCAGGTGTGGAAATGCCCGCATTAAAATCCATCATGTGACTTAATTCATGGGCCACAGCTGCATAAAGATGTCCGGTATCCATATCTGCTTGCTTATAAATCGTGAGGCATCCGTCTTGAAGTAGGATATGACCCTGACTATAAGCAAGTCCGCAAGCACCAACGCTCGCACCTTCAAAGGCTTCGCCTCTTGGGATACGCTGCACTTCATCTAAATTAGGAATTTTATTATGACTGGTTTTGAGCATCAACGAGAGACGCCACAAACCATAGAGTTCATCACGGGTATACAGATACTGCACCAGCTCCTGAGCTTTACCTTGGTAAATCCCTGCTTTCGAAATTTTATCCGCTGGGACATGGTTATCGGCCGAGAGCATGTGATTAAATTTTAAATACCAAAGGTAGTGAACATAACCGGCTACATTATTATCTTGTTCATAAATTTTATTATAAATACACGGAACATCCTCACAACCAGAGTAATCAACAGGATTTTTGCCGGTCTGATCACCAAGCTTGTCGCCATATCGCTTGAGAAAGTTCGCCTGAGAGATAGGTAGTTTAGACAGATCCAGATGCTTCCACTTTCCTTTAACGGGTGATCCTGAATAATTTTTTTCAAGTTCTTTGACTTCTGCTTTAAGTAAATCCACCGAGAAAATATCTTTTACACACTTCCCATCTGGAGCAGCAGCGAGTTTTCTTTCCACCACAGATGAAGCATTTTTTTCAAAGGCAGAGATAAGAAGCTTGGGCGAACTAGGCTTCGTGCAAGATGCCAGCAATAATAAGAAGAGTATAGGCAAATTATTTTTTAGCATATTCCACCACTTTCTGAACTGTTTCAGAACCTTCGAGATAAACAATCTTGATCCCCTCTGAAGCGCAATCAAGTTCCATCTGAGATGGGCCATGAGGATCAGGGTTTGGAACTTTTTTTAGAACTGTGTCGCAATCTTTGAGTTTATGTTTCCAGAACATAACTGAAGACTGCGAAGTGGCCGGAGCCTTGAGAGAAGCCTTCACCACGCCATTTTGAATTTGATAAGATTCTTTTTCCGAATAGACCAACAAAGAACTATCTTTCACGGGAATGGACTCTTCACTTTGAGGTAAGCCTCTTAAGATCAGCAATTCTTCTTTTTTTGTTTCACCATAGGAAACAGCATTCTGCTTAACCCCGCATGAAGTAGAAATTAAAACCAAACCGAATAAAAAAAGACATAGCCTCATGTGGAGTTCTCCATGAGGGCTTATCGGACACTGTACTTGATCACTTAACTCGGGCTAAATAAGAACCTGAATTTTTAGTAACTTAGGCCAGTTTCTCGGACTCAATAGCAAGGCTTATCATCTGGGTGAGCTTCTGGAGATTCTCCAACGTCACGTTGTGAAAAAGAGCGATCCTGAATTGATTTCGATTTAATTTTCTATACCCATCGATATCGATAGCAGCACCCTGATCACGAAGAACTTTTGAAAGATCGTCGACTTTATATTTGGCATCCACATCAATCGTCACGACGGCTTCTGATCTAAATTCTTTATTCTCAACATAAGGAGAAAGGTAGGGCTTACTTTCGGCCCAGTCATACATAAATTTCGCTTTCTCTTTTGCCTGTTCAATAACTTTATCTTCACCCAAAGTATTCATCAGCTTCACTTGCTCGTTCATCAGGAAAATAGTTGAAATAGCAGGTGTGTTATAAGTTTGATGGCCACGAGAGTTTTCAATAGCGTGAGAAATCTTTAAAGACTCAGGCACATAACGAGATTTATCCAGAGCAATTTTTTCAGCGCGAGCGATTGCCTTGGGAGAAAAAATCGCAATATAAAGTCCGCCTTCAGAGGCAAAAACTTTTTGCGGAGAAAAATAATAAATATCCACCAGGTTAAAATCAATTTTGATTTGTCCCGCTCCCGAAGTTGAATCCATTGCAACCAGAGTATGCTCATCCTTCATTCGGCTTAGCTGAGATATCATGACACCCGTTGAGGTTTCATTTAGAGTGCAGCAAATCATATCATGCCCAGACTGCTCGACAGGATTTAATCCCAGACCGTATTCAACTTTAACGTCCTGAGCTTTAATCCAAGGAATTTGTTTGTGAGCCTTGAACCATTTTTCTGAAAATTCACCAGTTACAAAATGAAGCGAAGAATTTTCAACCAGATTTAATCCGATGATATCCCAAAAAAGAGTCGCTCCCCCGTTACCTAAGAGAACCTCGTAACCTAGAGGTAGATTAAAATATTTCTTGATCCCATCCTGGAGTTCTTTTACCAGATTCTTAACCATAGGTTTTCGGTGACTGGTGCCCAGCAAATGAGTGCCAGTCGCCGCAAGTTTTTGCAAAAATCCCACAGGAATAAGCGAGGGCCCTACTCCAAAACGAGGATCACTAGGCATAAATTCCTGAGGGACTTTAAAGCTCTCAAACATAGTCTTTCTCCAACAAAATAAATCTCAACTATGATAGCGATTGGGCGGGAAATTTGATAGTTTTTAACTATGTTAAATAGTTTAATTTTAATTGCCCTACTGGCATTTTTTTGCGCACCTGCTATGAGTGCTGTGAGCAAGAGCAGCTCACTTCCTATCACATTGAACTTAGGCTCCCACACGGAGTTTTTCGGAGCTGTTCAGAACGATTCTTCTGGTGGCCTTCGGAAGTGGGATTTCGCTCCGACGGTAGGAATTGGAACCAGACTTAATATTTCATCTCCAGAGTTTACCTTCTTGCCTGAATTTAACTGGGTTCTTCCTCGAGGTGCTAGCTCATCCAAGATTATTAAGAACCTATTTATGTTTCGTGCTGACCTTGGCTACAATCCGGTTGATTGGTTCAGGCTTCGTATCGGAACATCGCTGATGCTTGCCAATCAGTATGGTCAGGGTGGTAGCACCAACATGAATAATGGCAATTCGACTTCAAAGTTTTATTATCCAGATGAGAACCGCAGTAGTTGGAATAATACTTTTGATTTCGGAGTTGAAGTCTTACCGCTTTTCTTTGAAGAACCACAAAACTGGTCACTAAGACTTCAGACCTACACTTATTCAATATTTCGTGAAGACCGCAGGCAGATATCTTATTCCGTTTTCTGGACTTATACCTGGAACAACAAATGATTAAATACCTCATCCTTCTCATCCTCTCTTTTGAAGCAAGTGCTTATACTCTAAATAATAATTTCGGTGCCTCTTTTGATAAAGACACCGTCAAAGTTAGAATTGCTGGGAATACAACTTGTGCCGGTGTAAATCTAACACCCTATGAGCTGGAAGATTTGATCGAACCGGCCATCGATAATTTCTGGAATCGCGTAGCGACCTCTAGACTGCGTTTAAAATTGGGAACTCCTACAGATAATCTCATCAATATTAACACTGGCAGACTTTGTTCCCCAACCGACGATGCTTGTATAAACACTGCAGGAGCAACACTCATCCCTGAAGTTAATGACATCGTTATTGCCTGCAATGATATGCCTCAAAACTACGATGCCACCGGTAACAGCGGAAACGTTCTTGCCGTGACTATTCCGAATCACTTCAAAGGTAAAAAAATTAAGGGTTCAGTCATCTTGATTAACGATGATTCGGCGCAGTTCAAGGCCCTCTCTCGTTCAGGAAAGATCGCCGTGATCTCTCATGAAATAGGGCACGCGATTGGCCTGGGTCACTCCGAAAAGAGTGCTGCCTTGATGTATTATCAAACGGTAGAAAAACGTACCACTCTCGGACAGGATGATATTGATGGCGTGACCTACCTCTATGGGAATCAACTTCCGGGAGATCTTGGCGGCTGTGGTATTCTAGGTGGAACGATTGCCTTAAACGGTAGTGATGATGACGATATCAATCCCCACCTTTGGCAAATGGGGATTGGATTTATGATGCTTCTTCTTTTAGCGAGAATGCGTGCCTACTTTAAGGCTCTAAGACTTGTTCCACGACGAGCACACTCAGCTTCATAAACATCGAGCTGTGCTTTCTCTTCATCATTCATGAGTTCCATATCGATCAACGCTGGTTCAAAACCAATGTAGATGAATGAGTTAAATTTGAGCATGTTCGGATACTGAGGATGTTTTTCAACCCAAGCAATATTTTCTAAACGAACTCCGCCGAATCCCGGAACATAAATTCCAGGTTCAATGGATACCACCTGACCAGCTTTCATTGGAACCGTAGAAATTGAAGAGATTCTCACGCCAGGTTCATGCACATGAATACCAACTCCATGACCAGTTCCGTGATTATAATCATAACCTTTTTTTCTCATAGCATTTCGAGCAAGACCATCCAGTACCATGCCCTTAGTACCCTCTGGAAAAACGGCATTTTGAAGGGCAAGCACACCTTTAAGAACCATCGTGAACATCTCTTTCATTTTTGGATCTGGTTTTTTTGTCGCGTCTCCAAAGAAGGTTCGGGTACAGTCCGTTGCAAAACCACCATCAAAGTAACCACCAGAATCAAGCAGGATCATATCTTCGGGTTTAATCACCACTTCATCAGAAGGATTACCGTAGTGAATGATCGATCCGTTAGGACCGACACCAGCGATGGTATTGAAGCTCTGCTCTTTGGCCCCTTGCTCCTGATATTTCTTCGTGGTCTCATGGTAGAGATCAAGTTCTGTAATACGTTTTCCGTTTTTAAGAGAGTCTTTTACCCATTTGATGGTGTTAAAGATTGCCTTATCTGAACGATTAAATGAGGCCTGCATTTGTTGAATTTCAACCGGCTCTTTAATGGATTGCCAATCGTAGATCCCACCTGGTTTTTCCGTCAGCTTCTCTGTGCCGAAGACTTTAACCAGCATTCCGAAGTCTGATGAGTTCATCATACCAGGATCAAACCAAACTTCTTGAAGGTGAAGCGTATTTTGAATGCGTTCAAGTTCTTTTTGTAGATCTTGAAAGTGAAGTGAAATAAATTCGATCCCAAATTCTTTTTTGGCAGCAGTACTGATGGGACAATCAGGAGTTACAAAAACATAAACTTTTTCTTTGAGCACCAAGGCCTTGGCGTAAAAGCTACTCAAGAATGGGAGATGATAACCGCGACAGTTCGTGATCCATGCAATGGAGTCAAGAGCAGTCAGGAAAATTCCCTGTTTCTCATCTTTAAAGATTGAGCGAGTTTTTTCCAAAGTATCTCGACCGCGAAATTCGCGAGCGATAAGGGTCACTTCTTTTAATTTTTCGAGAGGTTCAAAATCGATGAGTTTGGCAAGCTCTCCGCCAGAAATGCCGACAGTTTCAGAAGCCGATTGCGTCAGACGCTTTAAGTATCCCAATGCCGTACGATCAGATTCATATCCTAGACGTTTCATCCCGAGTTTCTTCACATCTTTGACCAATTCTTCTGTTGTCGAAGAATCGCTGCCAATTTTCATTACTTCAATTTCTGCAGCATCGACTTCGAGGTCGGCCTGCTCATGATAACGTCCATCAACATAAAGTCTGACACGTCCGCTGGCCGGAATGAGCACTTCCGCCATGGAACCAGTAAAACCGGTGATATAAAAGCGGTGATTGTCCTGAAGGGGCACATATTCATTGAGAAAGGGATCAAAACTTGAAATATACATCCCATCTAGGCCACGCTCCGTCATAAGTTTCTTCAACTTTTGGATGTTAGATTTGATGGTTTGGTTTGATAGACTGAAAGTTTTTTTCATACGATAATCCTCGAAAGTTAAGCCTCTTAAAAAATACGCCCCTCTCTCAAAATTGGGAAGGATTTAATGAAAATTCAAAAGCCTGTTTACTACGGTGACTACCTGCAACTTCCAAACATCCTGAACGCTCAGGCCCCGGAAAGTAAGAAATACGGGGAAGAAGCCCATGATGAGACTCTCTTCATCATTATTCACCAGACTTACGAGCTTTGGTTTAAGCAGATTTTGCATGAACTAGGGTCTATCAGACAACTGATGAACCGACCCTTCGTGCCCTCAACTGATCTTTCGGTCATCCATCACCGGATTGGAAGAGTCACAGCTATTCAGCAAATCTTAATTGATCAGATATCGGTCATGGAAACCATGACGACTTTGGACTTCATGGAATTCAGAGATTACCTTGTTCCGGCCTCTGGTTTTCAAAGTCTACAGTTTCGTTTAGTGGAGTCTGCACTGGGGATTAAAAACCAGCACCGCATGGAAGTTGAGAAACAATTTTTCATCTCTCGCTTAAGTGCAGCTGACAGAAAAAGACTTGAAGATTCTGAAAAAGAGATCAGTGTTTTTGAACTTCTCGAAGTATGGCTTTCGCGTATGCCTTTCAGTAAATTTGAAGGATTTGATTTTTGGGGTGAATATTCAACAGCTGTAGATAAAATGCTTAAGCAGGATCATGAGATCATTTCATCCAATCCGATCCTGGATGAAAAACAAATGGCGATGGAACTTAAAAATCTTGAATTAACTCGTGAGACATTTGCGACTCTCTTTGATCCGAGCCGCTTTAATGCTTGGAAGTCTGAAGGTAAAGTTCGCCTCTCGCAAAAAGCGATGCTTTCAGCTGTCTTCATTTATCTCTATCGCGATTATCCTGCTCTCCAGATGCCATTTAAGATTCTCAATTCTCTGGTTGAAGTGGATGAAAAATTCACCACGTGGCGCTACCGTCATGCGATTATGGTTCAACGAATTCTTGGAACGAAAATCGGAACCGGCGGATCATCTGGGCATGAGTATCTGAAGAGTACGACAGAAAGAAATCGCGTGTTTCTCGACTTCTTTAATCTTGCGACCTTCCTCATTCCAAAAAATATGACTCCTGCTCTGCCCGCAAACATCAGAAAGAATTTGGATATCGTATATGATTCTCAACAATCCTAAACAGCTTTACTCACGGTTCTTAAAAGGACACGAGGGTAAACTTCATTTTGCCGCCCACTCACACCACTTCTGGCCAGACGTGACTCGTGACGCTCAGATCCAGTACTGGGATGATTGCGCAATTTCGAGTGATGAGAAATGGGGCAAGGTTTTTGAAACCATTATTCCTCAGGCGCAAAAACATATCGCGCGTATGCTTCATCTAAAAGATTCTCAACAGATTGCTTTTGCTCCCAATATCCATGAGCTTGCCAGTCGCGTACTCTCTTTGTTTGCTGGTAAATCGAAAATAAAAATACTTTCAACGACCAATGAATTTCAATCTTGGCGACGGCAACTCTTGCGTCTGGAGGAAATGCCACAAGTCGATGTGACCATCGCTCCGACTGATCACTTTCTGGAAGATCGTCGTGGCGTAATTGAAGGACTTAAGTCTGAGCTAAAAAAAGACTATGATCTTTTTTATCTGAGTCAGGTCTTCTTTGATTCAGGACTTTGTTTCACTGATCTAGAACTTTTAGAGATGATCAGTGTCGCCAATGAAAAAACTCTCATCATGATTGACGGTTATCACGGTTTTGCTGCGATCCCGACTGATCTTTCTAAACTAGAGGGTCGGATTTTTTATCTGGCGGGTGGTTACAAGTACGCTCAGGCCGGAGAAGGCGCAGGCTTCATGGTTGTTCCTAAAGGAAAATGGCGCCCGCTTTACACTGGTTGGTTTGCAGAATACGCTCATCTTTCTAAACCCAAAGGTGCTCAGGTTGGATATTCAGAAGATGGGATGGCCTTCATGGGTGCTACTCAGGATCCGAGTGGTCTTTACCGCTTCAATGCTGTCTGGGATTTATTTAAAAACGAATCTATCTCGCAAATTCATGAGTACGTACGCACTTTACAACTCGCCTTCATCAAGGATCTTTCGCCTGAGTTTATTTCACACTGGCAGCTTCGCCCTCTCTATGAAAAAGAGCTCTCCTACCATGGCCATTTCCTGACTTTTGAAGCCCCCTCCGATGAGGTAGCCGGGCGCTGCCAGGAGACTTTGCGGACAGCTCAAGTCCTGATTGACCGGCGTGGCGCAAGGCTTCGATTTGGCTTCGGATTGTACCAAAACCTCAAGGATGTTGAGGACTTGACTGCCCTACTCAAACTTAAAGGCATACCCCATCAATAAGGGTCATTGAAAAACTTCTAAAGATTTGATTTTTTATGCCGATAGTACCTTTCAGGGGTATCTATGTTGGATTTTAAATTAAGATCGATGGTCATGGTTTTGATGATATTTTTCATCGCGAAAATTTCATTTGAAACAGTTATGACTGAAAAAATCCCTGAAAGAATTAATGATCGTTCAGCTGCATCGATCGACAAGAGTTACCAAGATCATTTGAACAAACGCTAAAAAATCTCTCTCGCCCACTGCTTATACCTCTCACCACGATCCACATAATTTTTAAATTGATCAAACGATGGAAACGATGGAGAGAAAACCAGATTCCCTTTCAGCTTATTTTCTAAGGCAAACTTAAAGACTGTTTTTAAATCCCCGGCACGTTCAACACTAAAATCATTTTTCAATTCTTCGTATAAACGCTCAGTCACCTCACCTATGATGAAGATCTTTTTGATCTGCTTTTTAAAAGGCAGCAGTGACTCGAGGAATCGATCAGAATCATTGCGAAGCTTTCCACCCATGATCAGGTAAAAGTCGTCCTGAGAGTCCTTAAACGCCTTAATCGCCGTAATAGTCGCTTCTACGTTGGTACTCTTGGCATCGTTATAGAGACTTAAATCATTTTTAGATAAAACAAACTCGAGGCGGTGAGAAACGCCGGGAAATTCATTGATGAACTCCTGAAAGAGTTTTGTGAGATCAGGAATGGCCAGCAGCTCCAGCACTTTGTAAGCTGCATAGAAATTGGCTTCGTTATGCTCACCTTTCACTTTTGCCTTTGAAAAATCAAAACATTTTTTAAAGTCTTCAGGTAATTGCCCTTTACTGAAAAAACTTTTCTGTGGAGTCGATGATTCAATGTCTGAGAGATAAGGATTCTCTAGGCCCAGGATCAGATGATCCTTGTTGGTCATATTTTTAAGCAGGTTAAATTTAGCACGGGCGTAATCATGAACATCATCATAACGTTCAGAGTGATTGGGAACGACATTGAGAATAAGCCCAATGTGAGGATGGAACTCATGAATCGTTTCTAGCTGAAAACTCGAGACTTCAATTATTGCGTAGTCGACTTTTTCTTCCGAAATCGCAAGATCACAATAGGGAACACCGATATTACCGCCACAGAAAACTTTTTTACCCGCTTTCTTTAAAGCTTCAGCAATCATGGTGGTAGTCGTGGTTTTACCGTTTGAACCCGTAATGGCAATCACCGGAATATCTTTAACTTGGCGGTAGGCGTACTCAATTTCTGAAATAATGGTGACACCCTTCTCGACTGCTTTTTTAAGAGCTGGATGAGTCGTGGGTATTCCAGGGGAAATAACGATTTCATCCATCTTATGAAAGTGCTGAGCAAAGTCATCTTCAGAGTAACAAGAGCAAGTTTCCACCAGATTTTCGAGCTTTTCGTCATGGTACCAGCTCTCAACGGCCCCGCGGTTAACCGCATAGAGGTCTTGCTTAAGCTTTTTTGCGAGTTCTAACGCCGATTTACCTGATTTGCCCATTCCAAAGACGGCGACTTTATTTATCTTACTCATGTCTTATGTTATACCTTCTGCTATGAACCATCGGGAACGCTTGCAGCATATTATTGATTTCCTAAAACCATATCAAAAAATATGGCAAAACGAAATCATGCTCGAATACCCTCTTCCCTTTAAGCACTATCCCATGAACTGGGTCCACGAACTGGCCGCTTTTACTGAAAAGTCCGACGTTATCAGACTGGAAAAAAAAGATGTTCAGGATTATGTGAAAAATCCAGAACTGTTGCACTTTTATGAGTCCATCGAAAAGCTCGCAAAAGTTGACTCGCTTCCAGAGCTTACTCCCTTGCCCATAGACCGGTTTACCTTTCTCTACACAATCCCTAAAAAGCAGCATGAAATTAAAAAGCTCGCCCCTTTTGTTAAAAGCCTGACGGAAAAACAAAAGATCGAACACGTGATTGATATCGGCGGAGGGATCGGAAAACTTGCCCAAACTCTCAGTTATGCCTATGACATTAAGATGGTGAGCATCGATATGGATCCTGTGCTTCAGCAAACGGGAGTAAAGCGTCACAAGAAAACCTTTAAAGGGCTTCTGCCGAAGGTTGAATATGTGACGGCATTAGTTGATCGTGAAGACGCGACTTTTAAAAAGCTCCTGAGTCCTCAAAGCCTAACTCTGGGACTTCATACCTGTGGGGCCCTCGCTAACCATCAGATCATGATCAGTGCAAACTACCGCATTGCGAGCATTCTAAATTTTGGGTGTTGTTACCATAAGCTCGAATTTGATTCTGATGGACAGAATATTTCGGCGTTTACGAAAAGCCATCCGGATAAAATTGAACTCAGCCATTTTGCACTCGCACTCTCTGCACGCGCTCACCGAAAAATGGATGCAGAAGATTACGACCTGAAACAAAAAGTGAAGGCCTACCGTTATGCCATCCATTTTCTGCTTCACGATTTCTACGGAAAAACAGAACTGACGACTTTAGGGAACTCAAACCCTAAACTCTATGATGAAGATTTTGGAACCTATGCGCTTGATCAGTTAAGCCGCATTCATCTGACCTCACTGCATACCCAGGAGGAATTAAACGACTGGTACAACGAAACTATCAGACAAGAAATCCTGTGGGAGATGACGGCTTCTGGTCTTATCCGGAATGCTTTTGGAAGATTACTGGAGATGTATGTACTTTTGGATAGATGTATCTATTTAGAAGAGCAAAAATACGACGTGCAACTATTGGAGTTTTTCGACGAGGAAGTCTCCCCTCGAAATCTTGGCGTTCTGGCCACAAGGATGGGTGCCGTTAGATAACGACACCCGAACGAAACTAGAGTTTCTTTTTGATTTCGATAACTTTTGTCTTAACTTCTTTAGCTGTGCAATCTTCTTTACCGTTAACCATTGGACAAGCAGCTTTCTTAACAGTCGTTACAGTTGTTTCAGTATGTTCAGTTACTACTTTCTTAGCAGCTTCTTCAGAAAATGCTGAGAAAGAAACGAGAGCGAGGACAAGTACGAGAACTTTCATGGGTAATCCTTTAGGAAATTTATAAAACTTACCTGTATTATTTACCCATTTCCTCCCTCTGGATAGGAATCATCGCTAAAATCTTGGGTATACCAACCAGGAGAATTTCAATGAAAACGTGGCTTGCTTTAATCTTAGCTTTTTCTGTTTCAACTGCTTTTGCCATTTCGGAAGAAGATCAGTTCATCCTAGAGACTCAGGAAGAACTTAACCTTCCTGAATCGGCCGTTCCTCATATGCAGGCCGAATTGGCCCAAGCAGCTGATCCTTACCTCAAGAGTCGCACTCTCTTCTGTACGGGGTCCGGTATTGCAGCCGTCATCGACGGAGCGGGATTTCGTTGTCGTAACTTTAAAGGTGAAAAAATTGACCTTTCTCTCATCGGCCTTGGGGCAAGTTTGAGTGGATATGGTGGAGTTGCTATTCTACATGCGAAGAAAAAATCACGTAACTTCAAGGAAGGCACTTATACCGCCAACGTTGGAGCGCTCCATATCGGCTTGGGAATTATGGGGATTTCAATTAAGAATGCTAACGAGAGTATCGATTGGCGTTTGCGTGGAGTCACCCTAGGTTTTGGGTTTAACACCGCTGTCTCAGTCGTCACAGTCAAAAAAGTTCCAAAGAATTAAACAACAAAAGCCCCTCGTAAGAGGGGCTTTTGTTATCTTTAATTTAAGTGAAACACTTCTCTCATCTCTTGATTCAGAAGCTCCATCTTTTTATCGATATCAGGATGGTTCTTATCTTTTGGATCAAAGAGGTAGCTCTCAGGCCCCATTGGTTTTTTCATCAGTTTAGTCTGCCAGATATTATCCTGAGCAAAGTTAATGTCCTGACGATAGAGGTACGTCTCAAGAGTTTCTTTCTTAATGAAATCCTGAATCGAGTTGAAGTAATGATCGTTGTAGATCTTTTTACCGTTCTCAAGACGAGTGTATCCACGAACAACGTAATCAATATAAACAACATCACACTCAAAAGCTTCAAACATATAGTTCAATGCTTTAAGTGGAATGATTTCTCCACAGGTCGCCACGTCTAGATCAAGTCTGAAAGTGCAGATACCATTAGGATCTGAAGCATCAGGATAAGTATGAGTTGTGATGTGCGACTTATCTAAGTGCATTTTTACTGCTGCATTTGGAGTCGAATGAAGTTGCTCCCAGCTCCCGCCGCCTTTAAGGTCAGACATGAGAGTCATGGTTGAAGCCCCAACTGGTTCGTAATCCTGAACTGTTTCAGAAAGAATGTTAGCTTCAATGATCTGACAAACATTACGCGCGATTTTAGAAATGTTCTCAGCGCAGTATTTAGAATGAATGTAATTAATGTACTCTTGCTTTTGCTGCTCATTCATAGCGATACAAAAGTCATAAAAGTTAAATGACAAAATCTTAGTCAGATTATTAAATCCGGAAAGCTTTACAGTTTCTTTGATATTCGCCATGGCAAACCTCACTCAAGAGATAAATGTTTCAGTAGCAGATTTTATAGGGAATTCGTGAGGTTCTGACAAGAAAAAAGGGCCCCGAGCGTTAGCATCGGGACCCTTCTATGAGGCTGAAATTAGATTAGGTTAAGAGATTTAACAGCGTCGCGCTCGCCACGAAGTTCTTCAAGAGTCAGTTTAAACTTCTCTTGACCGAAATCGTTGTGCTTAACTCCTTCGATCACTTTCAATTTTCCACCTAAGGTCACACAAGGGAATGA
Source organism: Bacteriovoracaceae bacterium (assembly GCA_040399925.1). Lineage (GTDB taxonomy): Bacteria > Bdellovibrionota > Bacteriovoracia > Bacteriovoracales > Bacteriovoracaceae > Peredibacter. Next base: position 16,495 of record JBBARF010000035.1, read on the forward strand.
GAAGATAAGACCTTTATCTACTCCGTACTCACCATTTGAAGATAAACACATTGAGAATGTGTCACCTGCAGGCGTATCCATAACGAGGTTTCTTACACCATCAACTGCTGCATTTGCAGCAGAAGCAGCTGAAGAAGCACCACGAGCTTTAATGATCGCAGCTCCACGTTGCTGAACAGTTTTGAGGAAATCTCCTTTCAACCATTCATGATCCGTGATCACGTCAGTAACTGCTTTACCGTTAATTGTAGCATTAAAGAAATCCGGATACTGAGTTGAAGAGTGATTACCCCAGATGATGAGGTTTTTAACTGCAGTTACATCAGTTCCAGCTTTGATTGCAAGTTGAGACTTCGCACGGTTCTCATCAAGAGAAGTCATAGCAAAGAATCTATCAGCAGGAATACCTTTAGCATTGTTCATGGCAATGAGGGCGTTGGTATTACAAGGGTTACCAACAACAAAAATTCTCACATCACTCGCCGCACTCTTTTCAATCGCCTTAGCTTGATTTGTGAAAATCCCGCCGTTGATTTTGAGTAGGTCAGCTCTCTCCATTCCGTCTTTACGAGGAACAGCACCAACACACACAACCCAATTAGCATCCTTAAATGCAGTATTGAGATCTGAAGTTAGAACGATATTTTTAAGAAGCGGAAAGGCGCAGTCTTCAAGCTCCATAGCTACACCTTTCAAGGCCGGCAAGGCAGGTTCAAGCTCGAGCAATTGAAGCTCTACATCAGTTTCCATTCCGAACATTTGTCCAGAAGCGATTCTGAAAAGTAGGGCGTATCCAATTTGTCCGGCAGCGCCGGTAATAGCAACTTTGACTCTTTTACGGGCCATAAAAACCTCCATGATTTCTAGTCGATTATGGACACATTATAGGTCAAAGGCCTTCGATTCTCACGTTTTAATTCATCTTGCCTAGACAAAATCTTTGCGTGGAGCATAGTATTAATTAACAAATTTGTTTCAGGAGTATCAGTGAGCGAATCACAAAATAGCGGTCAGGGTGGTAGTGGACAAGGCGGAGGCAACAACCGTCGTCGTCGTCGCCCTCAGAGAAGTGGCGGACAGTCATCAGGTCAGGGTCATAACCCGGGTCAAGGCCAAAACCGTCAAGGCGGTCATTCAGAGGGTGGACAACAAGGTCCTCGTCAGGACAATCGTCCGCAACAATCTCAGTCACAATCGCGTGGACGCCGTCCCGGTGGACGGGTTCTGACATCCAATCAGATTCTTGTGAAATACGATAATCTCTTAGAACAGCATCTTATCACCCGACGAAAATACTTCGAATATTTTAACCGTGTAGATTACCGTCAGCTCAAAAAACTAGAATACAGTTTTTATGACAGTGTTGAGCATTTAAGACGTTTTGAATTCAGTCTCGAGCCTTGGCAGAGAGAAGTCCTAGAGAAGCGTAAAACAGAAAGATATAAGCTCGATCTGACCTACTCGAACAATCGCGGTTGGAATCCGGAAGAAATTGCGAAAGCTGATTTCGCTCCTGATGAAAACGAAGATCCTCACTTCAAAGATACTCAAAAAGAAGCCTATCAAGAGTATAGAGACGACGTAGAAGAATCCTCTGGAACCTACGAGGATTATCTAAAACTAAAGGGTTTGGTTTAACCCTTAAGTTTTAACATTCTTTAAATTTAAATTATCGAGAACTGATTAAATACCGTCAGTGCCTGTAGCACCGTATTGTGGAGTATGGCTAGTAACTGTCGTCTCTTTTTCTTTCTTAGTTGTTTTAAGATTGTAGAGATAGTTATTAAGCGTTTCTTCCTGGTCCCTAAGGATAGCAGCCTTGAGCTCTTCTGACGGGATGTCGAGGACCTCAGACACCTTACGGAGCATCTTCAAAGGGATGTTACAAAGAGCACGCTCTACGTTTGAGATAAACTGGCCGTTCTTGTAACCTAATAGATGTGAAAGTTCAGACTGAGAGTAACCTTTTGTGTGGTTCATTCTTTTTGTGCGAATTAACTGAGCAATATTCTTAAAGCAACGCATGTATTCTCCGTCTGGGTTTGGGCGAGATTGAAATAATATTCATTTTTTCTGGAATGTCATTTCCCATTATCAGAAAAAATTATTATTCATCTTACTACTAATTCTAATCGGCACTAACTGGGAAAATTTTTATGAAAATTATTTCGTGGAACGTCAACGGCATACGCTCTGTGTATAACAAGGGATTTGTTGAATGGTTCGATAAGGAATCACCAGATATCCTATGCCTACAAGAGACCAAAGCTAACTACGATCAGTTCCCTCCGGAATTAATAGGTAAAAGTGACTACGCAATTTCTCACAGTTCGGCGGTAAAAAAAGGTTACTCAGGCGTGGCAACTTTTAGTCGGGAGAAAATCCTTGACACTAAAAAAATTGAGAAAGATGAGTATGACAGTGAAGGCAGAGTTCTCATTCACGAATTTAAAGATTTTTACTTGCTAAATTGTTATTTCCCAAATGGTCAACGTGATCACAAACGTGTTCCTTATAAAATGCAATTCTGCGATCATGTGTTAGAAAAAATTAATAAATGTCAGAAGAAAAAACCGGTAATAATAACCGGTGACTTCAATACCGCCCATCACGAAATAGATCTCGCCAATCCTAAAACGAATAAAAATACAACTGGCTTCCTCCCACTAGAAAGGGCCTGGATGGATAAGTTTACTGACCAAGGTTGGGTGGATATTTTTCGCCTCAAGCATCCTGATGAAAAAGGCCATTACACTTGGTGGAGTAATTTCAGTAATTGTCGTGAAAGGAATATTGGCTGGCGGATTGATTACTTCTTTATCAGCCCTGATCTGGTGAAAAGAGTCAAACGAGCTGAGATCTACCCTACGATCAAGGGTTCAGATCACTGCCCTATTTTGCTGGAATTTAATTAAGCGTGTGAAGTAGCTGCTTAACTTTCTCTACCAGATCCTGAAAATGAATCGGTTTATAGATAACCATATCAAATCCTGAATGAGAGTCTGAATCATCTGGATCAATGTTCCCGGTGACTAGAATAAATTTACCCGAGAATCTTTGATCAATTCTTACTCTTTTAAGCAGGTCCTGCCCACTGCCCTTTGGCATCTTGGCATCGGTGATAACAATATCGTAATTACCTTGGCGGATCTTATCCAGTGCCTGATCAAAATCCGTGGAGATATCGATCATAAGATTTTCATCTTCGAAGAATGATTGGGCAAGAATAACCAGATCTTCTTCGTCATCGACATAAAGAATTTTAGGTGAATTGGCCATTGACCCTTACCTTGGATGGAACATTTTCTAAAGTATGAGGCAGGAGGTTTCACTCCCTAAGGCAGTCCCGATTTCATCAAGACTTTCCCTTTGAATATAGGAGATTTAGCGCCTGTTCCTCGTTTTGGTCAAGGGAAGCTGTGCCTAAAAAATAGACAATCACTGACCACTATTTAAGGCTTGTCCGCTTTTTGAATAGCAATTTTCCTTGGTAGGCCACAAGGTTTGGAAGACCATCGTAGTCTTGTCTTTTAAGTTTGTGCGGGTGAACAAGTTGATCAAGAACTTCTTCTGCATTTTTAGGTGCAGAACCTTTAAAAGGCACAACAAAGAAGTTAGCCTCTTTACCTTTATTTAAATTACCTGTCTTTTTTGCAAGACCAAGAATTTCTGCTCCGGCCAGAGTTGAGCGGTAGAGTGCTTTAATGTAAGTCGCCCCTTGAATTTTCGCTTGAGCATTCTGTTCGACAAAACTTCTCATCACATCAAACATCGACAGGAAGGGCCCACCACCGATATCAGATCCAAGTGCCCAGCGAACTTTTTGTTTTTCTGTTTTATTGAAATCAAAAAGACCCGAACCCAATCCACGCTCAGCAATAGGAGCATTGGATGTAGGACAATGGATAATGCTGGTGTTCGTTTTATGCAAAACTTTTAGTTCTTTGCCTGACAGATGGATTCCATGTCCCATGAGCGAACGTTTACCCAGCATGCCGGTCTTTTCATAGATATCAGTATAAGATGTCACCTTTTCAAAACCCGGAATTTTTTTATAAATCGCTAGAACAAAATCTATCTCACCGGGAGTCTCAGAAAGGTGAGTTTGTTTAAAACATCCAGCCTTGTCCGCCATTTTACTTCCAGCTTTCATCACTTTCGGAGTGGTGGTAATGGCAAAACGTGGAGTAAATGAATGGCGTGTGCCGTATTTTTTCATGAGTTTTTTAGTTAAGGCCAAAGACTCATCTTCACCCTGAGTTAGTTCTGTCGGAGAATTCATATTCATGATCACGTTGCCGATCACGAACTCTCCTTTTACATTTTGCATAGCTGCATCGACCGCATGCTCATGGATAGAACTGTAGCAAGCTCCTCCAAGTGTTCCCGTACTGATTAATTTTTTGAAAAATTCTACGGCGCGTTTTTTAGCGTAAGCTTTCTGAGCAAATTTCATTTCTGTTGGGAAAGTGTATTTGTCCAGCCATTCTAGAAGAGAATCCTTGGGCATCTGTCTCACATCGTCTTGAACCCAGTGAAAGTGCATATCAAAAAAGCCTGGCATAATGACTGAATTTTTGAGTTCGATCAAGTGACTCTTGGACATAACTTTGCCATATTTCTTTTCAGCTTTTTGAAAGGAAAGGATATCTTTTATTTTAGCCCCATTCTGAACTAATACTCCATCTGCGTAAAAATCACATTTCTTATCACTGAGGGGATTAAGGATGATTCCTCTGTAAAACTTTAGTTTTTGCGATGCCATAGATTACCTTTATTGAGTTGCCCCCGAGTCTTTTTTTCCGTAGGCTGGGAGCATGATGAAACGCTCAATTTTACCGTATCTTTTTCTCATTGTCTCGGGGCTTTTCTCTCTTCAAGCTAGAGCGCAAAACTTTGATGTCGAAGAAATTAGTCTGCTAAGTATTAATTCGGCCATTACTCCTGCGACCTTTGATTATCTTCAGCATCACCTTAAGGCCATGCCGTCGCATGCACTGATCATTATTAAAATCAACACTCCGGGTGGTCTGGTTACCACGACCAAAGACATCATTACTCTTTTAGGAAAACAAGACCGACCTGTCGCGGTCTGGATAACGCCTGAGGGTGCCTCGGCTTCTAGCGCCGGTGCCATCATCGCCTCTTCTGCGCACTTTATCTTTATGGCCCCTGGAACGAATATGGGTGCAGCCACTCCAGTAGGATTGGGCGAAGATCTACAAGAATCAGATGGAAAGAAAAAGGCATTGAATGATCTCACGGCCCTCGTTCGTTCGCTGAGTGATCTGCGGGGAAGACCAGCACAACCATTTGAAGAAATGATTCTCAAAGCAACATCATTCACTGATCAGGAAGCTCTTAAGGCAAAAATTATTACTGGTGTCGTCTCAACGGAAAGTAAACTGATAGAAACTCTCGAAGGATTGAGTTTCAAATCAAAGGGTATTGAATATAAAATTAAAGTTAAGGCCCATGCAGCTTCCACTGTCTATAACAGAAGCTGGGGACAGGAGCTTCTGGAAGTTCTCGCGAACCCTCAAACGGCTTATTTTCTTTTTCTAATAGGAATAGCCTTAATCTATTTTGAGTTTCAGGCCCCTGGTGGTTACATCATGGGCGGACTTGGTTTTATTTTCATTATTCTTGCCGCTATTAGTTTTCAAGTTCTCCCGCTCAACTGGGGTGCTCTTGGATTACTGCTGCTTGGATTGATTCTCGGTATCCTCGAAATCTTTGTGACCAGTTACGGAATACTCGGAGTCTCAGGACTCGTCGCTTTTGTTTTGGGCTCACTCTTTTTATTTCACGACGAAGGTGGATTTATAAGCATTGAATACTCTATTCTCTTTTCAACTCTTGCCGGAGTCGCTGTTTCTGCAGCAACCGTTGGCTGGTTTCTTTTCAAGGATCGCAAAGCGATCAATCAGCAGAGCCATTTCTTTCTACCTATTGGGACCACAGGTTCAGTCATGACTGCGACCGGTGGAGTTTATCAAATTAAAGTTAAGGGTGAGATCTGGAAGGCCGTCTCTACCGAATCCCTCAGTGAGGGTGATTCAATTAAAGTAACCTATGTAGATACTGAAAAATTACTTTTGCACATACAAAAAGATAAGGAGTCTCTATGAGTCTTACGTTTTTACCTTTCCTGATCTTTGCTGGGATCATTCTCTTCAGCACATTCAAAATTCTCAATGAGTATGAGCGCGGAGTTATTTTTCGCCTCGGAAAATACTCGGGAGTCAGAGGACCGGGACTTATTGTTCTTATCCCAGGACTTGAAAAGATGGTTAAAGTTGATCTTCGTATCGTGACGATGGATGTTCCATCTCAAGATATTATCTCTAAAGATAACGTAACTCTCAAAGTGAATGGAGTGGTTTACTTCAAAGTCAGTAATCCAGAGTATGCCATCATCACTGTTGAAAACTACTACCACGCGACGGCGCAGATCGCGCAAACAACTCTTCGTTCAGTTGTTGGTCAGTACGAGCTCGATGAAATTCTCTCTCACCGAGATGTGATCAATACCAAGCTTCAGTCTATTCTTGATGAAGTGACTGAGCCATGGGGTATCAAGGTTACGAACGTTGAAGTGAAGGCGATCGATCTTCCGGTTGAAATGCAAAGAGCTATGGCGAAACAGGCCGAAGCAGAACGTGAAAAACGTGCGAAAATTATCTCTGCTCAAGGGGAATTTGAAGCCTCTAAGAAATTAGCTGAAGCCGCTGCAGTCTTGGGCTCTCAAAAAGATGCCATCACTCTTCGTTATCTTGAAACGATGAGAGAGATCTCGGCGTCGGGGAACAGCACGACATCGTTCTTCCCATTGCCGATTGATTTATTTAAGAATTTACTGAAATAGTTTTTTGAAAGGTAGGATGGACTTCCGTCCTACCACTTATTCGGACCGATCTGACGGTTATTCATTTTATCAAACTTCTGATCTTCTTTAATCGTTTTATCCGACTGGCCCTCTTCTTCTATAACTGAAGCTGGTGCACGTCTGAGAGAGCCCTTCTCAAAAGAGTGAATGTTATCATTTTTGATATCTGTCTGGACGTTCTGGATCAGAACCTTATTAAAGTCTTTTACTTCGCGGGCCATGGCCGAAAAAGAAAGAATCAATAAACCAAAAAAAAATGTTTTCATGGAGGACCTCTTGTCCTCCTTATCGGTTTTTCTGGGCCATTACTTTAAGGGATAATCGGACGTCCATTCCCATCAACATTAGCGGGTTGCCCTGGGTTATTAACCGGTGGGAATGCCGAGGGCTGATTGGGAAGAGGTGCAGGTTTTGCTTCCTGTGCTTGTCTCTGATTAGGATTTGGATTGGCCGGATAATAAGGGCCAATGGTTGAGTTGTTATATACTGATCCATCTGGATTAATTTCAGGAATTGGATTAACAGATGGGTTGGCCGGCAGTGGAGTTGGTTCCAAGGTAGGCGCAGTTTCGGTGATATTTGTATTTAGGGCCCCTGAACCCGCACCAGTTCCCGTGGGAGTTCCCATCGTCCCTAACTGTGCATAAGCGGCCAAAGCCAGAAGCAGAGAGGAAGCAATAAAGAATTTCATAAAACCCTCCATGGATAGTACTGCTTCCATTATAGGAGAGATTCCTTATCTCGGAGGCAAAGTGAAATACTTCTTTAGGCTATCTTTGGAATGCTTTGCGATTAAAGACACATCTTCTGTTTCCAGTCGGCAGGAAAATCACAACGGATATACTTGTACACACTTCCGTAGTTTTTATAATTCGATCGTCGTCCCATATCATACGTCCAATGATAGGGAGAGGTGAACTCTGAGCGAAACTTCATATCCGAGAACGCTTCTCTATACCATTTTCCGAAACAAAAATTTTTCTTCTGATCCTCCGGAATTTCTTTCATCTGAGCTTCAAGCTCACCAATAAGACATTGAGAAACTTTATCCCCTAACCCTTCTTTGAACTGGAGAAGGCCTGAGCTTTTATCACAACGGGTATTAGGATTAGTGAAAGTTTCGTACTCTGTTGTGTTTTCACTGATGAGAGCAAACTGACAAGCATGGGCCAGTTCAACCAATAGAACGCGCTCAACGTTTTCTGTATTGTAAGCACTCGCAAGTTTTCCCTCTGTCACGGCAATGGTATTTCCCGAGGCATCAGGGCTGGCCAGAGAATCACTTCTGTATTCAGCATTGATTTCACTACCCGGCTCAATCTTTAATTCAACACCCTTAAATCTTTTACGACACTGAGTTTTATCCGCACAACATTGAGTAACAAGACTGTCTTTATAGTCAGCAAATCTCTTATGGGTAAATGATTTAATAGTCGCCATCAGTTCGGCATTTTCCAGACGCGCTTTTATCTTTGCAGGATCCGACTCTACACAGGTGAAACCAGTTGTACCAAATCTTTCAACACAGTACTTGGAATGAACCTGACGGTAAAACGAACGATCGTCCCAAGGGTTTGGGCAATTAACTTTTTGGAAACCAATTTTTTCCAAATCGTTTTGCAAGAGGTCTTCTGGTGGGGCCATGAGTTCCTCAGGGGCACAATAGGGAACGGTCACTTCAAGAGGGCCTGCCCCAAACCTTCTAATCAATGATTCAAGTTCAGTCGCCTGGACCAGACTGGAAAAAAGAGTGGAAAAGAAAAAAAAACAAAGAACTCTCATAATAAGAGCTATCGGAACAAAAGCGGCTGAACTCAATTGGAAAGATTCAAGTGGCTGAATTCCTGATCATAAAAAAAGGGCCCCGAAAGGCCCTCTTTTAATTAACGAACAACTTTACGTTTGTTTTGATCAAGCTCTTTTTTACGAACTCGGATGTTTTTCGGAGTAACTTCTACCCATTCATCTTCATCAATCCAGTCCAGTGCCCAGTCAAGAGTTCGGTTAGGAATCGGTGGAAGAATAATGTTTTCATCTTTACCTGCAGTACGAACTGAAGTGAGATGTTTCTCACGACATACGTTCAAGTTAAGATCGTTTGGACGAGTCGACTCACCTACAACCATTCCCTCGTAAGTCATTTCTGTTGGAAGAACAAATTGTTTTCCAGAAGCAAGAACGTTGAAGAGAGCATATGGAGTCATTTTACCAGCTCTATCAGAAATAAGCGCGCCATTTTGACGAGCAAGCATTTTTCCAACGAACGGTTCATAACCTGTGAAGTAAGAAGACATAAGTCCTGAACCTTTAGTGTCGGTCAAGAAAGTTGAACGGTAACCAATGAGTCCACGAGAGGGAACATGGAATTCCATACGTGTACGACCTTCACCGAATGGAGACATCGCTTCAAGCTTACCTTTACGAATCGCCATTTTCTCAGTGATGGCACCTGTAGATTCATTTGGAACGTCGAGAACTAATCTTTCGAATGGCTCCATCAACACGCCATCAATTTCTTTTGTAATTACTTGCGGACGAGCAATCATAAGCTCGAATCCTTCACGACGGATTTCTTCGAATACTACGGCAACTTGTAACTCTCCACGAGCTTTCAAGATGAAAACTTTTGGATCATTCGTTGGTTCATAACGAAGTGAAACGTTTTTACGAATAGCATCGATCAAGAATTCTTCAAGACGACGAGAAGTTAAGTACTCTCCTTCTTTACCAGACATTGGTCCTGTATTTACAGAAACCTGAACTGATACAGTAGGTGGCTCAACTTCAATACGCTCAAGAGCTTCTGGTTTTTGTGGGTCGCAAAGTGTGTCACCGATTTGAGCATTTTCAAAACCAGAGATAATGACGATTTCGCCAGCCGCTGCATCTTCAACAGTTGCCATACCAAGACCAGAGAAAATTTGAAGAGAAGTAACTTTAAAAGTTTTTGGCTTCTCATCCTTACCAATCCACATGATCTGTTTATTGTTTTGGATAACTCCACGTTGAATACGTCCAACCATCAAAGCACCAAGGTAGTTTGAGTATGAAAGATTCGTTACGAGAAGTTGAGCAGGACCCGTTACATCTACTTTAGGAGCAGGGTAATAGTCACTAACTAAGAAATCAAGCATCGGAGTCAAAGACCCTTCTCGAAGATTTTTGTCGTAAGAAGCGTAACCAGTTCTTCCAGATCCGTACATGAACGTGATGTCCATATCAACGTCTTTACCAATGTTAGAACCGATTTCAAGTAGAAGATCTTCTACTTCGTTTTTAACTTCATCGATACGTTCATCGGCGCGATCTACTTTATTGATGAAAACTGCAACGCGAATTCCGCGCTCAAGTGCTTTACCAAGTACGAAACGAGTTTGTGGAAGAGGGCCTTCTGATGCATCTACGAGAAGTAAGATACCATCTACCATCATGAGTGAACGTTCAACTTCGCCGCCGAAATCAGCATGTCCAGGAGTGTCCAGAAGGTTGATTTTCGTATCCTGCCAACGAATAGAACAGTTCTTCGCTTTAATTGTAATCCCACGTTCTTTTTCAAGATCGCCAGAATCCATCACTCGTTCAGTGAGGGCTTCGTGTGCCGAAAAGAGACCCGATTGACGGAGGAGTTGATCTACGAGGGTAGTTTTCCCGTGATCCACGTGAGCAACGATAGCGATGTTCTTAAGCTTCATGAAAGTCCTTATGTCGAAAATAATGGCCCGAGTGTACCTGATGGGAATGGAAATGACGAGTCAAACTTGAGTTAGGAATGGGAAAAAGGCAGATTTCTCACAAACATTGGATATGAACGGTGTGGCATGGAGCAAGAAATTTCAAGTGATTAGCTTTTTAAAACCTGACAGAGATGTTTGCAGCTGGGAGCGAAGGAGAGAGGAACCGAATTCTTGCACCTGCGATTCCTCTCGGACTTCGGTCCGGCCCTTTGGTTTGGTATCAAACAAAGGGCTTCCTCTCATTTTATCAGAATCTCATTGGGTTCAAAGCGCCAAAAGGTGCCAGGTAGAATTTAGTTGAGGAGTTTTTCTTGTTTGAGAATGCTGAGAGCGATTTTAACGCCATCTACAGCTGCAGATGTAATCCCACCGGCATAACCAGCACCCTCTCCACACGGATAAAGACCTAAGTGAGATGTCGAAATCAAAGTTTCTTTATTTCTTAAGACAGTTAGCGGAGCCGAAGTTCTGGTTTCCGGTGCGATGATTAAGCCCTCTTCATAAATAAACCCAGGAAGATCGCGATTAAATTCTTCCAGACCTTTTTTAAGATGCTCAATAATGAATGGAGGAAAGATTTCGCGCATATCCGCTTTAAAAAGACTCGATGGTGATGAAGTAACCGGTAATGGCTTATCATTGAGTTTTCCATCCATAAATTCTTTGATCGTCATCGCTGGAAGTTCCCTACCGGTCGCATGTTTTTTAGAAAGTGCATAGGCCTTCTGCTCAATCTCGTGCTGGAAACGAAGTCCCGCCATCATGTCTTTATCCGGGATGTCTGTTTCAACTTTGACCGAAACAACCAAAGCAGCGTTAGACCAAGGTGAATTTCGGGCGAAGTTACTCATGCCATTGACGACCAAACCATTTTTTTCGGTTCCCGAGGAAAGAACATAACCACCTGGGCACATACAGAAACTATAAACACCGTGATCAGTCCACTTATCATGCCAACTTAAACGATATCTTGCTGAACCCATTTCCTTGGCCTCAGAGTATTGACCATGCTGAAGCTTATCTATGTAGCGACGAGGGTGCTCTATTCTTACACCGACCGCAAAATCCTTGGGCTTCATCGCCACTTTAATATCTTCTAAATGCTGATACAGATCTGCTGCTGAGTGGCCCGTGGCCAATACAATATGATTTGAGAAAAGAGTTTCGCCATTCGAAAGCTTCACTCCGGTGATCTTTCCATTCTCAGAAATAAGTTCCTGCACTTTTATGTTGTACTTAATCTCACAACCTTTGGTGCGCAACCAATCTGAAATTTTCGTGATGATGGTACGAATCTTATTTGAGCCTAAATGCGGATTGGCCTCATAAGCAGTTTCAGGCGGGGCACCGAAATCAACAAACTTCTCCATGACGTAAGAAACGAGTTCTGATTTTATTCGTGTGATAAGTTTTCCGTCAGAAAATAATCCTGCTCCACCTTCGCCGTAACAAACGTTCGTTTCTTCATCAAACTCTCCGTAACGCCAGAACTTTGCGATTCGGAGCATGCGTTTTGAAGCTTCTTCTCCACGTTCAATGACAATACTTGGAACTCCGTACTCAGCTAACCTGACAGCACAGAATAATCCACCAGGACCGGCCCCAATAATGATGGGTTTATGTTTGAGAGGTCCAAGGTTCGGGAAGGTTTCAGGGACTGAATAAGCATCCTCTTTTGAGAGAAGAGCTTCGATTATGTAGAGGTACTGAGGTTTGCGGCCCTTCGGTGCTCCCCTAGCATCGAGACTTCTGGACAAGGTTCTATACTCCCGAATCTCAGGGTAAGTTTTGACGACGTGCTTGTCGAGATCCGTGCTGAACGGCAGCTCAAATTGATACTTTTTAGGCATGTTCACTCGGTTTACATTACGCAGCGTAAAAAATCAAAGAATTTTATACTAATTATTGGTCAGGTTCTCGTATATTTGAACTGAGGTTCGAAGTCATGAAAGTTAGCCTACTCGTCATTGGAAATGAAATACTAAACGGCAAAACGACCGACGCGAATACGCGTTTTCTGGCCGAGTACCTGATGACGAACCATTATGATTTTCATTCTGTTCTGAC
>JBBARF010000036.1:0-29020 GCA_040399925.1 Bacteriovoracaceae bacterium
CTGCGCCAAGATCCCAGGGGACCCGAAGAATGGTTCACTCATCTATTCGTTGATCTTCGTGTTTGGTTACGGATTGGTTGTGATGTATCTCAATCGCAAGAAGATCTACATCCGCGTTTAAGCGAGATAAGAAGATCTTTTAGCTTTGAAGGCCTTTAGGATTTTAACCTGAAGGATTTGTGCTGGTGTTGGGGCTTTCTTTACAGTGAGTTTTCCAAAGATACCAAATTTTTTAAATTTTGGTTTTTGAGAAACATTTCCATTACACTGGTCCTGAAACTTCTCTTTAAGTTGTTTAATCTTTCCTACTAGATTATGACAAGCATCTAGCATTGGCATACTTACAATATCAGTCGAAGACATAATGTTGAAATACTCGGCTTGAAATTTCTCGCGAGTCTTGGGACATTTTTTAAGATCTGAAGAGAAGGCGACATCTGCAATTCTTCTCAATTGAGATTCATAATTAGACTCGATAAGCGGACACATTTCATCAGAAGAAATATTCTTATTACCTAGTTCTGAATATAATCGAGCAAATGCTGAAGCCTTAATCGAGCCATGCTTAATTAAAGTAGCGATGGTTTTATTCATAACTTCAACTTGATCTTTTCTGATTGTAATAAGCTCATGTCTGTTTTTTGAACTGAGGTTGTTACATGAAAAAGTAACTTCTTCATCGAATGAATTATTCTGCGAAAGATTTTGAAGTTTAATGTTCATAGATTTAATCATCGCGCGGTTGAGGCATTTTTTAACTGCATCTACTCGGCTGAAGGCTTGAGTAGAAAGGATAACTAGCACGATTGCGATAAAGTATTTTTTCATAAATCTATTTTAAGTGCCCGCACGGTTGTGACCTAACCAAAGCCAGAGTGGGGACGCCGGATCTAAATAAAACTGTGGGTTAGTGTGTTTATCAGAAGATGGCCTTAGGAGTAAGGTGACAACTTTTTTGGTCATATCTGTTTTTGGATGTGACCTGAAAAACGGGCACCCCGACTCCAAGTATAAGAAATCATTGATGTAATGCAGGAGAGTGGGGACTATCTGTGGGGTAGATTGCGGGCAAGATCACGAGAACAGTTATCGCTGATCTGAAACATCACTATTAAAAAATTTCACTGCTCAGTTGCTCGAGATGCTCTGTTGCCACTTGATCCACCCAATGAAAACACGGCCCTCTGAATCTCCTCAGGTTTTTGATCAACCGATACTTTAGGATTGCCCGGGCAGTTTCCCAGATTAGCCTTCATTTCATCTTCTGCTTTTTGAACAACATGACATAATTCATAGAGTGGGGCATAGATCGCGATTGAAGACTTCATTGAATTTTTGAAAACAGAAACAGCTGTTGGACAATCTTTGAGTTGGGGGTACTTCTCAGCATAAAGCTTTCGGATGGCGGCATTGTTTTTAAGATTGGTATAGGTACAGGTTTTATTCGCGTCAGCCTCTCCGGGATTAGGTTCATCGATATCACTCAGAGCACTGAGATCAAATTTTTTCGTCCGGTTAAAAGCTCTAACTGCTTGGTCACGAAATCGCTTTTTATTCTCTCTTTCTTGCCCAAGATTCGTAAATTCTTCAGCATCTATATTGCTGCAGCTTGATCCGTTTTCAGATTGCGCCATGGCTGAAATCTTGAGTGCGATGCTGGTCTCAATGGATTCGTCGAGGCATTCACCAAATGTTCTGGATAAAGCAGAGTTCGATATAACTAAAAGTATCAAAAATATTTTCATGAGATGATGTTAAGTTACGGCAGACTTTTAAATCGAAGAATTTGCGAATTCAGCTGTTTGAGCGAAAGTGAGGACCAAAAAAGTGCCAAAAAAAGCCCCTCTTAAAGAGGGGCTTTGCTTAACCGTTATTTCCAATAGCTTCAACCGGGCAGGCGGCCAGTGCGTTTTCTGCTTCCTGAAAATCTTCAGCAGATATTGGCTGAAGTTTTACGAAAGCGTGCCCATCATTATCATTCATGGCAAAAAATCTTGGAGCTTCTACACAACAAGCATCACAGGCAATACAAGAATCATCAACAAAGTACTTGCCCGAAACATTGTCTTTAAAACTCGCGCTTTTATCTGCCATGACTAACTCCTCAATTGAGGAGAGAACTTACAACAAACCAGGGTTTGTGACAACCTTCGCTTTATTGTTCATCGTTTTCAGTAGTTCTTCACGGATTTTGCGTGAAAATGCTTGATTTTGCGAGGTAACTTCGGCTTTTAGTCCCTCAGTAATTTTCTTCTCAAGATCGTCACCCTGACGTTTAGAGATAACTTTTACTAAATAAATTGTACCCGGGTTACCAAAGCTCACCACAGTACCAGCTTCAGCTTTAAAGAGTTTATCGCTTTCAGTAGGTGAAAGATTCACTTGGCCCAAGGCCTGGTCAAATTGGTTTACTTCAGTTGCTTTAAACACCTGAGCATCGACTTTCTTTTGAGCGGCATCCAGAGCGGCTGTATCATTTTTGTTAAGGGCAGCATTTAGACGAGCTTCTTCTTGTTTAAGAAGATTATCAAGATCAGAAGCTTTTGTTTTTTGAATCGCCATTTGCGCTAATTCACTTTGAACTAATTCAATTGCTTTTGTTTGAGCAGGTTTTTTATCTTCTACCATAATGATGTGGTAACCGAACTGAGTTTTAATCGGTTCAGAGATATCACCTTTGTTCATTTTGAAAGCTACAGTTTCAAACTCAGGAACCATACGGCCTTTAGAGAACCAACCTAGGTCTCCGCCGTTAGCTTTTCCTGTTGGATCTTCTGTTTCTTTCTTCGCGATTTCAGCAAAGTTTTTAACATTCACTTTAGAACGAAGTGCTTTGATTTTTTCAAGAGCTGAGGCGGTTTCACCTTGAATCAAAATGTGACGACCCTTAACTTCTTCGGCCTGATTGTATTTTGCGAAGTTTTCTTCGTAAACAGTGGCCAAAGCTTTCTTGTTTTCAGGATTAGCTACGTAAGCTTTGATCTCGTCTTCTGAAACCGAAACCAGAGGCGCCAATGACTGACGATTCACTTTGATAGCGTGAACAGTAACGATGTTGTTTTTAAATTTAAGAACATCTTTTACGAAATTGTCAGAAACCAGAGTTGAGTTGAAGAGTTCATCCACTTTTCTTTGTTTCAGGTCATTTCCGATCATTTCTTCGAATTGCGTCGGAGAGTAGCCGTTAGCCTGTAACACGTTGCGATACTGATTTACATCGAATGCCGCACCTTTTTTGAAAAACTGAAGGTTTTTGATCTCGTTTTTAGCTTCATCCAGAGAAACAACCATTCCCATCTGCTTAGCAGTATTGAGAATAAGTTTTTGTTGGATCAATCCGTTAAGAACAGATTGTTTGATCCCCAGATCTTCCAGTTGTTTTTGAGTCATGCCTGAGCCGCCCATCATCTGGTTGTAAAATTCCATCTGACGGTTGAGTGCCATTTGGTATTCTTTCGACGTAATTGGAGTCCCGTCGACGCTCGCAACGTTGGCCGATCCACCCGTTCCGCCACCCATAGAGAACTTGTCAAAACCAGAGAATAAGAAACTGGCCGTAATGATCAAGAACACGAAGGTCAAAATAAAATAAGACATCTTGCTCGCAAATGCGTTTTTCATGGATTTCCTTTGAACTGTAAAATGCTAGTCATTTTATCGGGGAAGGGCGGGTCCGGTCAAAGACTTTATCTCTAAAGTTCGCTTGAAACTTGATTGGCGAGAAGTAAGATTTCGATTACCCTATTTGGATATTAAGCAAATAAAGGCCGAGCTTGAAATTAATCAACGAGTCATCCAAGACTAAAATTGTCAATAATCTCATTGTTGCGATTTTTGCTATTTATGGCATTTCGCAAAAAAACTTCAATCTGAGTGAATCGACGCTGTTTCACCAAATCGTGGCTGAAGTTATTTCTCCTATTCAGGAAGGTTTTGCGTCTTCTAAGAAAAATTTCTCTTCGCTCTGGGAGAACTACCTCATGATCGTTAATACCGGTCAGGAGAATACAGTTCTGAAAAAACAAATTTCACGTCTTGAAAGTGATCTGACTTCAATGGAAGAGATTCGCAAAGAAAACCTTCGTCTAAAAAATCTTTTGAGCTTCTCGGATGAACTTCCTAATCAACGTGTGATGGCCCAGGTTGTGGGTTGGGATTCGGCTAACGAATTTAAAGTAATTCGTTTGAACAAAGGAACTAATCAAGGAATTAAGATCATGTCTCCGGTTATTACCGATCATGGTCTGGTGGGTTACGTTTACCGCGTAACGGATAACTATTCAGATGTTCTGACAATTCTCGATCAAAACAACCGGGTTGATGTTGTCGTAGAAAGAACTCGTACGCACGGGATTGTTGAAGGTGTCTTCAACTTCAAGTGTGCTCTTAAATATGTGATGAGAAACGAGCCGGTAGAAGTAGGCGATAAGCTGATTACCGCGGGTGTTGGTGGGATTTATCCTAAGGGCATCAAGGTCGGTATGATTACTGACATCACTAAAGAGAGCTTCGGGATGACGTTAAGTATTGAGGTCGTTCCAAGTGTGGACTTCGATAAACTTGAAGAAGTTCTGGTTCTTATCCCAACAACTGTTGCACAGACTCCGATTAAGGAGGTTAAACCATGAGAATGCGTTTATCCCAAATCCTCTTCGCTTTTGCCCTCACTATTGGACTCCTGATCGGACTAGAAATTGTCACATCGACTATTCTTCCTGTCATGGGCTGGAAAGAATACCGTTTAACTTTCAACGTTCTCTTGATCCTCTATCTCGCTATTCGTCTGGATTCACCTCTGGTCCCGTGGTTGATTTTGGGACTTCAGATTATCCACTCCGTCTTCTCAATTGAAGGCTGGGCTCTGGGAACTCTGGCGGGTTTGATCGTGATGATGGCCGCTAATTATCTCAAAGAACTTTTGCATTTAACGACACCGATTATGACAATGCTGACGGTTCAGTTCTTTCAGTTCATTTGGTATCTGACTGTGACTATTACCATCTGTCTTATGATCAGTGATTTTGAAAAATTTCCGATGATTCTCTGGAGCTTTATTCCAGGAAGTATTTTGCTCTCATTAATCTCACCACTCCTTTTCTGGGTTATGGGCCTTATCTGGCGCTCACAAACTGAAAGCAGTTCGAGAGGAGTAGAAATCTAGTTATGTTCGGCGAAGAAGAATTAGTCAAAATTCACAAGGAGAGAGCAACCCTCATCTCCTACATCATCACTGCCTCATTCGGTCTTATTTTGGCGCGCCTTTGGTACTTGCAAGTTTATAAAGGGGAAACTCTTCATAACTACTCCATCCAAAACCGTCTAAGAAAAGAAGTTGTATGGGCCCCTCGAGGTCTCATTTACTCTCGTGATGAGCAACTCCTCGTGGATAACATTCCTCGTTTCGATGCTATTCTTACGCCCCAGTTTCTTCTAGAAAAAGAAGAAACTCTGCAAAAGCTCGCCGGCATTATGAAGATGGACGTGGCAGCGATTAATCAGATTTTAAAAAAGAATAAAAATCAGGCAAAGTATCGACCCCTCATTATTAAAAAGAACATCTCGTTTGAAGAACTCGCTCAGATTGAAACTCAAAACGCCGACCTACCTGGCGTAAGTGTGGATACATTTATTTCTCGTGAGTACCGGGATAAAGAAATCGGCGCCCATCTTCTTGGTTATATTTCAGAGATTTCTCAGATTCAGCTTCCTAAACTTCGCGAGCGTGACAAAACTGATTACCGTCTTGGAGACTTTATTGGTCAGTTCGGGATTGAAGAGCAGCTTGATAAATATCTTCGTGGCGAAAATGGTCATGAATTTGTGGAAGTGGATGCCAGGGGCCGTCGTAAGCGTTACATCAACACCGATAACTTATTTAAAGGGATCGAAGATGAGAAACCGCTTTCAGGGATGAACGTAAAACTAACTATCGATCGTGATATGCAGATCGCTGCTTTCAATGCTCTTGAAGGACATGTGGGCGGAGTGATTGGTATTGATGTGAACTCAGGTCAGGTTCTGACTATGGTTTCACGACCTTCATTTGATCCCTCTCAATTCTCTCGTGGTCTCTCACCTGAATACTGGCGAAGTCTCGTAACAAACAAACTTCACCCGCTTCGTGACAGAAATATTCAAGAACACTTTTCACCGGGATCAACTTTTAAAGTTTTCACGGGGATTGCAGCGTTTGAAGAAGGCGAGATTGATGAACACACAGAAGCTTTCTGTAATGGATCTTATCGTTTGGGGAGAAAAGTTTATCATTGCTGGAAAAAAGAAGGTCACGGTTCCGTGAATCTCGTAAAAGCAATTCGTGAATCTTGTAACGTTTACTTTCAGAAAGCAGCTAACAGAATGGACATCGACTCTATTGCCAAATACGCCAAAGGTTTTGGTCTTGGCGGGAAAACAGGAATTTCTCTTCCTCGTGAAGTTTCTGGACTCATTCCTACTAAAGAATGGAAGAAGAAGCGTTACGGACAAGAATGGCAGCCAGGGGAGACACTTTCGTGTGCCATTGGTCAGTCTTATGTTCTTGCTTCAACTATCCAACTCGCGACATCTTATGCGGCCATTGCTAACGGTGGGAAAATCTACCGTCCCTACGTCGTGAAAGATGTTTACGATACCAATGGTGAGTTAGTTAAAACGTTCACTCCTGAGCTTATTTCTAAAATTGATTTGAAGAAGAAGAAAACTCTCGAACTCGTACGCGAAGGCCTCTTTCAGGTTGTGAACAATCCTAAAGGAACGGCTTTCGGTAAACGTGGTCAGGGGATTCTGATGGCCGGTAAGTCTGGAACTGCCCAGGTTGTTCGGGCCAGTGCTGAAACAGTTTATCAAAAATGTATCAACATGGATTATGAGCAACGACATCACGGTCTCTTCGTGGCATTTGCTCCCTATGATAATCCTAAAATTGCTGTCGCCACGATTATTGAACACGGTTGTTCAGGGTCAGGGGCCGGTGCCCCAGTTGTTATGGCCGTGATTACTGAGTATATGAAAAAGTACCAGCCTGAAATGTACCTTCAGAATTTAGAGAAAGATAAAGCGATAAAAGAGAATTGGGTTAAATCCCTTAAGGCTGCACAACCGGCCACTAGCTCTGATCCTGAATAGGAGTTTTGTTTGAACCAGACCTTGTTACAATTTTTTAAACGCTATGACTTCAGCTTCCTCGGAAGTATGGCGGCTATATTTATGGTAGGTGTTCTGAATCTTTATTCGGCCACTCACTCACAATCTCATGAGGGTCTGGATAATCTTTGGAAATCTCAGATTGCTTGGTACTTTATTGCTTCGGCCGTTGCTATTGGAATCAGTTTTCTCAATCCTAAAACTTTTGAACGTTTTGCCTATGTCGGTTATATCGGAACTTTGTTCCTCGTTTTCTTGGTGCTTCTCATGGGGAAAGTTGGAATGGGTGCACAGCGCTGGCTCGTGCTGGGTCCGATTCGTATGCAGCCTTCAGAATTTATGAAAATGGGTCTGGTACTTGCGATGGCACGCTTCTTTACCAAAGTGAACCCTGAAAGACCTCTGGGATTTAAAGAGCTCATTATTCCTGGAATCATTGTTATGGTTCCGGCGGTCATGGTTATCGTCCAGCCCGATCTTGGTACAGGAATGCTTCTGCTCTTTATCTTTTGCATGATGATTTTCTATAAGCGTTTAAGATGGAAAACTATCGTTACTCTGGGACTTGTCGGAATGATTTCCGGTGTCGTCATGTATAACTACGGTCTCAAAGAGTACCAACGTAAGCGTATTCATACCTTCATTGATCCGTATGAAGATGCCAAGGGTTCAGGTTACAACGCCATTCAATCTGAAATTGCTATTGGATCCGGACGACTGTTTGGTAAGGGTTTTAAAAACTCATCTCAGGCATCTTTGAACTATCTTCCAGAAAACCATACCGATTTCGTGTTCGCGATTTTTAATGAAGAGCACGGATTTTTTGGATCAGTCTTTCTGATTATTCTCTATCTTGTTTTCTTTATGAGGCTAGTCTGGCTGGCCTCCTCCGTTCAGCGCTTTTTCGACTCCGTTCTCATTGTCGGAATCATGTCCATTTTCTTCTGGCACACGTTCATTAACATGGCGATGGTGTCTGGACTCTTGCCGATCGTGGGCATTCCACTTCCTCTCATGAGTTATGGGGGATCGAGTATGCTGACTTTTGGAGTTGGTGTGGGAATGGCGACGTCGATTTCAAATAGTAGAAACTTCTTCAACTAAAGTATGGTGAGATTGAACTGTCTAATATTTAGACGGTCACTTACAGAACTGACGAAATTCTTAATATTCTGTCCTGTTTTGTCGCTATTTTTGGCACTCACCTTGCTTTGGTAATAGGGACTAAGGAGTTCCCTTGAAAAAAACTTTTGCTCTCTTTCTGCTTATTTTTAGCTTCCAGTCCTTTGGGATGGAAATTATGACGGTCAAAGAAAGACTTCGTTTATCGCTTTGGTTTGATGGGCTGGAAAGCAATGAAGTCGTGAAAAAAACCTCACCTCAGAAGATCTTTCTTCCTGAAGAACTGGAAAAAGTTTTAAAGAAGTCCTAAAAAATTATCATTTGACCTTTTGCAGCGCCATAGTATGATAGTCATACTATATGAAAAGAATTGCGAACATCGGAAGCCTTCTCAAAAAAATTTACCGCGTTTACAGTGTTGAACTCATCAAAGAGCTTCAATCCAGCGGCTTCAATGATCTGAGACCAAGTTTCCTTGAAATTCTCATGTACCTCTCAGAAAACGATGGTCCATCCATCAAGATGATCGGTCGCGCCTGTGGACTGAAAAAACAAACCATGACCTCTCATTTAAACGAGCTTGAAAAACGCGGCTACATCAAGCGAGCGCATTCAGAGCACGACAAACGCGAGCAGCTGGTGTTTCTTACTGATTACGGTGAAAAGTTTAAACTGAAGCTTCTTCAGGTTACCAATGAACTCGAGCGCAACTATACGACCAAACTGGGTGAAGTTGAATTAGATCGGGTTGAAATGATGTTAGATAATCTCTATCGCGAGTTGCTCGAGAATCAAAAGAAAGGCTCGCTGATTTAAGCTGAGCGTCCTTTAAGACTTATCTGACGAAACCCACGCCAATGCTTGTACCCACCAGAAACATTATTGCAATTGTAGTAACCGCGCTTGACCAAAAATTCACAGGCCAGAACAGAGTTTGTTCCGTCTTCTGAGATAATGATTAGAGGAGTGGTTTGATTTGTGACTTCGAGAAATCTTTGAGAGAAATCTTCCCAAGGAATATGGATAGCACCTTGAAGACGTTCCTGAGGTTGGTAATCATCGGCCGAAACATCAATCACGATAAAATCGATGTTTTGATCCTGATACATCTTCCACGCTTTATCCGGTGAAAGATCAAGATACATACGACCGCTAAAGATAAAGTCGTCAGAAACTTCTTCTTCATTTTTTACACGAATAAGGTGATTACGCTCAACTTGAATGAGGGTTTCAAGTCGCTGCTCGAGCTCGAGGATGCGTCCTTCAAGACGGCCAATCTCTTGCTCAAAGGCCTGAAGCTGACCAAATACATTGCTAACCGGTTTTTTCATGAAGACTCCTCTGGACACTATTCTATCAGAGTAGGAGAGTCCTAAAAAAATGGGTAAATTGTACCGAACTGAATACGATGGACGATCATTGTTGTCAGGATTGCGCCCGCGAGGAAAATGGCCCCCTCGTAAAATCCATAGCCTATACTCTGCTTATCCATATCTATCTGACTCTGGTTTCCACGTTCATCCCCAAGCTTGATGGGAAAGATCTTAACCAGGCCTTTTTTGAAGAGAGGAAAGATCAACAGGGAGAGGATCGTTTTCAGGAGTACCTGAATACAGTAGACCGTGATGTCGTAGTGTTCCTGATCAAAACAGCTCGCAATAATGAATCCCGCACCCATGATAAATCCTCCATAGGAAAAACACAGCGAGAGATTTTTTTGGATGATGAGACTGTTGATGGAGAGCTTACTAATGAAGCCATAATATTTAACTGAGAATCCGACGATCACCAGCATATAAAGCCAAAGCACGATCAGAATCACCAGTGAGTTCTCCGCTTCCATCATCACAGTTCTGGATAAATAAGCCACAACGATAGCGTGGCAGAAACTGATAAAGGCGTAACACATGTTTTTGCGTTTTAAGACTTCATCAGTGTAATCAAAATTATAAAAGACTACTGACTCCATGATGTAGAGGGATAGCAGATAGAAAACAACGGCAATTGTTCCCCAAACGGCAAAATGGAAAATACTGAGAAAGAATCCAGAAGTTTCGTTAAAAGAAATGGATGAGAAAATGATGGAGATCCCTACCAGTCGAGAAAAGAGGTGAAGAGTATCGGCCGGATTTTCAGCTGGATTTATCTTTTTTAGGACCTGTCTTTTAACTGTAGGATAGAAAATCACGTGGGCATATCGGTAAAGATAGATCATCAAACAGACAAAGCCTACGAGAAGAATCCGGATAATTAACCTGTCAAAAATCTCAGCCATATATTTCCCTTAAAAATTCTCTTTAAAGTATTCGATTAGTAGAGTTTTTAGTTCTACCTTTTTCATCCTCTCGTCCTTGAAGAACTGAGGGAAATTATCTCTAGTGACCCGACCTTCCGGCCCAAACTCCCGATTAGGTCCATAGAAGGCCTGATTGAGTGTCATGTGTGATTTCATCTGATTGTAAAATTCCATTGATGGACGGTACTTACCCCATCCAAGATAACGTGGAAAATTTTTAAATACTTTATTGAATGACCAGCGGATGCCGCCCTTGTTGGTCATCTTCCATTCACCGTAATTGTTATTACCGATGTAGATACTACCGGGAGGAAGAGGAAGGTACTCTTCTTTGCTATCAAGGCGTCGATAGATGGATAGGCCGATATGTTTCAGGTTTCTTTTCGCGAATTCGCGGCTGGTACGCACAATCATTTCTTCAACGTTATCGTAGCCTGAGATAATTCTATATTTCTGATAATAAGTTTTGATTAAAAAGCCTGTAGCATGAGTATCGATGAGAATAGCGGTCGTTGTAGATGACCCTTTCATCACTTTCGTGAAACCTTTTTCATTTTGTAGATACTGGACCCCCAATTCAGAAGGGGATAGTGCCTTGGCGAGACCAAGGTAAACAATAACCAGGATGAGATAGAGAAAAAATTTATACATGCTCAAGTTCGAAGAATCTCCCGGATCTTATTCTGTTGAGCAGAGCTAAGTTCTTCAAAATCACAGTGGATTCTGTTAACAGCATGGTTCTCGCTGAACTTCTGGAAAAGATCGGTTGAATCTTGAATATTCTTAATCGTGATGTGATTTTTGGTGAGTGCAGATTCCCGTACAACTTTCATTGGATATGAATTCTGAGGAGAGTTTGCGCTATAGTATTTTGAAAGTCTTCCGGTTGATGAACATTTGATATAATCAATGTTCTCGTTCTTGAAGAAATGCTCCAGATCATGCATCTGACTTAAATGTTCTTTACCAAAAGTTTCAAGAATTTTTTTAGGAATATCATTCATCACAATTCTCTTGGCCCATGTGTTCTTTGATTTTTTAAGAACATTATAGAGGTAAGCATCGTCATGAATCAGATAGGCTTCAATATCTGCTGGAATCGAATACTCTTCTTTAACATTTTTGAAGTACCGAAGTAGCATTTGCTCCAGACATACGGCGCGATAATGGAAGTAAACCATCATGAACATATGAAAACGAGATAAGAGGAAATCATCAAAAGTTGAAATCGCCCTCTCCGAAATTCCGAGGTAGGCTTCGTTATCAACCTGACAAACTTTCAAATTATCAATAATCCAATCAAGGTCAAATTTTCCATAACTCACACCACAGAAATAACTGTCACGGAGAAGGTAGTCCATCCTGTCGCAATCCATTTCCGAAGAAACAAGTTGATGCAAAAGAGGGAAGTAGTTAATTCCCTTGATGGTGAAGTAGGCCGGATTATGAGTTTCTCCAACCACCAGCTCAGCCACTGCATTGGGATCAATGCCGAATTCGCGAGTCACCCCTTTAAAGGATTCAGTGAAAGAAGAATCAGTAATTGATTTTATCGTATAATCTTCGTGTGAAGCTTGGCGGTCTTTACCTTCGAGAAACTGTTTAGGTAACTTAAGCGCAGACACCATAGGCATTACTGATTCAGTCGAGTGACTGAGGGGAGCGTGACCAATATCATGAAGCAGACAACCTAATCGCAGCGTTTCTTTTAATCTCAAAACTTCCGAGTCTCTTTGATCAACAAAAAGTTTATTGAAAACCATGGTGGAAACATTCATCACACCAATTGAATGCAGATAGCGCGTGTGAGTCGCTCCAGGAAAAACATATTCGGAGAAACCCAGCTGCTTGATGTTCCGTAATCTTTGGAAAAAAGGATGTTCTAATATCTCAATTTCCGAATCAAAGATTGGAATTGATCCATGGACCGGGTCGCGAATCTCCACTTAGTCTCCTATTGCACTTCTTTAGCATATTGATGAATCCAGGTCGCTATCTCTTGCGACTCATGCATGGGCTTATTATCGATGTACAGACATGGCACTGTGCCCTTTCCAGTATCCTTAATAAGCTTCTGTTTGTCTGATGGATTTTCGTGGATATCATGAAACGTAACATTGGCTTCAAGGCCAGTAACTCTCAACGCTGATAGTACCACCTGACAATAAGGACATTGCGGAAAGTAGTACAAATCTAAAGCTTTCATAGTGACCTCTCTTGAAAAAAAAAATGGCCCCGGAAGGAGCCACTTCTATTTAGTAATCTTCGTCGTCTTCTTCTTCTTCTTCTTCTTCTGGTTTTTTCTTAGGCCCTTTAACGTATTCTACGTCTTCATCTTCCTCATCCAGTTCTTTTTCAGCTGCATCTTCTGGGGAGTCCAAACCTTCTTCATACCCCCAGCCGTAACCGTAGCTGCCTTCTTCTTCTTCATCTTCAGCTTCTTCGGCAGGTTTAGCGGGTGCGCCTTCTTCTTCATCATCAGAATCAAATTCAGCATCGAAATCATCATTTAAAGAATCAGATGCGTAGTCATCTTTAAAACCAGCTTGCGAAGCATGAGCAGGAGTTGTCTTAACAACTTCAACTTTGCCTTTTGTTTCTTTCGCAGCTTTTGGAGCAGCAACTTTGGCTATAGCTTTTTTAGCAGGCGCTTTTTTAGGAGCAGGTGCTTTTTTAGGAGCAGCAACTTTGGCTAGAGCTTTTTTAGCAGGTGCTTTTTTAGGAGCAGGTGCTTTTTTAGCAGGTGCTTTTTTAGGAGCAGGTGCTTTTTTAGCTGGAGCTTTTTTCGCCGTAGCTTTTTTTGCGACTGATTTTTTAACTGCCTTTTTTGGAGCAGCTTTTTTGACCGGTGCTTTTTTAGCAGCAGCTTTCTTTGGAGCAGCTTTTTTCGTAGCTTTTGCAGGGGCTTTTTTAGTTGGTTTTTTGGTCTTTTTAGTGGCCACAAAAGATCCTTTTGCTTGGTTAGAAAGTGGAAATTAATCACCCCTATTATACTGGTTTGCCCTAGGTAATTTCAAGTCAGTTGTTCTTAATACTTAATGGAGTTCACGTCGATACTGCCATCGAGGATATTTTTGAAATCGGTCTGGGTAGTGTCCGGGGACTGTTGCTTCACGAGGTTACCTTCCGAATAGATAACTAAGTTGGTTGCCGATTCACTGAAGCCGGGTCCACCCTGCAGAGCACCTAAAGGTACTAATTTCGTCGAATAGAAGTTCCGGCGCATCAATTCGGATATTCCTGATCCTGGAAAAGGTGAAGTGAACCGACCATCATCGCCCACGCCGGTCCATGGACCAGGCATGTAGGCCGAAAGAATTCCCAGTTTTCCAGCAGGGGACTTCGTCATATTGTCTTCTTTAAATGAATACTCCATACGGTAATGACTTGGAGAAAAACCTGAAGCCGATGTTGAAGAAGCAAAATAAGTTCTCAGCATTGTTCCTAAAGGAACCGGGCAACCGTTACTTACTCCATCGTTGGTGACGTACTGACCTGGGTAGAGAGCAGGATCACCGTAATAGAAACTTAAAAATTGACCAGCGATACTCTTACAAGTTTTAGGGATTTGATCAGAATCGCCGGTAGACGGTTGATTAAAATCAATATCGGAAATACCAGCGGCAGACTCTGCGTACTTTTCTACAGTTCCAGCAGCACCACTATTGGCAACAACGAGTCTCATATCATAAACAGCGCGAGCTCCGGCATTCAGAGAGTTTTTATATTTATCAATACCATTTCTCTGAGCACGCATAAATTCAAAGATGGTCGCGACCACAGAATCGAGCGTTTCAAAAAGTACATCCGTTTGATCTCCACTTCGATAGAGAGGAGCAAAAATATCAACCGTGTTTACCGATGTTCCATTAGGTGATGGAGCAGTCTTTCCACCAGCAATCCAGCCGAAGGAATCAACATCGTTTTCTTTATTAAACCAAAATGGCGTCGGGATCATATAGTTAGCTGCTTCATAAGTTGTGGCCGCTCTGACTCTTTGAATTTCTTGTTTTAAAGCATCCGGGGTTACGATGCCACCGATGGAACCTTTAAAGGCCTTAAACTGATTCCGACTGAAAAGTCCCATATTCTTATCGCCGCCCGTACCGTCGGCTGGTTTGATAATATGAATCTGTGAGCCTGATTCCTGGTATCCGGCATTTGAAAAACCATCCTCAAATTCATAAACCATATTCGGAATACCAAACTGAACTCCCTGCGAACTTGCTCCCAATCCACCAACAGGACTTTGAGGCGTTTTAAGCCAGAAATATCCAGGAGTATCGGAATCAAAATTAATCGGAAGTGGAGTACCCGGCGTGAACTTACCATTTGGAAGAGTGGCGCCATTGCCGCCTTTGATTCTTGTCCCAACAAAATCCAGAGAAGCTATATAGGGAACAGATCTATACTTACTGTTATCAGTTCGTCCGGTGAAATAATCAGTGCCTTCTCTTTGGGTAAACAACATGGGGCCGATTCGACCACCAAAAGGCTTCGCTGCTGCATAGGCCGTGAGCTTAATGCTTTCGTTACTGAAAGGATTGAACATGCCCACGAACTCAGCTTCACCTCTGACGGCATAATAGGTGACGAGATCCGGATTTTTATAAAAGCCCAGTGGATAACCGGGAACAGGGATAGCCACTTTTGAAACATCACAAGCACCAGATGTATCACTTGAAGCACGAGGAATCATCGCTGCATAAAAAACGGCGTAGTTAACCATCATGAGCTTTAAATCGAGATACTGTTTCTCGTAATCAGTCACTCTGTTCTGAGGAACCAGGAGATAGCTGGCAGAGTTCTGTCCACCAAGTTTAATTTTTTTAGGAGGAAGCTCAGTTAGAGTGAAAGTTTGTTTCATCTCTTTATCAATGTGGTTTCCAAGATTTCTGTAACCCGCATAGAAAGCTTTAATAACTCTTTCGTTACCTGCTTTCTTTTGGTCTTCAACATCACCTATAGATCTGGTGCAATTTGTGGCCGTTCCATTTCCGGTTTGAATACATATTCCCGGCTGTGATTCACGATTCACAATGTACTCGAGATTTCTCATTCTGATGGCAAGCTCAACCGCTTTAGGCCAGGCACCTTGTCTGTCCGCCAGAATCGCCGGGCCTTGTCCTGCCAGAGTCGAATCAACTTCACTGGCTGAAGTCAAAACGTTGTAGGCCCAAGTTGAAGTAACAAGTGCATTGAGACGAGTTCTATCGATGCAGTCATTAATTTTTGTTCCAATTAAACTATCAATGAAAGCTCGCGACGCTTCTTCAGCTCCGGGTAAGTTGTAAGCTCCAAACTCTGGAAGACCGGGAATGGCGTAGCGTTTACAGATGTTGGTTTTTGAACCAGCGAGGTGAATACAAACAGCAGGGAAGTTGTAGGGATCTTCATTTTCTTCACCACTTAAAACGTTGGTGTCTTTTTCCAATCGGAAATCCATCGGAGTTGAACCGGTAGGATTGGCGACGGCAGCGATGTTGAGATTTCCTACGACGTAATATTTGTACATCCACTCTTTGTAGATGTTGCGCATTTCCCAGTTGAGATAAGCAATTTTTGTGAGTTGTCTTGCCTGAACAGCTGCTCCGGAAAATGCGGCTGCATCGGTGGCGTTTTGCAAATTGATTTTTGCTTTTACGAAGAGACCAACGTTAATAACGAACGCAACAATAGAGATCAGCACGATGAGTGAAGCTGAGAAAAAGATGCTTATCTGGCCCTGCTGGTTCCGAGAAAGGGCCATTCTAGGGGTGCTTTTTGTCACTAGCGTCATTTTATTAGGTGTAAGGTTGTAGTATTACGTCCTCCCATTTTGGTACGGCATTTGCGAGGTGTAAAGCATCCAGAGGGTTCCGATCTCTGGTAGCTGCACGTGTGTTGAATTCGGAAATCCTCTCCTAGCAAGTACCTACCTTTGTTACCCATCTAAAAATTCACAACCCTAGGCATCGCGGGATGCCTAGAGTGTCTTTCTTAGAGGGCTAAAAGGGGCAAAAATTGCAAAGCAGGGGAAGGTGCCAAAAATGTGGAATAATGAGGGTAGGAGTTGAGCATGTACGACAAAAATTTCAATCTTAAGAAAGTTAAGAAGAAAAAAACAAAAGACTACTTTTGTCCTTGTTGCCGCTCGCCTCGTACCCTCCGTTATTCGCGCCGTTTAACTGCTGCCCATTTTGGCCAGATCTTGGTTCTTTCCATCGTGGTTACAGCGATGGGATATTCATGGCTCGAGTGGAAAGGTGCTCTTTGTTTCCCGGTTATCTGGGCCATCTTTGAAACCATTCATAGTTCGCTCTACCGCAAAGATCTCAATTGTCCTTATTGTGGATTCGACGCCACTTGGTACAAAAAAGATGTGAAGATTGCGCGAGCAAAAGTAGAAGAATTTCTTAAACAAAATCCAGATACATATCTTTTGCAACGTCACAGGAATAACGAAAAGAACGATTCTCATCACAACTAATTTTTCAGACTCGCATTAATCTTGTTTTAAATTCAATCACTTAAATGACTCACATGTTGGTCTGGTTTTTTCATGTTCACGGCAAGAAATGGAAAGAAATTTATCTTTTCCATCACAAACCAAACTGGGGTAAGAAAGAAGGATCGAAAAGGTCCGTTATTTTTTATTTTCGCCACCCAGGCGACTAAGGAGATTTTATGAGCGTAAACAAAGTGATTTTGCTGGGAAGACTAGGACAGGATCCGGAACTTAAGTACACTCCAGGTGGAGCAGCAGTGTGCAACTTCTCTGTTGCAACAACTGAAGCTTGGACTGACAAGCAGGGTGCAAAACAAGAAAAAACTGAATGGCATCGTATTGTTGTTTGGGGAAAACTTGCTGAACTTTGTAATCAGTACCTCGCGAAGGGCCGCCAGGCATTTCTTGAAGGCCGTCTTCAAACTCGTTCATGGGACGATAAAGACGGAACAAAACGCTACACAACTGAAATTTTAGCTTCAACCGTTCAGTTCATTGGCGGCGCTACAACTGGTGCAAACAACACAACAAATGTTGATAAATCTTATAACCAAGCGGCTCCGCCGGCTTCTGATTCACACAATCAGGAATATCAGATTTCTAATGACGCCAGCTTCGCAGCTGATGACATACCATTTTAGTAGTCACTTTCGATTAATTTAATCTTAAAGGGCCCACGCAAGTGGGCTTTTTTATTGTGTTTATTTTTGCCTCATCCCCAGTTTCTCTGAAAGTGCTACAATGAGGGCATGAGCTTTTTCTCCGTTCATTATGACCTCGTTCAAGTCGATAAACCCATACCGTACGATCTGTACGTAAACTCATCTGTCGTGAAGGGAAAAGAAAAGTTTGTTCGCATTTTTCCTACGGGGCAAGTTCTTAAAAAAGAAGAAGTCGAAGAATTTCACCGCAAGTATTTTCAAATCTATATTTCTGAAGAACAGCGCCGGATTTATCTCCGTACACTGATGAAGTCTGATGCTGACGATACAAAAAAGACGACAGTCATCAAAGAAGCTGCCATTGATTACCTGAACAATATTTTCAGCAAAGAATTTTCTACTGAACTCTTAAGTCAGGGGATTGAAGGTTGCCGGGAAGTTGTGGAGAACATGATTGATGTGCTTGATCATCACAACATTGATTCACTTCGAAATCTCATTGGGAATTTAAGTTTTCACGATTTTTATACTTACGATCACTCAATTAACGTCTCCATGTACTGTATTACGCTCTACCGGGCGATTAACCCGAAAGCGACTCGTAAAGAACTCACTCATGCGGGCCTTGGTGGACTTCTACATGACCTTGGTAAAATTAAAATCCCTACTCACATTCTGAATAATCCAGGTGGTCTTTCAAACGAAGAATACGCCGTCATTAAAAAACATCCCGACTACGGTCTGGATCTTTTAGTGAATGGTCACTGTCAGGTGAGTGCTGATATTGATCTTAAAATCGTCGCGCGCGTGGTTCATGAACATCATGAAAATTTCGATGGCACTGGTTACCCTAAAAAGCTGAAGGGGAAGGATGAAATTCATCTTCTCGCGCGGGTTTGTACCATCGCTGATTTCTTCGACGCTATTACGACGAAGCGCTCTTATAGTGATGTTTTATCCATCCCTGAAGCTATGAATACCATGAGGAAGTTCAGAGGCATTAAACTCGATCCAGACATCTTTGATATTTTTGATAATCATGTTCGTTATGTGCGAACTGAACTGACCCGAGACTTAAAACTCTCAGATAGTTTCGATCCAACTATTCCGTATGCCACACTTCCTATTGAAGAGATCCGTAAATTTGAAAAAGAAATGGATTTTGGGAAGATCAAGATTGTTGACCCTGCTGCCAAAAAGAAATCCTAACTAGATTCCCATTATTTGAGAAGACTCGATCACTTCGCACACTCTTTCTGTGCTGTTTTTCTTGTTTCTACAATTTATATCTGCATCCTGACGGTGACGTCTTCCATAAGGAATTTGATCAAATTCTTTAAGTAGATCTGAAACCACTTGGGCTTCGTTTCCATGGAACTCACGATCGATATCATCATTCAAGTCCAACCCTGGAGAACGAAGATTACACTTTAGGGCATTCGTATTCTTAGGTACCTTGCAAACGATGGAAGCATCCCGTGATTTTCTTTTTCCCCAACTGGTAACCCCTGAACTTGCAAACAGGTTATCCATTCTTGCAGATTTATCTAGTTCTTGGGCAATTGCCGAAAGAGATGTGAGGAGCAAGAGAACGGAGATTGCATTTTTCATAGGTATTCCTTGAGATAGTACCATTTCCATGGATTGTCTCATTTGAAGCCACAATTAAGGCCTTAAGAGAAAAATTTATAGCCGCTGTAAAATCTTTGGACAGTTTTTAGGCAAAAAAAAAGCCGGGTTGCCCCGGCTTTTAAAGATTCAAATTATTTTTTCTTAGGCTCTGTAGGAGCAGTTGTTGCTGCAGGAACTTCTGATTTAGCAGTTGGAGCAGCTGTTGGTGCAGTTGGAGCTGCGGCGGCTTCAGTAGCAGGAACTTCAGTTCCTTTCTGATCTAAAGCTTGAACATCAGAGTTAAGGGGAGCGGCAACCGGAGCTTCGTTATCAAAAAGTGACTTTCTAGCTTCACGTGATTTAACAGTCGTAAGAACGATTGAGTTAATCATAAATCCTATAGCAAGAACTGAAGTTAGCTTCGTCATGAAGTTACCCTTAGCAGAGCTAGAGAACACAGCTTGCGAAGCGCCTCCACCCATAATTGCACCCATCTCGGCACCTTTACCGAACTGAAGAAGTACTGTTACGACTAAAAGAACACAGATGATAACGTGTAAAACGATGAGAAAAGTTGTCATTTATAGAGTCTCCAATTGAGCTAACATTTTTACTAAAATTCCGATGCCTTGCAAACCAATTTTGCTTAGATATCGCCACAGAGTGCTAAAAAGTCGTTTGCTTTGAGTGATGCACCCCCAACTAAGCCCCCATCAATGTCTTTTTGGCCGAAAAGTTCCTTAACATTGTCCGGTTTGACGCTACCGCCATAAAGAATGCGGACTTTCTCACCAAAGGCGGGAAACTTCGTCTTCATGACAGTTCTGATGTGAGCGTGAACTTCCTGGGCCTGGGCCGGTGTTGCTACCTTTCCAGTTCCAATCGCCCAAACTGGTTCATAAGCGATCACAAGATTTTCAACGTTGGCCGTCGTGATGTCGTTTAGACCTTGGTGAAGCTGATCAGTCATTAAAGAGAGAGTTTGGTTCGCTTCCCGCTCGAGAAGTGTTTCACCGATACAGTAGATAACCTTCAAACCTTCAGCTAGAGCAGTTTTCACTTTAGCATTGAGGGATTTTGATGTTTCAGAAAAATACTGACGGCGTTCAGAGTGACCGAGGATAACAAATTCTCCACCCATCTCTTTAAAAGTGCGGGATGAGATCTCACCAGTATAAGCACCGTGAATAAATTCGGAACAGTTTTGAATACCAGCTTTGATACCGGAATCAACAACTAGTTTTACGTAAAGAGACTGAGGTGCAATCCACGCATCGGCCTGATTGGTATATTTAGCTTTGAATTCTTGTAAGAATTGAAGACATTCTTTACCGTTCTTATTCATCTTCCAGTTAGCAACAACAAGCTTTTTCATATTAAATTCCGTATTTCAGGGCCTGAACACCCGGAAGTTCGCCACGCTCGATAAATTCCAGAGATGCTCCGCCGCCTGAGGAGACGTGAGAGAATTTATCTGCTTCACCTGATTGCCCCACAGCCGCTACCGAGTCACCACCACCAACAACTGAGAACGCTTTGGTTCCAGCAATAGTGTGAGCAATCGACATCGTACCTGTTGCGAAGTTTTTATTTTCAAACAGACCCATCGGTCCATTCCAGAAAACAGTTTTAGCTGTTTTAAGATGATCGCCGTAAGCCTTGATTGTAAGAGGACCGATATCAAGTCCCATCATCTCGGCCGGAATGTTTGTTCCCGGACATGGAACAGGAGCTCCGCCGAATTCAGCTGAAACTATATGATCTTTTGGAAGTTGAATCTTGCCACCTTTGTCTTGAGCCAGAAGAGTTTTTGCAAGGGCAACATCTTCATCAGAGCAAAGTGATTTACCAACAGTGATACCCTTCGCTTTGAGAAATGGGTACGCCATCGCTCCTCCAATGAGGAGAGTATCAACTAGCACCAACATCTTTTCGATGGTTTTGATTTTGTCGGAAACTTTTGCTCCGCCGATAACAGCTATGAAAGGTTTCGCCGGTTTATCCAGAAGGGCCCCCAATGAATCAATTTCTTTTTTCATGAGTAAACCAGGGTAGGCGCGGTTTTTGAAAAATGAGTTGATAGCATAAGTTGAAGATTGTTTTCTGTGGGCAGCACCAAAAGCGTCATTCACATAAACATCTCCGTAAGCGGCCAATTTTTCGGCCAGCTCACTGTCGTTTTTCTCTTCGCCTGGAAGAAAGCGGATGTTTTCAAGTAATACAAGTTTTGTTTCTGGTAATTGAAGCAGGTTTTTAATTCCGTTATCAATGGCAGATTCAGAAAGGATCACATCCGTTCCAAGTTTCTTTGCTAGATATTCAGCAACTGGTTCAAGAGAGTACTTAGGATCTGGTTTTCCGTCCGGTCGACCAAGATGGGAAATCATGATGATCTTCGAAGCACCTTTTTCAAGGAGCAAACGAATCGTCGGGATCGCCATATCAATTCGGCTCGTATCAGTTATTTTGTACGGCTCAGTTTTGGTAAATGGAACGTTGAAGTCGAAGCGAGCGACAACTTTTTTACCTTTGAGATCAGCATCCTGTAATGACTTTAAGTGCATAAATTCCTCTTAGAGTTTTTGACCAATGAAGTTTGCGAGATCGATAACACGATTTGAGAATCCAACTTCATTATCGTACCAACTAACGATCTTAGCTGTGTTGCCAATAACGTTGGTTAGTTTTGAATCAAAAATCGAAGAGTCTGGGTTACCCATGTAGTCTTGTGAAACGAGTTCTTCTTCAGTGTATCCAAGAACTCCTTTGAGATTTGTTTCAGACGCTTTTTTCATAGCAGCGTTTATTTCTTCTTTAGTAGCTTTCTTTTCCAGAACAACAGTTAAATCAACCATTGAAACATCCGGAGTTGGAACACGAACAGCGTAACCATCAAGTTTACCAATCATTTCAGGAATGACTTCGCCCAGAGCTTTAGCAGCACCTGTAGACGTAGGAATCATAGAAAGCGCAGCAGAACGGGCACGACGAAGATCTTCGTGAGCGTTATCAAGAAGGTTTTGATCAGAAGTATATGAGTGAATTGTTGTCATAAGTCCGTTCACGATACCGAAGTTTTCGTGAAGAACTTTTACGATCGGTGCAAGACAGTTAGTCGTACAAGATGCGTTTGAGATGATGTGGTGTTTTGCTGAATCGTATTTCTCGTTATTGATTCCCATAACGAAAGTTCCATCAAGGTCCTTTCCTGGAGCACACATGATAACTTTTTTAACAGAGCCTCTCATGTGCATGCCAAGTTTTGATTTATCCTTGAAGAGACCTGTGGCATCGATGACGACTTGAGTACCGTAAGCTGACCAATCGATTTCTTCAGGGTTTTTTGTACTGAAAAATTTAATTGTTCTGCCGTTATAAGAAATTTCAGCAGACTCTTTATCAAAACTGAAATCACCTTTGAGTTTTCCGTGAAGTGAGTCATGTTTCAAAAGATGAACGTATGGCTTGGAGTCGCCAGGATTATTAACGGCAACTATTTCGATATTGAGATTTTTATCAGCGGCCAATCTGTCGAAATAAGCACGAAGAACTGTACGTCCAATTCGACCAACTCCGTTAACACCAATTTTTACAGTTTTCATAAGACTCCTCGCCACTCATTTTGAGTGGAGTATAAAGGGTGAAAGTTTAAGAAATTATAAGCGTTTGCAAGATACTTCACTTGGGAGATTTTGTGTAGCGGATTCACCTAAATCCGTGTAGTCTGAAATCCATATTTTAGGTACTTAACGCAGGACTCGGGAATGACAAAACTATTTATCGCAGATTTACAGGGGAAAGAAGAATTTGAATCAGTCTTTCTGGTTAAAATCTTCAACGTTGCCGAGGGAAAAGACGGACGAAAGTATTTTAATATAATCCTGACTGATTCATCCGGTGACCTCGAATCTAGGCTCTGGCAATACTCTGAAGAGGTTGAGAAAAACATTTCTAAAAATTCTTTTGCCAAAGTAAAAGGGAAGTTGAACTTTTACCAAGGCCGTAAACAACTCATTATTAATTCCATCTCTAAAATAGGAGAAAGTGAAGTGAATCTGGATGATTTCATCATGAAGTCGACCCGCGATCCTGAAGTGATGTACAAAGAGCTCTTGGCCATTATTGATAGCCTCAATGATGTTTATATCCGTGATCTTTTAAGAAATATTGTGACTGATGGTGAGATCAGCCGTCGTTTGAAAACTTGGCAGGCCGGAAAATCGATTCACCATGCTTATAAATCAGGTCTCCTTGAGCACATTCTTTCTTGCACGAACCTGGCCCTGATGCTTTCTCGTCATTATCATGTGAACGGGAACTACGTTGTTGCAGGATGTGTGCTTCATGATCTTTGTAAAGTTTATGAGCTCACTGATGGAGTCAATGTTGAGTACACAGAAGAAGGTAAGTTAGTTGGCCATTTGGTTAAGGGGCTTGAGCTTGTTGATCGCTTCTCTTACAAAATTAAAAATTTCCCGCACTATCTCAAAATGCATATTAAACACATTCTTCTCTCCCATCACGGAGAGTATGAATATGGTTCTCCAAAAATTCCTCAGACTTCAGAAGCCTATCTGGTTCACCTGATTGATTTGATGGATTCTAAGATGAACAGTCTTGAGATGATCAAGAAAACAGATTCTTCAACCGGCCATTGGTCGGGGTTTGTTAAACATCTTGATCGTATTGTTTATAAGTCCGATCTTCCGTTTTATCCGGACTACATCTCGGACGAAGAGCAAGAAGAAGAGCACCGTCCGGATCCGAAATCGGTCGTACCGTCAAGATCTTCTCCCGTGCCAAGTGCTAAGTCCCGTAATAGCCCAGAACCTAAGACCAGCATGGCAAAAATGCTCGGAAATCTCAAACTCGACGACTGAGCCTTCTATTCAGATACTTACACAAAAGTGCCACTTCATAGTGGCACTTTTCGTTAATTTCACTCCTTTTTATTGATTAGACATTTTGTTTCAACTCCACAGAACTCTTCGATCGGGGGATTTGGCGAACAGGCCATCCCAGAAATGCTAAAATACTGGCGGATCAATTTTTAATATTTTTTTTAGTAAATGGATTTTTTACTTTAACAAGAGGTTAGATATATGAGTTTTGACTATCAAAAGTTGAAACGTAAACATGATGAGGATGGGTCTTTCTGGACATCTTACTCAGATTTGTTCATGGTTCTTTCCGTAGTTTTCCTCCTTTTATACGTCGTAGCGAGTTTGAGAAGTGGTACCTTCAGTATGCAGAAGCAAATTGAATTGCAGAAAGCTGTCGCTGAAACACAAGACTACAAAAAACAAATTCAGGCCTACAACGCTTTAAAAGATAACTATCTGGAACAGGAAGCATCTCAGTCCGAAGCCAAGATGTACGAAGACTTGATGGGTAAGCTCACTCTGCTTCAGGATGAAGCAACAGAAGAGAAAAAAGAGCTGGAAAAAGAAGCTCAACAAAACGCTGATAAGGCCGTAGCACTAAATCAGTATCAGCAAATGGTTCGTAACATCATCAACACTAACTTGTTGTCAAAAAAACGCATCAAGAATCGTGATGAGCTGATTGTTAAGAAAAACGATGCGATGAAAGAGATGGATTACACCATCCAAACACAAACTGAGGATTTAACAGAAAAAGCTAAAGTCATTACTCAGAATGAGCAGTTAATCGCCAAGCAGGACTCGGATATCCGGATTAAGCAAAAGCTTTTAGAGCAGAAAAAAGACGAAATTGCTTCACTTGAAGGTGAAATTGAAGACAAGGCGCATACGATTCGCACTAACCAATCGAAAATTGCCGGTCTTAACTCTGATCTGAGTTCAAAGATCAAAGAACTCGAGAAAACTTACAGTAATGCTAAAAACAATAAAGCCGATCTTAACCGTAAGATCGCAATGATGAAGCTACAAAACGCTAAGAAGATTTCAGAACTTCAGAATCAAACCAAAGATATGCAAGACAGTGTTGAAAACATTAACCAACAATTAGCTGAAGCAGAGTCTGAACTTCAGAATGCAAAAGGGAAGATCACTCAACAAGAAGCTTTAAAACATAAAATGGAATCTGAGATGGCTCAGGCGAATGCGAATTACCAGCAGAAGATGGCCGACATGAAAGATAACTTTCAAAACAAGATTGCAGCAGAAAGAGCCGCTCTTGAAGGTCAGTTAGAAAAGGAAAAAGCTTCAGCTGCTGAGAAATCAAAACGTCTTGGCGAATTTAAAAATAAAATGGCTATTGAAAAAGCAGAACTCGATGGCCAGTTGGCATCTCTCAAAGGTCAAGTTGATGAAGCAAAGGATCAGTTAGGAAAAGCATCGAAAGAAGCTGAAGAAGCGAAAGGTAAACTTGCTGAAGCTAAAAAAGACCACGGTCGTTACTTAGCTTCAATTGATAAACTTCAAAAAGATAAGGATGTTCTCTCAGACGATTTAAAACGTGTGAAAGAGCTGGCCGATGCGAAAAAGAAACTCGCCAAGAAAATTGCTGACGATCTTGCCAAGAAAGGGATTGTTGCCGATGTTGATAAAAAATCAGGTGACGTAACAATTGATTTTGG
This sequence comes from Bacteriovoracaceae bacterium, assembly GCA_040399925.1. Classification (GTDB taxonomy): domain Bacteria; phylum Bdellovibrionota; class Bacteriovoracia; order Bacteriovoracales; family Bacteriovoracaceae; genus Peredibacter. The sequence continues at coordinate 25,884 of JBBARF010000036.1, forward strand.
TGGTTATTACTTTGATACCGATAAATCGAACCTGAAAGTAGAGATGAAGTCTGCCCTTCAGAAATTCATCCCGACCTATGCCAAGAGCTTATTTGAAGATGCTAACGTGGCTAAAGAAATTCAGAACGTTGAAATCATCGGGTTCTCTTCTCCTACCTATAAAGGGAAGTATGTAGATCCACAGAGCATGGATGAAAAAGATCGTACAGCTGTAAGCTATAACCTGGATCTTTCTTATCAGCGTTCTAAATCAATTTTTGGTTATATCTTCGACAAAAAGAATATGATCTTTGAGCACCAGAGAACACTTCTACCAATGGTTAAAGTCACTGGTCGAAGCTTCCTCGCAGAAGAAGTGAAAGGTCGCGATATTGCCTCAGGAATCAATCAAAGAGACTTCTGTGCTAAATACAATTGTGAAAAATCTCAGAAAGTAATTATACGTTTTAACTTAAAGGATTGAGGTACGTATGTTCAGCCAAAACTTTGTCCAGAATTTAGTAGATGGTGTGGTGATTTTTGCTACCGATCTGTTAATGCCAGCTATGTTAGCGTTTTTTATCTTTGCAGTCGTCCTACGGTCACTGATTTACTACACAGTCAAAAGAGAAGACTGGTTTGGGAAAGAATTCTCAAAACGCGTAAGAAAGTACATGGACACGCGTGATGATAAAACAGAGCAGTCGTTCTATGTTGCCTGTAAACGTTTGCTTGAGATCACTTATTACGAAATTTTCGAAGTTCGTACCATTATGAAACGTCGTAACCCAGACGCCATCATGACGATGACGGATAGAATCTTTCTGGTTCAACCTGGGTCAGCTAAAATTGTAAGCGATACTCTTCGTCAGATTAAGTATCTTAAACACGGTGCTGAAAGACCTAAGTTCAATGAACTTGCTAGTAACATTTTCAGAAATAACCAGTGCTTTAATAAAGTCTTTGGGATCATTCCTGTTTCTGTTTTTAATGACTTCCTTAATCTTGTCCCTGGTCTATTCATCGTAGGTGGTATTTTTGGTACCTTCCTTGGGATTATGAAGGCGTTGCCTGAACTCGGAGGGATGAACCTGAATGATATTGAAGGGTCAAAACTCATCATGGATAACTTCCTTTTGAAAATTTCGTTTTCTATGTCGACATCGATTGTAGGGATTATCCTTTCTGTATCTATGTCTCTTATGAATATTTTCCTTTCTGCTGAAAAAGTCTATATGGAAACGGTTGAACGTTTTGAGAACGAACTTTATACGCTCTGGAACATGAGTGCTCATAATAAACTTCCTGCTGATATTGATAACTTTGAATCTGAGCGTGATCCGATGGAAGTCCTGGCCGAAGACCTGATCTCTAAAGAGCTTGCCGTTGACGTTGGCTTCATTACCTTAACGAAGCCTCTTAGTAAGTGGTGGACTAAAGGCAAACATCATCAGGTTCACAATATGATTGTTGAACCGGAAGCCATGAAAGCTTCAAAACAAGTCGATAAGAAAGCTTCTTAAGGCCTGATTCTTTAAGACCATGGAGGTCTCGTGGCTTCACTGATTATAAAAGTTACTAAAGACGGGTCGTCGCGCGAGTATTTGTTCAACAAACTTGGACCAATCCTTATCGGGACTGAAGAAAATAGTGATATCCGCATTCAGGATGATCAGCTTGAAGGAAAGATCCTTGAAGTGAAACTCAGTTCGGACAATATTTTCATCAAGGAACTGGCACTTAAAGCGGAAGTGTTTCTTGATACCGTCATTCTTCCTTACAGAGAAGAAACTCCTTATAAACAGGGTCAGACGATCTCTTTAGCCCAGTCCCATTATCAAATCCAGGTCTTTAAAGGAGGGGAGGAAGCCCTTGAACCACCTCCTTTCTTTACCGACGAATTTAAACTTCAGTTAGAAGAACTTAAACGCAAAATTAAAGATAAAGAAGATCAGCTTCGATTGGCCGAAAGACAGTTGGAGAAAAAAAGATCCTCTATTGAAGATGTCGATGCGGGGATTCGTGTTCAGCTTAATGAAAAGAACAAACGCGAATTAGAAATCGATTTCCTGAAGAAAAGACAGTACGAGATCAATCAGGAGTTGGATAAGAAACGTGATCAGATTAATCAGGAGCAAAATGCCCTGAATGTTCTAAAAGAGCATGTTAGTAAGTTGAACCACGAAGACCAGGCGTTGTCAGAGAATATTCTTCGTCACGAATCAACACTTTTCCGAATGAAGGGAGATATTGAGCGCAGTCATCTTGAGATTAAAGATTTCAGGCAGAAACTAGCGGGCCTCGAACTCGAAGAGAAGAAGAAAACAAATTCCCTTATTGATCTAAAAAGAGAGTCAGATGAGGTTTCTCAGCAGACCGTCGTTGAAACTCAGAGATTAAACGTTTTACTTGCTCAGACAGATCAGTCCCAAAGAGAAAAAAGAAAGATTGAAGTTAAAATTGAGATCTTAAAAAAGGAGATCGATGATAATTCCCGTACTTTAGATCAAATCCAGTCTTTGATGGATGATCAGCAGAAGCTTAAGAGAGAATCAGAAGCAAAACTTCAGACTCTAGGATTTGAAATTGAAAGATCAGAGCACCTGATTATTAAAATCCGTGAAGATGTTTTGCTTGAGCAAGGCAAAGAAAAACAACTCAAAAATCTCAATGAAGAATTACGAGCTGATTTATCAAAAATCGAAGAAAAACTTGTCAGCAAAAAGAATCAGTTCAATCAACTTGATTACCAGACTCAGGATTCACTTAAAAACCTAAGTAACCTTAAAATCGAAATTGAAAAATCAAATTATCATCTTGATGAACTCTTGATTGAAGAAAAAGCCCAAGATCTTAAGATGCTGGGCCTACGCAAAGAACTGGAGTTGTTTAATAAAAAAATTGAACATGATAAGAAAAACCATCTTGAACATTTTGAAGAAACGAAAATGCGTCGGGAGTTTGAACTTAAGACGATCTTCAAAGAAATCGATGAGCATAAATTTGAGCTTGCCCTCTTACAGTCAGCTGTTAAAGAAATCCAAACCCAGCACGCTGACTTTGTAGCGGTAAACCAAGTTCTTTTCAAGGAACGTTCAGAGATTGAGGCCAAGGTTGAAGCTCTGAGCCACAGACGTATGGAGCTGGATAAAGTTGGA
>JBBARF010000037.1:0-28798 GCA_040399925.1 Bacteriovoracaceae bacterium
AAAAAATGCTTTTCTTTATTAATTTTTTTCTTAATCTCTGGTTGTAAGTTGAGTAACGATGCTCCGATAACTTTCACCACCTATTCTGTGTCTCCAGGGGATATAGTCATTAGCAACTCTGGTAACAGATCCGTCCTTCTTTTAGATTCAAATGGTAACTATAAATCGACTCTTTTAGACCTAACTCAATCGGAAAATCCCATCGGCCTTGCTTGGAAGGATGACACGAAAGAAATTCTCATCGTCATTGATAGTACGGCTGATCGGATAGTTGGAGTTTCAGCGCTTAATGGAACTCGAGTTGATTTTATTAATGATATTGGAAACCTCACTGGAAACCTTTATGGCATAACTCAACTCTCGGGCGGGGATGTTTTAATCGCTGAAACGAACGCAATCGAAAGATATTCTTCATCTGGTGTACGCATTACCGCTGGTGGTTGGCCTCTAACATTAATGAATGGATCTCGTGGACTGTTTGCTTATGGTAATAATAATCAATTTATTTTAACTTCAGATAACGTAGATAGAGCAAGGGCCTACAGCAATACAGGAGCACTTATAACTGATAGTGGTATTTCAAATGTAACGACTACGACAGACATTTTTTCTGCAATCAAATTAAGTGACGGTCGATTTGCTCTCGTTTGGAATGGAACGACAGACACGATACAAGTCAGAGCAACATTAAACGGGCCAGCAGTGGCCAGCTACTCAAACGCGTCGATTCTTTCAAATCCCCGTGCCGTAGCTGAAGCTTCCAATGGTAACCTGCTTGTTGTGGATGCTACTTCTAACTTGATAGTTGAAATTACAACTGCTGGCCAATTAGTGCGGACAATTGGTGGAGGTGTTACAGTTGCACCAAATGATATTCTTGTGATTCCAGATTTTTATTAGTTTCTATTTTTCAAAAACTCTTTTTTCTACTCTTCTATTTGCAGCGTAGTTATCAAGATTAGAACCCAATGCGCGAGCCTGGGGTTCGAGTCCCTCACTGGGCACCATCGCTATTGTTGTATAGCATATGTGCGTTTTAAAAAGCCAGGTCTCGCTCTCTACCATTTTTTTCCTAAAATCAGAAAATGTTGAATTTCGTTTTTGGTATCTGTAGACGGTACTTCCCACAACTCATAACTCTATCAATTTCGTTGCCCTTGATCTCCCACATAGTCTCGGTGTCTTTAGTGATCAAAAAAGAATAGTCGTGGGTCTGAGGTTTCCAAGCTTCATTGGTGAGCCAGTTATAGTTCATCCAATTGTCGATTCAAGTGGCGAATCATAAGGGTTATTGAGAGGGCAAAAAATCCAAGGACCTATTTAAGATCTAACATATAAATGAACATCTTTTTCAACATCAATTCCACATTCTCAAAATAGAAGTTCATGATTCCTTCAAGTTTTGGAATTCCAATCAGCAGGATTTCGATCTTAAAAATTTGCTCATTCTTAGTCCGCTGAAAGTTTTTGCATCTCAACTTCAATTTTTGATTTCTCGTCATCCGAAATACAATCTGAAAGTGTTTTGTTCTTTAGAATAGCGTCTAATTGAAGTTTCGCTTTTTCTTTATTAGCGTGTTCAAGGTAACAGCTGGCAACACCTCTGAGACCTTCAGCGATATAATCCAGATTAGGACATCTCCAGCCCTTCGTATGATCCAGTGATTTCTGTGCAAGTTTTGGGTTATGGCCTGGTTCGGCCACTATTCCGCAAACATCAAGACCGGCGCCATGCCCATCGGTCAGAGCTGCGATAGCAACCAAACACACCGTAACTTTTGTGACGGGGCTTGTGAGAACAATCACTAAAGCGTCAGTGGCAACACCTAGACCTGCAATCGCAATGCTGGCAGTACCGGCCGTGATTTGTTTTGAGAAATCGATAATTTCCTGACCCTTGGGTGGGTTGATATCTTTCAATCTATCAGCGCAAATTCCTGCAATCTGAGTTTCATCCAGCAGCTTCTTTTTATTGTGAGAGCAAGAGGACAGCAGGGTCAGGAAGCTAAGGATAAGTATTTTAGTCATCTTCATATGATTCTTATTTCAATAAAAATATCTACTGAACATCCTCTAGTTTTCAAAAACTCGTATTTCTACTCGTCTGTTAGCCGCATAGTCATCGAGAGTAGAGTTTGAATCACCCATAGTCATAACTTTAATTTTCTCAGGTGGAATGCCCTTGCTGATAAGATAGTCGCGAGAAATCATCGCGCGCTTCTTTGAAAGGCGAAGATTAAACTTAGGCTTTCCAATTTTAGAGGCATGACCTTCAACTTGAATGATTTTGATTCTTTGCAGATGCTGAACAATTTCTTCAGCGATTTCATCCAACATGATCTCTGCAGAATTTGAAAGACGTGAACTAGCATGAGCAAAGTGGATATTTTTTGATTCTTTGAGAATGCCGAATTCAGTCTGCTTATTTTTATCAGCATGGGCCATCTCCGGCGTGGCGTCCTCTTCGTAGAAACGTGGAGTCCATTTAAGACCTGCAACCAAACGGAAATCGTTTCCGTAGGCATCACTCATATCACCCCAGCCAATACCGCCATAATAGATTTGAGAATCTTTTGCCTGAACGCGAATCCCTGTGAAAAATTCATTGGGAGTAGGGCCTTTACCCCAAGGCATAGTGTTTTGTCTTTGGTACTCAATATCTCCGCCCCATGTATCTGTGACTGGAATGTAGGCACCAATGCCGGTTACAACCTTCTCACGATAATCCATATTCGCAAAACGGGCGTCAGGAGATGTTAAGTAACCGAGGTTGATGGCGAGTTGTAAGTATTGAAGATTTTTTTCAATGGCAACGAGGGCCCCGTATCCAACAGATTTATCAGAGAGAAAAAGATCTTCTTTACCAGTAGGTAGGAAGAGTTTTGGAATCAAGGCAACAGCAAACGGAGAATCCTTTCCGGTGAGTCGGTATTTGTAGGTGAGTGAAGAATCTCCAAGCGCCGTTGATTTTTTATTGGCGTAAGCAGCTTCTGATACAAATGTTTCAAGACCAATAACTGAGCGTGCATTGAGACGATATCCAAAACCTAAGTTAATTGAGTTGTAGTAATCGATGACTACACCAGTTCGTTTTCCTGTAGAGTTTAATATCACCAGAGGATTTCGAACATAGTGGTAAGCGGCGGTGAAGAGGTATTTATAATTGTTGTTCGTAATACTGTTTGGATCTAGAGCATCTTCTGTGATGGCGTAATTTGGTGTCTGAGTAAAAGTAAAAGTTTGGATGTTAACAGCTTGAGCCGAGAGCGTGAACAGACCTAAACCCAGGCCAAGAATGTGTTTCTTCATGAATTCCCCTTAATACATTTTATTGTATTAGTATTTGGGAAAAAACGAAGACATTGTGAGTGATCTTTAGACACAGGGGCGGGTTGCTCTGCCCCTATGGTTACTATTATTTTTCGTAGCGTATAATAATGGGTCTTTTTACTTCACATGTTCCAGCTGCACCGTTGGTATAGGCAAGAACTTGGTATTTTGAATCATTGAAGGCGAGGATGGAGTTATCAATGTCATTACCATATTCAAAGTTACGAACTGACTCATCAAGACCTGGAAGAAATTCTTCTTCAAGAGATATTCTATATCTGTAACCACCATTATCGTTGTGTTTATAAGATTTTCCACCACAGGCCAGCGCCGTACCGTTATCTTTGAATTTCAACCCTGTGAATGATTCCAAACTAAAGCCACTTCCTTGAGTTAAATCATCTCCAGAAAGAATCACTCCACCTTTAAAGTTTTTAAGAGAGTTAAGTGAAGTTATACTTCCCATTGGATATCCTGGATTGTTGAACCAGATCAAATCATATCCTTTAAGATCGCACTCTTTTAATCCGCCGGCCGTTTCATACTTAATAGTCGTCGAATAGTTTGCAAGTAAGACTTCTGCGATGAACTCAGTATCTTCATTAGATTCACCACGATGGTTAAAATCTTTTACCACAAGAATTTTTGGATTAGCGACAGGCGATGCGAACTTCACAGCATTTTGAGCTATCAGTTTTGATGACTCTTCATAAATCACAATACTCTGTTGAGCAACATCTCCCAGTGCCAAAAGAATGGTGACTACACCAGGCTTCAGTACGACTGGATTTAAATTACAAGCAGGAGCTGTAGGGTTAGTTGTACAAAGAGGGCCAGGGTCAACACCGATATTGAGATTGCTTGAGCTGTCTGCGGTTGGATCTTGAATCAAGTAATGATTCTTTCCACAACTTGTAACAAAAAAAGCGATCAATAAGGTGAGGATTAATGTGTTCGTCATAAATACCTCAGTTAAAGAATTACTATGATCAAAGCAAGCCCAGTGCCAGAGAATCAGTTTGCAACCAGCTGATTAATAAAGGGCCAGGATTTCCCAGTGCTTACTCTGTGCCGAGGACGACTAAAGTTTAGACAGTAATTTCAAGTCTTTAGATGACCTCAAGGTTGAGTCCCTCTAGGCCTATAGCTTCAGGGGTACACGGGGCCTACGCATTTTCTATTCTGGCGCCATCGAAGTTCAGGCTACTAAAGGGATGAAGAGTATTGAAGGAGTGGTCAGAGATGCGACGAATTTGAAACAGGTGAACGCCTATTGAAGCTTAAAAAATTTATTTTTTCAATATTCTCATAGCGATATGATTTTCTAATTATTCTGTTGCCCGGATGATCAAGAAGGCTCCGCCCATGATCGGTGCTCCCGAAGTCCAGTTGTATCTTATCCAGTATCTATTTTGATCCGTTAGAGTCAGAGCGCCTGTTCTCTGAATAGAGTATGTGCCCGTAGGAGTAATCGTACTGCCTGCTACTGCTGTTGGAGAAGTAATTCCGTTATCATTCGTTCCATGGTCGTACAATTGAATACTACTGGTTGTTGTGAGCGCATTTGTTTGTAAAAACACAGATGGATTCGACCAAGCTCCAGCATCCCAGAAGAATCTTCCATCCGCGACATTTAGTGAAGTTGTAGTAGCTGCACTTCTCATAGAAAGTCTGTGAAGGATCTCAGCTTTTTTCAAGTATTTCAATTTAAGCCAGAGTCCGGCTTTTGCTAGTCTCGCTGAACGAGAAGCAGTGTTCGTTTTGATTCGAACTTCATAGGTAGAACCATCCGTAAAGTTAGTCGCATTACTAGCAAAGCTTGCACTTCTCATATTGAGTGCCGTAGAGCCAGTATGGTTAGTTATCGCTTCGGTGACTTGCAATCCACTCGTCTTGTTGAAGAGGGCTGTAGAGGCTATGGCTGTCGCATTGGAAATACTCATCACAGTTTCAAGAGTCCATGGATTCGTAGCATGGATGGCATCATACTGAGCATCCGCTCTGGTCCAGAGATTGAAGTTCGTTGCTACAGGTTGGACAAACGTTGTAGATGTTGTTGAAGAACCAATAATGGCCGTGTTGGTGTTGTTTGAACTCTCTCCAGTATTATCACCACCTGCTAAAGGAATATAGATTTTTGAAGCTATCGCCGCTGTTTGCTCGACAATAATTTTCGCTGAATGGACCTTGAGTTGTCCAGTAGCGGCAGAAGTCTGAGCAACTCTTACTCGGTATTGAGTTGCTGTGGAATTTGGAGTAAAGCTTACTCGCAAACGTCTAAAACTTGAGTTCGCAGGAACTGTAATATTACTTGTCGTAAGACTGACTCCTAGAGCATCAACTAAGTTCACTACAAATCCCGTCGTTGCGTTTATATTGTCTGCCACGATCTCAAAAATGTAATCGTTACTTTGTGAAACATAATCTGCAGGGTCGAAGCTTGTTGTTGTCCTCGTGAAATTGGTGGCAGCAGAACTTGATGAGTTAAGCCCTCTATCAACCATTTCAATAGGGACCTGGATGTTAATCCCGTTAGGGTTAAAGTCTACCGCGTTACCTGCAACGGCTACTGGAGTAAGTAGAGATACGGTTTTTTCCTGGGCTTTAGTAGAGGTTACTGAACATATTGATTCACCAAAAGTATCAGTCGCTGGGCAGCTACCTAAAGTGTTATTAATTCCTGTCATCGCAAATGTTGGTGTCTGGCCAGAGATGGCATTTCCAGTAGCATCCTTAATAGTAATTGTCACATCACAAGCTTCAATTCCATCAGCAAGAGTTGGATTGCTCGCAACGATAGTTGAGGTTAGAGCTGATGGAGCACCAGGAATAAAGACAACTGTTCCGTCAGCTTTAACCACTGGTGAGGCAATTGAAAGTGTTTTCGTTTCTGCGTAAGTTGATTTAACTGTACAAGTGGATACACCACTTAAGTTAGTTGCACTACAAACAGTATAAGTATTCCCGGTACCACTTGCTGTAAAGGTAGGAATCACGGCCACAACCGGAGCATTAGTTGAATCTTTTAAAGTAATCGTAATGTTTGATATGGCCGTATTGTCCGCTACAACAGGACCAGTACCAGTGATGGTAGAGTTCGCAGCGACTGCTGATCCCGTCTGGAACAAGACTGTGCCACCAGCTTTAACTACCGGGGTAGCAATTGAAAGTGTTTTTGTTTCAGCAGTTGTCGACGAGAGGGCACAAGTTGAAACACCGCTGGCATCAGAAGATGTGCAAGTACCATATGTATTAGTTGAACCAGTAGCGGTAAATGTTGGAACAGTTCCACTGACATTATTTGAGAATGTATCTTTTAAAGTAATAGTAATAACTGAAGTAGAGAAACCATCTGGGTTGACTGGTCCTGTTCCCAGAATGGATGAATTTACAGCTACTGCAGCACCTGCAGTAAAGACAATCGCCGTACCTGTTTTCACGACGGGAGTTAAAATCGAAGGAACCTTACTTTCAGCTTTGGTCGATTTGAGAGTACATGTAGAAATACCAAGTGCAGAAGAGGAAGAACAAGCTGTTTGAGTATTCCCACTTCCAGTATTAGTCGCATTGAAAGTTGGAACAACTCCGGCGATCAGATTATTGTTGGCATCTTTCAGAGTAATCGTAAGAGTCGATGTGGCAACGTTGTCAGCGACTACAGGTCCTGTTCCTGAAATGGTAGAGTTGGCAACTGAAGCCTCACCAGCAGTGAAGACAACAGTTCCGCCTGTTTTGAGAACAGGGTTGGTAATTCGTAAAGTCTTAGTCTCGGCTGTCAAAGACTGGAAGGTACATACAGCTACACCACTAGCATCCGACATTGAGCAAATATCGTAAGTATTCACGGTACCTGTGTCTGTGGCATCAAAGGTTGGTGTAAAGCCCGCAACAGGGTTATTCGAAGCATCTTTAAGAGTAATAGTGACTATAGAATCAGCGATCCCGTCTGCGACTACAGGACCAGTCCCTGCAATTGTAGAATTGGCAGAAGTCGGAAGAGATGAAGAGAAGGTCACAGTGGCAGAACCCGTTACAGCGATTGGAGAAGTCATCTGTAAGGTTTTAACTTCGGCTTTAGTAGATGAGAGGGTACAAAGCGAAGTACCTGAAGAGTCAGAACTGCTACAAGCACCATAGGCATTTGTTGAGTTGGTATCTGTCGCATTGAAAATGGGAATCGTTCCTGAGACAGGGTTTCCGAAGGCATCACCTAATGAAACTGAAATAAATGAAACTGAAACACCATCGGCACTTACAGGGGTCGTACCTGTAATATCAGAATTGGCAACGTCAGCTGATCCGGCAGTGAAGACAACAGTGCCACCTGTTTTAACAACGGGAGTAGCGATAGAAAGGGTCTTTGTTTCGGCTTTCGTTGATTTTAACGTACATGTTGAAATACCTGAGGCGTCTGAGCTTGAACAGACTCCTTTAGTATTTGTTGATCCAGTATTAGTGGCATTAAAGGTTGGAAACTGCCCAGCAACTGGATTATTAGTCACATCTTTAAGAGTGATAGTAATGGTTGAAGTCGCAACGTTATCCGCTATCACTGGTCCCGTTCCTGTGATCAATGAATTCGCGGCGATTGCAGCACCAGCAGTAAAGACGACTGATCCATCCGCTTTAACGACTGGAGTCGCGATAGAAAGAGTCTTAGTTTCAGCTTTTGAAGATTTAAGCGTACAAGTTGAAATACCGGAAGCATCTGAACTTGAACAAGCTGTTGCCACGTTAGTTGAACCTGTATCCGTGGCAGTAAATGTAGGGATAATACCACTTACACCATTGTTTGAAGCATCTCTAAGTGTAATCGTAACAGTAGATGTTGCAATGTTGTTAGCAATGACAGGACCTGTACCTATAATCGTAGAATTTACAGCAACGGCTGAACCAGCATTAAAGACCACCGTTCCGCCGGCTTTTACAAATGGAGTAGCGATAGACAGAGTCTTGGTTTCAGCTCTCGTAGATTTGAGATTACAGGTTGAAACTCCTGAAGCATTTGAACTAGAACAAGCACTCATAATGTTGGTTGAACCCGTATCAGTTGCGCTGAAAGTAGGGACTGTTCCAGAAACAAGGTTGTTATTTATGTCTGCGAGAGTAATTGTCACTGTCGATGTTGCAACCCCATCAGCAGCTACGGGTCCTGTTCCTGCGATCGTTGAGTTTATTGCCACTGGAGAGCCAGCTGTGAAGACCACTGTTCCATCAGCTTTTACAACCGGTGTAGCGATTGAAAGTGTTTTGGTTTCAGCTTTTAATGATTTGAGTGTACAAGTTGATACCCCTGATGCATTTGAAGAAGAACACGTTCCATAAGTATTTGTTGTACCCGTATCAGTCGCTCCGAATGTTGGAACAACACCAGAAACAAAATTGTTTCCTGCATCTTTGAGAGTAACAGTGATAGTTGAAGTCGCTGTACCATCAGCTACAACAGATCCGGTCCCTGTAATGGTTGAATTCGCTGCAAATGCTGATCCCGCAGTGAAAGTAACTGTGCCACCGGCCTTAACAACGGGAGTAAGGATCGAGAGTGTTTTCACTTCGGCTTTGGTTGAAGTCAGGGTACAAGTTGAAATACCGGAAGCATCTGAAACCGAACACGATCCATAAGTATTTGTCGTTCCTGTATCCGTCGCGCCAAAAGTAGGAGTCTGACCGGCGACAGGATTATTACTTATGTCCTTTAATGTAATCGTTACCGTCGAAGTAGCAGCACCGTCGGCCACAACTGACGAAGTACCAGAGATCGAAGAATTAGCGGCAACTGGCGCAGTCGAAGTAAAGACAACTGTTCCGCCAGCTTTGACAACCGGTGTAGCGATTGCAAGAGTCTTAGTCTCAGCATTGTTCGATTTGAGGGTACAAGTCGAAACACCTGAAGCATTTGTTGATGAACACGTTCCCATAACGTTTGTGCTACCAGTATTTGTAGCGCTGAAAGTAGGGACTGTGCCGATAACAAAGTTATTATTGATATCTTTAAGAGTTATGGTCACTGTTGATGAAGCAGTTCCATCAGCATTAACTGGGCCTGTGCCTGTGATGGTAGAATTCACTGCTACTGCAGCTCCAGGATCAAAGACAACCGTTCCGCCTGCTTTTACAACAGGAGTAGCAATTGAGAGAGTTTTAGATTCTGCTTTAGTTGAAGCCAGAGTACAAGTTGAGATACCTGATGCATTTGATGATGAACAAGTTCCGTATGTATTTGTTGTTCCTGTATCAGTCGCTCCAAAGGTAGGAACAATTCCCGAAACAGCATTGTTACCAGCATCTTTAAGCGTAATCGTTACGGTTGATGTCGCTGAACCGTCTGCTACCACAGGAGTTGTTCCCGAAATAGTAGAGTTGATCGCCACCGCTGAGCCGGCCGTAAACACAACCGAGGTACCGGCCTTAACTACTGGAGTAAGGATTGAAAGCACTTTTGTTTCAGCGTGTGTTGAAGCGAGAGTACAAGTCGAAATACCTGAAGCATTTGATGATGAACATGTTCCATAGATATTGGTTATACCTGTATCAGTTCCTCCAAAAGTAGGAACCTGACCTGCAACCGGATTATTAGAAGCATCTTTCAAAGTAATAGTTACAGTAGAAGTTGATGTCCCGTCCGCTACGACTGGAGTTGTTCCTGAAATCGTAGAGTTCAGAGCAACTGCCGATCCAGCGGTAAAGACAACCGTTGTACCTGCTTTTACAACCGGAGTAGCGATTGAGAGAACTTTGCTTTCGGCCGTATTAGACTTAAGCGTACAAGTTGAAATTCCTGAAATGTCTGATGATGAACAGGCGCTCATCACATTCGTTGTTCCAGTGTCAGTGGCCGAGAATGTAGGAACAGTTCCAGAAACAAAATTATTGTTAACGTCCTTAAGAGTGATAGTGATTGTCGATGAAGCCGTACCATCAGCTACAATCGGGGTTGTCCCGCTGATCGAAGAGTTTAAGGCCACAGCTGCGCCTGCCGTAAAGACAGTTAATCCTCCTGCCTTGATAACAGGAGTTGCAATAGAAAGAGTCTTCGATTCAGCTTTAAGGGACGACATTGTACAAGTCGAAATACCTGAAGCATTCGTTGATGAACAAACTCCATAGTTGTTGGTCGATCCGGTATCAGTTGCTCCGAAAGTCGGTACAATTCCTGGGACTGCATTATTAGCAGCATCTTTCAGGGTAATTGTTACCGTTGATGTGGCCGTACCGTCTGCTACAACCGGAGTTGTTCCAGAAATAGTAGAATTAACTGCAACTGCTGAACCTGGAGTAAACACAACTGTGGTTCCCGCTTTAACTACCGGAGTGACAATCGAGAGAACTTTGCTTTCAGCATATGTTGAGGCCAGGGTACAAGTTGAAATCCCTGATGAATCCGTGGCAGAACATGTACCGTAAGTATTTGTCGAACTTGTATCTGTTGCACCAAAAGTTGGAACTGAGCCTACGACAGCGTTGTTAGAGGCATCTTTAAGAGTAATCGTTACGGTAGAAGTTGCTGCACCATCGGCCACAATAGGAGTCGTTCCTGAGATGCTAGAATTCCCAGCGACCGCTGCTCCTGCAGTAAAGACAACTGTTCCACCGGCTTTGAGAACTGGTGTAGCGATAGAAAGAGTTTTAGTTTCAGCTTTAGTAGAGGCGAGTGAACATGTTGAAACACCACTTGCATCTGAACTCGAGCAAGTCAGCATAGAGTTGGTTGACCCCGTATCAGTCGCACTGAAAGTTGGAACTGAACCAGAGACCCCATTATTATTTATATCTTTAAGAGTGATCGTGATGGTTGAAGAAGAAGTTCCATCTGCAATAACCGGCCCAGTACCTGTGATTGTAGAGGTCGCTGCAACAGCAGCACCTGCTGTGAAGACCACTGTTCCATCAGCTTTTACAACAGGGGTGGCGATAGAAAGAGTTTTGGTTTCAGCTTTAGTTGAAGAGAGTGTACAAGTTGAGATACCCGAAGCATCAGTCGCTGAACATGTATTATAAGTATTTCCAGAGCCAGTATTCGTAGCGGTGAACGTTGGAATAGTCCCTACCACAGCGTTATTGGCGACATCTTTAAGTGTAATAGTCACAGAAGAAGTAGCAGAACCATCAGCAACAACAGGACTTGTTCCAGTAATTGATGAGTTTGCAGCGACAGCGGAACCAGCAGTAAACACCACTGTCCCGTCTGCTTTTACGACGGGAGTAGCGATTGAAAGAGTTTTTGTTTCAGCCGTAAGTGATTTGAGAGTACATGTTGAAATACCTGAAGCATCTGTCGCAGAACAAACACCATACGCATTATTTGCTCCGGTATTCGTCGCTCCAAAAGTAGGGACTGTACCGATAACAGGATTATTAGAGGCATCTTTTAAAGTAATCGTTACAGTTGAAGAGGCGACGTTGTTGGCCACAACTGGTCCAGAACCGGTGATGGTTGAATTAAGAGCTACAGCAGCTCCAGCAGTAAAGACAACTGCCCCGCCTGATTTCACAACCGGAGTTGCGATTGCAAGGGTCTTCGTTTCAGCATTTATAGAAGTCAGAGTACAAGTTGAAATCCCTGAGGCATTAGTCGAAGAACAAACTCCATATCCATTCGTTGATCCAGTATCTGTTGCACCAAATGTAGGAACAATTCCAGGAACAACGTTATTGTTTGCATCTTTCAAAGTCACTGTCACAGTTGAGATTGCTACGCCATCAGCGACTACGGGGCCTGTACCTGTAATTGAAGAATTCGCAGCAACGGCCACATCTGGATTAAAGACAACCGTAGTACCTGCTTTCGTCACAGGAGTTGAAATCGAAAGAACTTTAGATTCAGCTTTGGTTGAAGCGAGGGTACAGGTTGAAATACCTGAAGCATCTGTTGAAGAACAAGTACCGTAAGTATTTCCTGATCCAGTATTGGTAGCATTAAAGGTTGGAACCTGGCCCGGAACTGGATTATTTGAAGCATCTTTAAGTGTAATCGTCACAGTTGATGTTGCAGTACCATCAGCAACTACTGGAGTCGTTCCTGAAATTGAAGAATTGATTGCAACGGCTGCACCAGGCGTGAAAACAACTGTTCCGCCAGCTTTTGCTACAGGAGTTACAAGAGAGAGTGTTTTTGTTTCAGCTCTAGTTGAGGCGAGGGTACAAGTTGCAATCCCTGAAGCGTTAGTTGAAGAACAAACACCATAGTTGTTAGTCGTCCCAGTATCAGTTGCAGTAAATGTAGGAATGATTCCGGTCACTGGATTGTTGGCAGCATCCATAAGAGTCACAGTCACTGAAGAAGTTGCTGAACCATCAGCAACAACCGGACTTGAACCCGTAATGCTAGAGTTAGCAGCAATTGCAACTCCGGCCGTAAAGTTCACAATAGATCCTGTAACAGCAACTGGTGAAGTTAATTGAAGAGTCTTTGCTTCGGCCTTGAGTGACATCAGTGTACAAAGTGAAGTACCGCTAGCATCAGAAGCCGAACAAGCACCATAAGTATTTGTGGTTCCTGTATCTGTAGCGTTGTAAATCGGAGTCGTACCAGCAATAGGATTATTGTTTATATCTTTAATCACTATCGTGATTGTCGATGAAGCGACTCCATTGGCCTCAACCGGTGTTGTTCCTGAAATAGTCGTATTCAAACTATCAGCTGCACCAGCGGTGAAGACAACGACAGTTCCGGTCTTAACAATCGGAGAAGAGATGGCGAGAGTTTTAGATTCGGCTTTCGTCGAAGATAATGTACAGGTTGAAATCCCCGAAGCATCTGCCGCCGAACAAGTTCCATAAACGTTAGTTGAACCTGTGTTAGTAGCACCAAATGTTGGAATCTCGCCTACCACAGGATTGTTGTTAGCATCTTTAAGAGTAATAGTTACAGTTGATGTTGCAACACCATCAGCTACGACTGGAGTCGTACCACTAATGCTTGAGTTTGCAACAACCGCTCCACCAGAAGTGAATACAACCGAGTTTCCAGCTTTAACAACAGGAGTTGCAATCGAGAGCACTTTTGTTTCTGCAAAAATTGAACTCAATGCACAGATTGAATCCCCTGAAGCATCAGAAACAGAACATGACCCATAAGTATTCGATGAACCTGTTGCATTAAATGTAGGTGTTTGACCAGCAACAGGATTGTTGTTGATATCCTTTAAATTGATGGTCACGACTGAAGTTGCTGATCCATCCGCAACCACTGGAGTCGTTCCTGTAATTGAAGAATTTACGGCGGCTGCAATTCCTGAAGTAAAGACAACTGTTCCGCCGGCTTTTGTGACCGGAGCCGTGAGGGTAAGAACTTTTGATTCAGCAACTGTAGATGATAAAGTACACGTTGAAACACCTGCAGTTGTCACTGAACAAGCACCATAACTATTTGTTGTACCGGTGTCTGTTGCAGAGAAAGTCGGAGTTTGACCATCTACAAGGTTATTATTTGCATCTTTGAGAATGATCGTAATAGTAGATGTCGCAACTCCATCCGCCAGAACCGGAGTTGTACCAGTAATGGTAGAAGTTCCAGGGTCTACAACTCCGGGTTCAAATACTACCGTTGTCCCGTCCTTAACAACTGGAGTTGCGATAGCAAGAATTTTAGATTCAGCTTTTGTTGAAGCAAGGGTACAAGTTGAAATCCCTGTTGCATCTGTTGAACTACAAACTCCATATGTATTTGTCGTTCCTGTATTTGTTGCGCCAAAAGTCGGAACAATACCAGCAACAGGATTGTTATTTAAATCGTTAAGAGTAATTGTAACAGTCGACGTCGCCACACCATCGGCTACTACAGGGGTCGTTCCCGAAATCGTAGAATTTGCAGCAACCGGCGCACCATTCGTAAACTGAACAATGGGACCCGTTACAGCAGTAGGCGAGGTAAGTTGCAGAGTCTTATCTTCTGCTTTGGTAGAAGCAAGGGTACAGGCCGAAGTTCCAGAAACATCCGATGCCGAACAAGCACCATACACGTTAGTTGAACCAGTATCAGTGGCATTAAAGATTGGTATGTCGCCAAGAATAGCGTTACTGAAAGCATCTTGAATAATAATAGTAATAAGAGAAAGAGCTAAACCATTGGCGTCAACAGGAGTGGTACCAACGATAGTTGTTTTAGTTGCATCAGCAGGACCTGGAACAAAAATTACCGAACCATCAGACTTTGTTACCGGTGAGGTAATCGACATGACTTTGGTTTCGGCTTTTGTCGATTTAAGCGTACAAAGAGATACCCCTAGAATGTTAGTGGCCGGACAAATTCCGTATGTATTTGTTGAACCAGTATCAGTCGCTGAAAAAGTTGGGACGACACCTAGAACAGGATTATTCGAAGCATCTCTCAGAGTAATTGTTACTGTAGATGTCGATGTGCCATTGGCGGTAATAGGACCTGAAGCTGTGATCGTTGAATTCGCTGCTACCGCTCCTGCAGATCCAAACACAACTGTTCCATCAGATTTTACAAATGGACTAGCTATCGAAAGTGTTTTTGTTTCAGCATAGAGGGACTTGAGAGTACAAGTTGAAACGCCACTTGCTGATGATTGTGTACAACCACTATAAACGTTCTTCGCGTTTGTATCTGTAGCTGTAAAAGTTGGAGTTGTACCGAGTACGGTATTTCCATTGGCATCTATAAGAGTAATTGTGATGGTTGAGGTTGCCACTCCATCTGCGACGACTGGAGATGTACCAACAATAGTTGAGAAAGTTGCCGTAGCAACTCCACCAATGAAGATCGAAGGGCCACCCGTTAAAGCAATCGGAGTTAGCATATTTACGGCTTTAACTTCGGCTTTTGTAGATTTCAGCGTACAAGTAGAAACACCAGTTACAGAACTTACTGAACAAGCTCCGTAAACGTTGGTGTTGCCAGTGTTCGTAGCATTGAATGTTGGAGTGACGCCTGAGATAGCGTTACCCGTAGAATCCTTAAAGAAAATACTGATCGTCGCTTCAGCCACACCATCAGCAAAAGTCGGACCAGAAGAAAGTATTGATGTTTCGCTCGAGCTAATCGGACCAGGAATAAAAGTAACTGTATCGCCTGTGAATGCAGCAGGAGCAATCACACTCAGAGTTTTAGTTTCAGCTTTCACCGAAGTCATACTACAAGTTGAATTCCCTGAAGCATCCGAAACAGAACACGCGCCGTAAATATTTCCAGAACCAGTAGCAGTGAAAGTTGGAGTGCTGCCAGCGAAGTCTGCTCCACCTTGTTTGACGTTGATGGTGATCGTTGAAGTTGCAACACCGTTAGCTATGATCGAAGTTGTACCCGTAATCGTCGTTGTGTATTGATTTCCACTAGCAATAATATCGGACGCGCCTTTTGATTTCACCTGACATGCAGTAAATGCAAATAATACGGCAAGATTTAGGATGAGTTTAATCATCATAATATTCATTGCTTAAACATTTCCTCTCTTAGATATATCGGCGTAATGCTTGGGAAAATCTTAACATATTGATCGGGTATTATGGTTCCGTCGTTAAGATGCCTTTAGATTATAAACTATTCCTTAATTTCATAGACTTAGATCGATTTAAAAGACTTAATTGCCTATAAATATAAAGCGTTTAAATTGTTCGTTTTTATTAATCTAAGCCATTGGAATCTTGTTGGATTTTTGGGAAGAATCTCATCCGACTAAAACGCACTAGCGTGCTACGAAGAAAAATTCGTCTTAAACATGATAAGAAATTCTTACCAACTACTTTTTGTCGATGATGAGTCGAGCACCACGTCTAAACGTCAGGTAGGTGAAGGCCCATTGGAAGAGTACGAAGGTCCGGTTTTTAAATCCGATCAAATAATAAATATGCACAAAGAGCCACGCGAACCACGCGAGGATGCCATGAAATTCTAAACCACGAAACATTGCCACGGCCCGTGATCTACCAATCGTTGCCATTTGACCTTTATCAACAAATTTAAAAACTGGAAGAGAGGTCGAGTTTTTATTTTTATGGGAAATAAGATTTGCAACAAATCTTCCCTGTTGCATCGCCACTGGAGCAAGACCAGGAAGAGGAGATTTATCTGCGCCCCATTTGTAGTGCGCCTGATCTCCAATGACAAAAATATCTGGATGATTGGGAATCGATAAATCTGCATTTACTATAACTCGTCCCTGACCATCGAGTTCGGTGCCAAGGGTTTTATTAAGCGGACTGGCCGCAACTCCTGCGGCCCAAAGAATTGTTGTGCTTTCAATGAACTCATCACCCACCTGAATACCATTGGCGTTAATCTCTGTTACTTTTTGACCAAGACGGACTTCAACTCCGAGTTCATTCAATTCTTTCATAGCTTCATTTGAAAGTGCTTCACTCATACTCGAAAGAATTCGATTTCCACCTTCTACTAGAATGATTTTTGCCTGATTGGGTTTAATATGATGAAAATCTGCCTTGATTGAATATCTGGTAATCTCACCTAAACTTCCTGAGAGTTCCACACCGGTTGGGCCTCCTCCTACAATCACAAAATTTAAAAATTTATGTCTCTTCTTTGGATCGGGTTCTCTTTCTGCTTCTTCAAAAGCTAGAAAAACTCGTCTTCGAATTTCTGTCGCTTGAGCAATTGTCTTAAGTCCCGGAGCAAAGGGTTCCCACTGAGGGGAGTTGAAATAGGTATAAGTTGAGCCACAGGCAATGATTAAATAATCAAAGTGAACTTTATTAGTTTCAGTGCGCACATACTTTTCTATTCTATTTACTTCTTCAACTTCACCTAAAAGAATTTCTGTCTCTTGCTGGTTGTGGAGGAGGCTTCGCAGAGGATAGGCAATTTCAGCAGGAGATAATCCCGCCATCGCGACCTGATAAAGTAGTGGCTGAAAGAGGTGATAATTTCGTTTATCTATTAATGTGAGGTGAACATCCTTACCATGAAGAGCTTTTGCAGCAGCAAGACCACCAAATCCGCCTCCAATAATGACAACACGTTGTTTTTTCATGTGAACATGGCAACAGATCCAACTCCCTCACGCACGACTTCTGGTTCGCCTGAAGTGAAATCTATGATAGTCGTTGGGCCAATAAATTCATACTTGCCTGGATCAATGATCAGTTCGATGGCACCACCAAGAGCATCTTCGATGAGAGCACTATAAAGAGGAACTCCGTCATCTTCCATTCCGATGAACTCGTGATTGATGTGTGAGCAAATAACGACATCACCATATTTTTCAAGAAATTTTCGACAAAATGGACTTGGTGGAAAACGAATGCCGACTTCTTTGTCTGCCTTAGAAGCTTTCAAAAGTTTTGTGATCTTTTTCTGAGCTCCGAAAATAAATGTATAAGAACCTGGAACGAGCTTCTTTAAAATCCTGAAGGCCCCGTCATCAATGAAGGCAATCTCCATGGCGCGCTTAAAGTCTTCACAGAGGATCGTAAAATGTTTTGTATTATCTTCGTGGCGGAGGCGATAGAGCTTATCAACACCAGTCTTATTGTAGGGATCTGCGATGACGACCCAGTTAGTGTCGGAGGGGAAACAAATAAGCCCCCCATTTCGTAAAATTTGGGAGGCTTTAGCAAGGATGCGGTCGTCAGGATTGTGCTCGACGACGTATTCAATCATTTTTTAGTGTCCAGGTGACACACTCATTACAGTTCCAAGAGACTTTGAGCGTCTTTCGAAAAAGTTCTGATTTTCTTCTCTTTCCGATTCTTCTTTGCACAGGATGCACATTTCTGAAGTCGGTCGAGCAATAAGGCGTGTGTATGTAATCGAATCTCCGCATTCATCACACATACCATATGCTTCTGATTCCATCTTACTCAAGGTCTTCATAATTTTTTTGAAGTACAAGCTTTCACGGTTTGAAAAACGCATGTCTGCTGCGAGTAAAATATTATCATTTGCTGAATCTACTTCATCTTTTGCGCCACTTACTGCGGAAGTTTCGTATTCCTGTTTCTTCAACTGGAAATTCGTTTTAATACGCTCCGCTTCAGCTAACAGCTTGTCTTTAAGCGCTGTAATTTGCTTTTCTGACAAGTGGCTGTTTAGTCGAACTGACATCCTTAGTTCTCCTTGTTACAGGTTCGTGTGTTGTGTAGGGAAAATTAAAACAGGGGTGAGTGTGATTGCCAACAGATTAACGACAAGTAAGATGTAAGATTATCTAACATTTGCTTACGCTCTTGAAAGCGTATGTCAGGATTGGCTAAACAATTCTTCGGCCAAAATTTTTATACACACGATATTTCATTCTTAGCGACGTTTTTTTGACACTCGAATAAAGTGATTTGGGAAAAAAGCGACAGGATTCTGACACTCTCAAAAAGGCAAAAAACAAATGTCAGAACGAGGTTAAGATCAGGTTAGAACTCCTGTCAGCGGATTGAAACAAATCCGAACCTCTGTTCTCATGAAAGTATGAGAACACTAAAATTTTTGGCCTTCACTCTCACCATCCTTAGCTACTTCTTTACAACCGTAGTCCTATATCCTGCCTTTCTTTTGGCCCCGGACAGAGTGCGTATAGTTTTGACTCGCATCGTTTCCTTCTATTCAAAGGTGATGTTGAGGATTCTCAACATTCAAATTCACGCTTCAAGAACAACACTCCTCGATAATTATTTAATTGTGAGTAATCATCTTTCTTATATTGATGTGCTCGTCCTTTCTTCCGTTTACCCGTCTTGTTTTGTCACTTCCACTGATGTTCGGGACACTCCTTTTCTTGGTCATATTTCAAAACTAGCTGGCTGCTTGTTTGTCGATCGTAAAAATAAAAATAACCTAAGAGATGAAATACAGGAACTCAGAAATGCGCTTCAAAGTGGGTTAAATGTAACTGTTTTCCCCGAAGCAACATCGACTAACGGGGATGAGGTTCTTCGTTTTAAAAGACCTCTTTTTGAATCGTCCATAGCTACCGGAAAGGCCATTCTTCCCCTAACAATTAACTATCTTAAAATCTCAGGAAAAAAAGTGTCTCTTATTAATCGTGACAAGGTCTGCTGGTATGGAGAGATGGATTTTTTTCCTCATTTCTTTTCTCTGCTTGATGAAAAAGAAATTGAAGTCGAAATCATTTTATCAGAACCCATCATGCCTGAATTGATGAATACAATTGATCTTGCCTTAAAGTCTCAGCAGAAAGTTTCCCAATATTTTGATTCTCTTAATCGGCCAGCCATGGAGGCACTATGATTAGTTTTGGATCACCAAAATTCACTACCGACATTATTTTTCGTCCCGGTCTTAATTATTCTGATCTTGAACTAAATGAACTTCACGAAGAAATACTGGATGTGGCCAAAGTCTGCTTAGATGAAATTCCGGATTATCAGTGTTTATCGGGAAAACGGGAAGAATACTCGCGTCTGATCATTTCTGTGGCAAGAGATCCGCAAGGGAAGATGCTGGGCTTTTGCTCTTCATATATCTTGGATGGAGGCAAAATAGGTAACATTCTTCATCTGGGTCTTACCTGCGTTACACCTGCTGCCCGTCGCATGGGTCTCACCCATAAACTAACAACCAAAGTAGTCGTGAATTATCTGGTCAATTATTCGTTTTTCAAGCCGACGTGGATTACCAATGTTGCTTGTGTTCTTTCGAGTTTGGGAAATGTCGCCCTTCATTTTGATGATGTTTATCCATCTCCATTTATGGAAGAGCCAACTGAGGAGCATAGAGAGATTGCCAAACTCATCGACCAAAAATACCGTAAGGAACTTTACATCAACAAAGAGGCAACTTTTGATGAGGAGCACTTTGTTTTTGAGCGCAGTGTGTCCGGTACTATGTTTGAGAAGTCAGAAACTGACAGCAAATTCTATCATCGCGATCAGGATTTGACACATTTCTATATGGATTTGATCGACTTTCAAAATGGGGATGAAGTTCTTCAAATTGGAAAAATTAGCCTGATGTCATTCCCTTTCTATTTACTAAGATTTTTTCGTCGAAAAATAAACTTCACGAGATTTCTGGAACAGGGTGAGACGGTTGCATAAATAGACTGGCCCCACCTATAATGAGTTATAACTTGTTATCAGGTGGAGCCTAATGCAAATTCCTATTCATCCTATAATTGTTCATTTTCCGTTGGCCCTGGCGTTTCTAGTGCCTGTTTTAGTTATCGTCGTCGCAATCATGATGAAAAAAAATAAGATCTCTAATGAGGGATGGCTGTTAATTGTGGGTCTGCAGTTAGTTACGACTGTGACGGGGTACATTTCTCTCCAAACAGGTGAATCAGAAGAATCAATAGTGGAGAGAGTTGTTGATAAAAAACTTATTCATGAACATGAAGAAGCAGCTGAAATTTTTGTAGGTTCAACTGTCGTCGTTCTTGCTCTTTCTATCGCTGTTTATTTTCTACGCACTGAACTCCAACTCTATGTTCAGTTGGGAATTGCACTCATTGGGATTCTCTCCTCATACTTTGCCTTCAATGCAGGTCATTTAGGTGGAGAACTCGTCTACGAGCACGGAGCAGCTTCTGCCTATGCCCAAGTCATCGCTTCGCCTCAGGAAGAGCCGGAAGGTATTTTGCCGACACATGGTGAGAACACTTCTGAGTCGGCCAACCCCGTTAATGAAAGTCTGAAGACGGACGAAAATGATTACGGCAACAGTGATGAAGAAGATGAGGTGGAGGATGAAGATTCTAAACAGGAAGATTAATTCTACTTCAAAAGCTTATCAGTTAATTGGTTAAATTCCTGCTTCCATTCTTCATAATAGCTCCCCGTACTAGGACCAGAAAAACCTGCATGAACTCTTACCACTTCATGATTTCTGTTCAAAAAAATTGTTGTTGGGAAAGAAATGAAGTTTGTTATCATAGGTAATTTCTGTGCAGGCTTATCTTCGGCAGTCGTTCCGGCAATCAGCACAGTGTACGGGATCTGAAATTTTGCGATCGTCTTGGCAAGTTGGTAATGGGCATCGTCTTCGCTTAAACTTCTTTCAAAGGCCAAAGCAATAATTTCAATTCCTCTTTTCGAGTTCTCATTGTACCAGGGAACGAGGTAATTCATCTCGTCTAAACAATTTGGGCACCAGCTTCCAAAAATCTGAATGATGAGGGGCTTATTTTTAAATTTAGGATTCTGAAGATTAACCATCTTCCCCTGAATAGTGGGAAAAATAAATTTCAACTTACCAACTTTCGTTTGAGAGTAAGGATCTGGCAATGAAGCCTTAGGGTCAGCAACTCCAGTAATTTTTGTCTCTGAATTTGAAAGTAAAGTTGCTTGAAGGACACCTTTAATAACTTTTCCACGGATAACATAATTGTAGACCCCATCAAAGCTTGCCACTTCAAACGTATTGTCTGAAATGTATCCATCAAAATATCGATAATCTCCGGTTGGAGTAAGAAGAGAGCCACTTAGGTCATTTCCGTTTTGATTAAAGAGAAGAACACCCTGTGATTTAGTATCGTTATCTTCGGTTAAAGTGACTGCCCATTTGCCATCAAAAAGCACACTGGATTTAATTCTATCACCAGGGTATCTAACTTTGATTCCCTGGACACCATTGACTGCATTTGAAACCTTTGGATTTTTATTTAATCGAATCATTTTTCCCGTGATATGCTTCGGCGTTTGGACGTTAAGCTCCATGCGAAGTTCATAGGCCTGAATATTGATGAAAATTTGATCTTTAATGTACGAAATGTTGTCTAAAACGATCTTTTCTTTACCATTTTCAAGAACTCCACTGAGTCGGCCGCCTTTCAATTTGAAATCAATAATGAACGGAACGAGGGCATAATTGGTTTTATATTCGAAACGCCACGGGCCATCTTTGATTTGACCTTTGGCATGGGTTTTGAAACTGGCAAAAATCACCATCAGAAACAAGAAACTCCAAGTTTTTTTCATCATATGCTTTTACCCCTCCGGAGCATTTGGTAATATCTTGGTCCAATCAAGGGATTTTGTCACGTAGACACAGGAGAAAGATGAAGCAGTTCATCATGGGCCAACGCTGGATATCGGAATCAGAGCCTGAGCTAGGTCTGGGAGTTATTGTTGAAGTAGAAGGAAAGACAGTTACCTGTTTTTTTCCTGCCGCCAAAGTGGACCGTCGTTATGGTGCTCAAACAGCACCGCTTAGACGAATTCGATTTGTTGAAGGCGATGAAGTGAAGGGCCAGAACGGTGATACGTTTCTCGTTGAGAGTGTTGCAGAAAATAATGGGATCGTGACTTATTCTGGTCAGGCTAAAACTCTGAGCGAGTCTCAGCTTGCTGATACCTTATCTTTTTCTAAACCAGAAGAAAGGCTTTTTGCCGGAAATATTGATTCTAATGAACTCTTCAGACTTCGTTACGATGTTCTGTTGAATCAGCGTAAACTTTTTATTTCACCAATTCGCGGTTTTGCAGGTCCGCGATTGAATCTTATTCCCCATCAGATGTATGTTGCCAGTGAAGTCGCCAAACGAACTCGTCCCCGTGTTTTACTCGCAGATGAAGTTGGTCTGGGAAAAACCATTGAAGCGGGTTTGATTCTTCACCATCTCATTTTGACCGGAAAAGTTGAACGCTGTTTAATTCTCGTGCCTGATTCACTGGTTTATCAGTGGTTTGTTGAAATGCTGAAAAAATTCCAACTCACTTTCAAAACAATCAATCACGACACTCAACTTGTAAGAGGAGACCGGCCTTTTGAAGATGGACAACTCTTTGTTGCTTCAACTCGTTACCTCATGAAAGAAGATTGGTTGATGGAGCAGGTCCTCGAAGAAGATTGGGATCTTTTAGTCGTTGATGAGGCCCATCAGCTCCGTTGGGCCCCTGATAATTCATCTCCTGAATATGATTTTGTTGCTGCTCTCTCAAAAGACACTCCTGGGTTATTGCTTCTATCAGGAACACCGGAAATCCTGGGTCTTGGTGGACACTACGCCAGACTTCATCTTTTGGATTCCAATCGCTTCCACGACTATAATCAGTTCGTCGAAGAAACAACTCAATACAAACCCATTTCAGATCTTGCCAATAAACTCATTAACGGATTGGCCCTGACTCCGGCGGATAAAAAAAATCTTAAGTCAAAACTTGGGATAGATGCTGAAGGGATCGAAAAAGATCAGGCTCTCCAAATGTTGGTCGATCGTCACGGAACCGGACGGGTTTATTTCAGAAACACTCGTAAAACCATGGCGACCTATTCAGAGTTCTTTCCAAAACGTGTTTTTCACGGCTATGAGCTTGCTCTTGGAAAAACGAAGACTCCTGAAAAAAGAGTTTTTGAATTAAAATCAAACTGGCTGGCCAGTTTTGTTGAACAAAACCGAACGGCTAAAATTCTTCTGCTCTGTCATGACAAAGAGATGGTCGTTGATTTAGAAAAAGTTCTCAAAGAAACAACTACCGCCAAAATTGCTTTCTTCCATTCTGGAATGAACCTAATGAACCGAGATCGTCAGGCCGCTTATTTTGCAGATCCTGAAGGTGCCGACATTCTTCTTTCAACAGAAATTGGTTCTGAAGGGCGTAACTTTGAGTTTGCTAAGCACCTCGTGCTTTTCGATCTTCCGAAACTTCCAGATCTTCTTGAACAGAGGATTGGTCGTCTTGACCGAATTGGACAGAAAAATGATATTCAAATTCACGTTCCTTTCATTGAGAAGAGTTGCGAAGAAATTCTGAAGCGATGGTATGATGAAGGTTTTAATGCTTTTCAATCTTCTCCACGTGGGGGAACAGAGTTGTATGCCACTGTTAGAACCGAGCTCCTCGAACTTTTGGAAAAATCAGATAACGGAAATTACCCTGAAAAAGAAATTCCTAAATTCATTATTAAGACTCAGGAACTTCATCAGGAAATTGAAAAGAAACTCGAAGAAGGTCAGGATCAACTCGTTGAGATTAATTCCTTCCATCACGGAAAAGCGATGGAGTTTGTTAAAGAACTCAAAACCAATGATGATTCATCAGATCTGCGAGATTTCATGGTCGCCCTATGGAATCAACTTGGTGTCGAAACTGAAGATATGAATGACCCACATACTTTCTTTATCAAGGCAGGGGATAATATGTATCTCCCGCATTTTCCTGCGCTTGATCCTGAAGGTATGACCGTTACTTTTAAACGTGAGAACGCTCTTAAATTTGATGATATGACCTTCTTGTCATGGGATCACCCTATGGTGGTAGGAATCATGGATTTCATTTCTTCCAAGGAAATGGGAAACGCCACAATTGCTTCATGGAAGACCCCTTCGAAGGAAAGTTTCCTGTTCGAGGGCTATTATCTTCTGAGTTCGATTGCGGATAAAAAGCTCCAACTTGAAAAATTCTTTCCGCCAACTCCATTGCGCGTTCTCCTCAATGGTCAGTTTCAGGATATGACATCTAAACTTCCGAAAAAGTTTATCGATGAAAATACCCAGTCTCTAGATCAGGAAAAACGTGCCCAGATGAAAGATCTTCCAAAAGACTTTCTCAAAGAGTGTATTAAAAAAGGTAAGGAGCTTTGTATTGGACGTGCCAAGCAGTACAAGGAAAAGTTTAAGGAAGATATGCTTAAGCACATGAATGGTGAAATTGACCGTTTAGTTGCTCTTCGCAAGGTCAATCCAACTGTTTCAGAAACCGAAATCATCATGCTTAAATATAATCGCGATAATATGTTGAAAGCGATGGATAAAGCGGAACTCTCGCTTGACTCCCTCAGACTTATCATCGCTTAAGGAAAAAAATGAATTTGATTGAACTTGAAGACTCGACCATCTTTGAAATTATTGAACAAGAACCACTAGTCTTTATCGATTTCTATGCCAGCTGGTGTGGTGCTTGTCGAGTAGCTGCTCCTATGTTTGCGCGCGTTGCGGGTGAAGAGGGTGTAAAGATTTTTAAAATTGATGTAGAAAAAAATCCTAAGATCAAAGAGATGATCGAGCTCCCTGGTCTACCATCGATCGGTTGTTTTAAAAATGGTGAGCCTCAGGATTTAATAAGTGTTACTAAAGAAGAAGGATTCCGTGAATTCCTTCAAAAGATGAAGGCGTAAAATGGATGTTAAATCTGTCAAAGAACTTGCGCAGAAATTTACGGTTGATGAACTCAATAAATTTGCTGATGATTTTGAGTCGACCGGTACTGCACCCGTAAAGACTCAAGACGATGCCAATGAACAGATGAGTGATTATCTTATGGCCGCTGAACTTCGTGGCTACATAGATCAAGGCATGTCAGTCAATGATGCCCTAAGAGAATTTTCAAAACGTATGCGAGGAGTACTGAGCTAATGGACATTAAAATTCGCCCAGGTCTTTTATTTGATATTCAAGCCATCGCCGATTTTCAGGTCAAGATGGCCTTTGAAACGGAGAACATGAAACTTGATCCACCTACTGTAATAAAGGGTGTGACTGCGGTTTTAGATGATCCCTCAAAAGGTAAGTACTGGCTGGCCGAACTCAATGGGAAAGTCGTGGGCAGCCTTCTCACAATTCCTGAATGGAGTGACTGGCGTAATGGAACTGTTTTATGGATTCATTCCGTTTACGTTCCACCAGAGAATAGAAAATCTGGTGTGTTTAAAAAACTGTACTCTCATTTGAAAACGATGGTTGAAACGACACCAGATCTTCGTGGGCTAAGACTTTATGTCGATAAGACAAATCAGCCTGCTCAGAAAGTTTATGAAGCTCTGGGTATGAACGGTGAGCATTATCATTTGTTTGAGTGGATGAAGTAGCTTACTGAAAAAACTCCAGCATTTTCTGCATGGCCACATCCCGAATCACATCTTTTTCCTGAAGGATCTCATGCCGAGCCTCTGGGAAAGTAATCTTCGTGCAATTAGCTCCTTGAGAGCAAAAACCATCCTGACGCCCTGGGAACACAATCTGATCTTTGCCAGACTGATACATCAAAACCGGAATTTTAATTTGAGAGGCGAGTTGATCAATTGTTTTTGTACTCAGGAGAGATTCTAATACCCAACGAGTTGTTGGACCCCCGACAGTTAGTTCTGGATACTGAACAAAGAGAAATTTTGTCGCCTCAAAACGTTCCAGACTCGACGTCACTTCATTGGCCTCAAAGGTGTCTTCATCCGGAAGATAAGGACCACGATCTGGAGCGTACTTTGTCGCTTTACCAATACCAATAAGTACACGTGTAAGAATTCGCGCCGTATTCTCTGAATAAGGAGCGGTATTTACCTGCATCATCGGTGCACTCAGAATAACTTTTTTAATATGATGAGAATAATTGGCCAGGTAGTGGGCCGCAATCGTTCCTCCCATTGAATGGGCCAGAAGATACACCGGACGGTCTCCGGCGGCCTTGTACACTACTTCATTCATCCACTGATTAGCATCCTTAACGTAGTCACCAAATTTACGAACATAACCCTTGTGGGTGTCCCTGAGCGCACGATCAGAATCGCCCTGACCTTGGTGATCAATAACAAAGATATCAAAGCCAGCATCTTTCAGATCCCAGAATAATTCAGCGTATTTTAAACGAGGTTCTGAGCGGCCAGGAAAGATCACTAGCACTTTCTGATTGTCGACTTTTTTATAGTGAGAATAAAAAACTTTTTTACCCTGATAGTTTGAAAATTTCTGAACGTCTTGTGCTTTAAAAAAAGGAATGACTTCAGAGTAATAGATGGACCTGAACTCAGCCTCGGGAATAGCAAAAGCAGAAGAAGTAATAAAAAGCAGGGTGAGAATAAGATTTTTCATCTTCAAAAGGTATTGAATGGAGAGTGGGGAGTCAAATGAAGTTTAGGTGGAGAGGTAACCTGGCTGAGAGTGGAACTAGAGGCAGGTAGGGTGGCGGATTTGTGAGGAACTTAAAGCGGTTAACTTAGAGTTCCAGGGGTGTGTGTGTGAACTTTTTGGAAGTCCGTCACCCTCAGCTTACAATCACTAAAGCATGATTCGTGCCAAGAAGTTTTTGCGTTAAGTTAATGGAATTGCATCTGAATTCATCGGCCAAAAAGAACCACTGGTGTCGGTTAGGAAAAACTGGTGTCGCGTTAGAATTTTCAATTAAACGGAATTAAAAAAGCCCTCTTTGGAGGGCTTCTTTAAATTACTTTTTTGTAAGTAAACCTAGCTGAGAGAAGAACGATGAAGGGTAGTGGGGCGGTAGTGTGAGGTATAAAAAGTGGTTTATTCTTTTTATCCCGGGGAGTTTTTGTGAACTTTTGTGGAGTTCGTTTCCCTCAGCTCAATAATACTAAAGCACGAACCGTGCCAAGCTTTAGGAGAGGGTAAGTACCCGAAATGGCGGAGTGATCCAGTCAGAATTAGGGCCATTTTGGGTCCTCCGGTTCAGGTTGTCCCTGGTGCCAGTGTCAGAGATACCTTTATTGCTGCGACGCGCTTTGCTGTCATTAGTGATGGATAAAATCTTTCAACCCGACATCCCGATTATAGGCTTGGAATTCTTCAGCATTATGAATTTCTAAAAGTAGTGTTAGGGAGAATCGAAGGAAAAAATATATGGAGATCGTGATACTCAGATGAAAGGTCAAAGTAACCTAGAGGGGTGATATATGAAGTAGACAAAAAAGAACTGCCTTACAATAATATTTTTTTATTTTCGGACAAAGGTATGATTATGAAGGCCCTGTTCAGCATTCTCTTTCTATTCCTCTTTATTATTTCATGCACCCATCCAAATACGGTTGCGAAAAAAACACCATTAGATGATTTTTCAACGATGCTCGAGTCTTATTCAGAAGAGAGGCTAAAGCTCTTCCCGTTTGATGCCACTCAACAAGGGGACAATCGTTATAATGACATACTTGTAAATGATCAAACCGAAGAGTTTAGAGATCAACTTGAAGTTTTTTACAAAAAATACTTAAAGAATCTTGAAACATTCAAACGAGATTCGTTAAGTGAAAATGATCGTATCAGTTATGACATTTTTAAATTTGAAATGGACATACAACTCGATGGATTAAAAAATGACCTCTGGATGATTCCTTTTCAGCAATTTTGGGGTCTACCTATTTCAATGGGTCAACTTGGTGCTGGTGAAAGTTTTCAACCATTTAAAACAGTAAAGGATTACGAGAATTGGCTAAAAAGAATGGCGAGCTTTCCTGCTTGGACGGATTCGGCCATCGCTAATTTTAGGCAGGGAATTAAATCAAAAGTCACCCTTCCCAAAGTTTTAGTCCTGAAAATGATTAACCAAATGAATGAAATTGTTTTGCAAGACTCTCAGAAGAGTATTTTTTATGGGCCAATTAATAATTTTCCAAAGGATTTTTCCCGAGGAGAGAAGAGTCTGTTGAGAGAAGCCTATGTTAAGGCAATTCAAAACAATATTAATCCGTCTTATGAAAAGTTGCATACCTTTCTTAAAAATGAATATCTGCCGAATGCGAGAACAACCAATGGTATTTCTTCGATACCTGATGGCAAAAAAATCTATAAGTATCTTTCAAAAAGCTGGACTACTACTACGAAGTCTCCAGAAGAGATTTATGCTACAGGAGTAGCGGAAGTTAAAAGAATTC
>JBBARF010000038.1:0-28668 GCA_040399925.1 Bacteriovoracaceae bacterium
CGATGAAGAGAATCCATGTTGTCTTGAAGAATTTTTTTCGCCACTTCGTAATTTTTTTGAACGAAATTAGCAATTTCCATATCAATTTTTCTCGAAGTTTCATCCGAGTAAGAAACAGAATCACCGTACATCATTGGACCATTGTTTTGTTTTGCATAGTTGATTGGCCCAAGGCGCTCAGACATTCCCCAATTACAGACCATACTACGAGCAAGATCAGTCGCGCGCTCGATATCATTTGAAGCACCGTTAGTCATTTCACCATAAACGAGTTCTTCTGCTACACGCCCACCCATTAAGAAAGAAATGAAATTCTCACCTTTCTCTTTTGAAAGGTTTAACATGTCTTCATTAGGTAGAGTTTGAGTCACACCAAGTGCCTGTCCGCGAGGAATAATCGAAACTTTATGAATAGGATCCGTGTGAGGAAGATTCATTCCCACTAAAGTGTGGCCAGCTTCATGGTACGCAGTTAGACGCTTTTCTTTTTCCGAAATCATCATTGATTTTCGTGCAACACCCATAAGCACTTTATCTTTAGCATTTTCAAAATCAATCATGAAGAGAGATTTCTTACCATCGCGAGCTGCTAAGAGAGCGGCTTCGTTTACAAGGTTAGCCAGATCAGCACCAGTGAACCCTGGAGTTCCCTTAGCGATGATTTCAAGATCAATATCTGTAGCTAAAGGAGTTTTACGAGTATGGACTTTAAGAATCTGATGACGACCGCGAACGTCGGGACGACCAACTGTTACACGTCTATCGAAACGACCAGGACGAAGAAGAGCCGGATCGAGAACGTCAATTCTGTTTGTAGCCGCCATGATGATGACGCCTTCATTCGATTCAAAACCATCCATCTCCACGAGGAGTTGGTTCAATGTTTGCTCACGTTCATCATGTCCACCACCCATACCCGCTCCACGGTGGCGACCTACGGCATCGATCTCATCGATGAAGATGATACATGGAGCGTGCTTTTTCCCTTGTTCGAACAAATCACGAACTCGCGAAGCACCGACACCCACAAACATTTCTACGAAATCAGAACCTGAGATTGAGAAAAATGGAACACCAGCTTCTCCGGCCACAGCTCTTGCAAGCAAGGTTTTACCTGTACCTGGAGGTCCTACGAGCAAACAACCTTTAGGAATTTTACCACCAAGAGTGGTGTATTTTTTTGGGTCTTTCAGAAAGTCTACGATCTCAACTAATTCTTCTTTGGCTTCTTCAACACCGGCCACGTCAACGAAAGTAATTCGTTTGTCGTTTTCAGTGAGCATCTTCGCTTTTGATTTACCAAAGCTCATCGCTTTACCGCCCCCGGCCTGAAGCTGACGAAGGAAGAAGAAGAAAAAGAGAAGAAGAAGAATCATCGGTAACCAGTTCATGATCAATGTAACTAGGAAGCCTTGTTTTTCTTCGCGTTTGTAATTCGGGATGATTCCTGCAGTTTTGAGAATGCGGAACGTTTCGTCACCCGTGTTACCAGTGAGTTCAAAATAATTTCCGTTTTCATAACCATCTTTGAATTTACCTTGAATGGTGTTGTCACCTTGGAAGGTTACTTCTTTCACGTTCCCCGCCTCAACAGAAGTGATGAAGTTTGAAAAATTAATATTCTTAGATGTAACTGGTTTTTGTTCGAGTGCTTTCATGATGAATGCCATCACGAGCACGACGACAATCCAAAGCAATAATGTTTTCTGTTGTTTTCTCATAGGGCATGCCTTTTATAACTCTTTAGAAGTAATCCCAAAAGGGACATAAGGAATTATAAAGGAAGTGTCCTATCGTTGGGAAGAAAAGAGATTAGAAAGGTTGTGCAGAGGCAAGAGCTTGAGCCTTTCGGGCAACTTCTCGCTCTTGGTGGTCCACACTTCGTAGCACTTTTGATAGGTGCAGAAGCGTAATCCCCGCTCTTTGCACACTTCGGAAACCTTAGGGAAACGTGCATCAAAAACTGAGGTATTTAATGTTTTACAGATTGAGTCTGACTCTAGGACAAGTATTAGACACGGCATATTGAGCAGAGCATCCGGCTGAGTCAAAAGGTTTTCCCATGAATACTGGAGTTCAACTTTCTTATACTCTGGCATTTCTTTGAGCTGCTGATCAGTCAGTTGTTTTAAAATTTTAGCGATCGATTCATCGTGATTTTTCATAGTCTGGCGATAAATCATCAAAACGCCATGAGAATACGATGCTTCCATTCCACCACTAAAATGAAAGGGGCCCTTTTTACCGTTATCAATTGCTCGCAACATGCGCTCGATAGGAGAAATAATTTTTCCCCGATCTGCATTTGAATACGCGTGAAGCACTTCCTGAATTTGAATTTCGGAGAAAATTTTCCCTTGGAGGATAGCTCCTTGTTCGAAAGCAAAGATCTGAGCGTAACCCGCCCGATGCATAATATTGACTTTCAAAATCATCGCCGAAAGATTGGCGAAGCTAGCGTAAAATTTTAAATATTTCGGATAACGTTTTCTTATCTGCGGAACAATCACGTTACGAATGAAGTTACGGTCATGCTTAATATACCGATTGGTCGGATCTTCCTGAGAAGGAATCCCCTCGAACATGGCCAGTCGTTTGAGCTGGGCCTTGGTGACACATAAAAAAGGTCTGATGAGGGCGTGGTTTCTGACCGGAATACCAATAGTCGACTTGGCATTATTTGAGCGATGTCTTTGCATGAAATTCCACTCGTAGGAATCATCCAGATGATGGCCCGCCCACAAGAGTTCTTTGCGTTTTAAATCTTGGATACACAGATCGCGACGAACTTTTCTTGCGCGCGCTTCGAAATTACTATCAACCTCAGTCAAACCTTGGGCATGAAGAACGGAGAGAGGAATATTTTCTTGCTCACAAAATTTTTCCACAACTTTCTGATCGCCTTTTTGCCCTTCACGAGTGTGATGATGAACAAACATTGCCCGCACGGGACCAATTTTTCCCTGATTAGAGAGCTGCTTGGCCACCCAGAGTAAAGTCATAGAATCAATCCCGCCAGACACGGCGACGGCGTGAGATCCCTCCAACTCTATGGGAGTGCTCACGTTACTGATAAATCGCCAGACGTGTTTAAAAAATAATGCACGATAGGCAATGGGACTTAGTTTTTTCATTGCAAATACTTAGCTTTACAGGGGAATGTTGTTGACGTCCCTGAGGTTTAGGAATTAGTATAACACTACTTTTTTCTTGAGGCGACGTAGCTCAGTTGGTGAGAGCACAGCATTCATAACGCTGGGGTCGGCGGTTCAACTCCGCCCGTCGCTACCATTTTCCTCTCAAATTCTGTTTTGTTCAATTTTTCTTCATGATAAATTCAGGTGAAAACCTAAATTTATTTTTAGGAGATTTCCTTGGGTTAATGCGCAGTGTCGTCAAAATGATCCCATGCCTTAGAATTCATCAGGCGATCAAGCCTTGGAATCGTCTTCTCCCCTACCAGGCAAACCACCCGGTCCAAAGGCTCAAAGTAGGTCTTGGCATTGGGAATAATTTCTTCTTCTCCCCGATGAATTAAAACCACGATCACATCATTGGGAAGTGGAAGAGCAAAAACACAATGACCCACTAAAGGAGATGAGAGATCAACGATGTACTCGATAAAATCTTTTCCCGGCCGGCGTGATTTAAAGATCGGCCCTTCTTTGGGAGCAACTTCATCTTTAACTCTTAGCATGCGGGCCATGAAGCCCATGCTTGTCCCCTGAATCAATGTGCTCATAATCACCACAAAAAAAACCAGATTAAAAATCATGCGGGATTCAGGAATTCCTCCCACTAAACTGAAGGTCGCCAAGATAATCGGAACGGCACCCCGTAATCCTCCCCAACTAATAAATAAGATTTCTGACATTTTATATTTAAAAGGGGCCAGAGAGACCAAAGTAGAAAGAGGCCTAGCAAGAAGCATGAGACCTGTGGCCATAATAAATCCAGGAATAATTATGGGTACTAGCTCAGAGGGATTCACTAAAAGTCCCAGCGACAAAAACATCGCCACTTGCATCAGCCAGGCAAGTCCATCATGAAAGACACCCAGACTTTTCTTACTATAAAATCTTTCTCCCCCCATCGCCATCCCGGCCATATAGACAGATAAAAATCCATTGCCCTGACAATACTCGGTCACAGAATAAATCGTGATCACTCCGGCAATGGTGAGCACCGGATAAAGACCCTCAAACTCGAGGTTAATGGCATTGATAAACTTCGCCAAAAGTTTTCCCAGAACCAGACCCATAAACCCACCAACAGCCATTTGGATGAAAAAATTCAGCACCAGATCCTCACCGGAGAAATTGACGGGAGAAGTGATAATCTGAATAAAACTGATGGTGAGAAAGATTGCAATTGGATCGTTGCTTCCGGACTCAAGCTCCAGAACAGACTGAAGTTTTTCTTTGAGTTGAAGATGGCGCGTGCGCAGGATACTGAAAACGGCAGCGGCATCAGTACAGGACATGGTGGCACCCAACAGCGCCGAGGTCGCCCATGTCCATCCCATAATAAAATGAATGAGAGCTGCCATCACCGCCGTGGAGATCACGACACCAAAAATCGCCAGCGTGATCCCCTCTTTCCAGATGGGTCTAACTTTCTGAAACTGGGTGCTGAATCCGCCGGAGAAAAGAATATAACTAAGGGCGATGATTCCTAAGTTTTTGGTGACGTGAAAATCGTTAAACTGAATGCCGCCCAGACCCTCAGGGCCGCCGATCATACCCACGACAATAAAGATAAGAAGTGAGGGAATTCCAAAGCGAGAGGTGGTTTTGCTGGCGAACACGCTAATAATTAAGAGTACTCCAAAGGCCAGCATCACTTGTATGAGGTGCTTATCCATAGGGCATTATAGATTAAAAAATTTTATGGCATGCCATTAAGTCAGCAATCTCAAGGCAGAAACCAGTTTGCAGGATTAAGTTAAGCTCTTCAATTGACAAATCTTCTGCCCTATTAACTAAAATTAACTTACAAAATTGTGCCCTTTTCATTTCGAGAGGAGCATAATCAAAAAAACTTTTCAAGGTGATATCTTATGACAAATATTCTCCTCCTCGAAGATGAAAAAAAAGTCTCCGCTTTCATTCAGCAAGGTCTGCAAGAAGTCGGTTATTCAGTCGACGTGACCGACACTCCCAGTGTTGCCCGAGGTTTTCTTAAATCAAAAAAATATGATCTTATTATTCTCGATGTGATGCTGCCGGAAATGAGCGGGATGGATTTTGCTAAAGAGCTCCGCATCCAGGGTCATACTGGTTTCATTCTTATGCTCACGGCCCTTTCTACGACTCGTGATAAAATTCAGGGTCTGGATTCCGGAGCAGATGATTATCTAACCAAGCCGTTTGAGTTTGATGAACTTCTCGCCCGCGTTCGCGCGCTGATCCGTCGTAAGGCGGAGGATAAGGCCCAACTCCGTAACGGCGATTTGACGATGGATCTGATCTCTCGTCAAGTTTCCCGTGAAGGAATGAGAATTGAACTGACTACCAAAGAGTTTTCTCTCCTTGAATTCCTCATGCGCCACCTTGATAAGGTGGTCGACAGAAATGCTATCGCTAAACAAGTTTGGGGAGCAGACTTCGATCCGGATTCAAACGTGATCGATGTTTACATCAATCACCTGAGAAAAAAGATTGATTCTCCATTTGCTAAAAAACTTCTAAAGACAGTCGTGGGCCAGGGATACGTCTTAAACAAAGTTGATTAAGACCTTTCGCGGGATTCGTTTCCGCCTCACCTTTGTTTATTCAACCCTGTTTGGATTGTTCATCTGTATCTTTGCGTTCATTACGTCCCAACAGTACCTCAACAATGCCAGACAGGATTTTGATTCTGCTCTACTGAACCTTGCCATCGATCTGGCGGGCCAGGTGAAACTCGATCAAACTGACTTCAAATCGATGATTGAACTTCCCCCTAGGGAGATGAGAAAACAGTTCCCCTTTCCTCTTGGTCTGACGACGTTTTTTATACGCTCCATTGATGGTAAAATTCTTGCAAGTTCAACAAGCGAAGATAAAACAAATGATTTGATTCCTTATAAAGTCGATCTCGCTCTGAAAGAGGATTACACTCATCGCTTTCAGAACATTACTTGGGAAGGAAAATCTCATCGGGCGATCAATCTAAAAATCAGCAGTCAAAAAGATCAGGCGCTAATCCTTCAAGTGGCCACACCTTCAGATATTTTACAATCTCAAGAGTCCCGCTGCTTTTGGTTAAATATTTGAATTATTCCTCTTTTTATCGTCACGTCGAGTTTTGCCGCCTTCATTATTGCTGGTCGTGCTCTTTCTCCGGTAAAACTTCTGACTGAAATTGCTGACAACATTGCAGCTCGAAATCTCTCTCAGCGAGTGCCTGAATTTCAAACCAGAGATGAAATCGGAAATCTTTCGCGAACTCTCAACTCTCTTCTTTCACGTCTGGAAAAATCATTTAAGGCGCAGGAAAACTTCGTGGCCAATGCCAGTCACCAACTGAATACACCGCTTGCGATTATTAAAGGTGAGTTGGATGTGCTTGAATCAAAAACTCGCTCACCGGAAGAAACGGTTCGTTTCCATAAAAGCTTGCGGGAAGAATTAGAGCGTTTGATTGAGATGGTGAAGAACATGCTCCTCATCTCAAGAGTTGAGGCCGGCCAAGAGAATTTCATCTTCAACGATGTTCGCTTAGACGAACTCTTGCTTGGGGTCTCATCCCGTTTAGGGGCCAAGGCGCGGGACAGGTCCATCACGATTGGCTTCAATATTGATGAGGACCTTTTGGAGTCAGACGATGTCATCGTCCAAGGTGAAAAGCAGTTGCTGGAATGTCTGTTTGAAAATCTTTTAGATAATGCCATCAAGTACTCACCGGAAGAATCGACGGTCAAGATCCTCATGAGGAATAACGGTGCCCGACTTGAGGTCATGCTTCAAGATCAGGGCCCAGGAATTGATGAAAACGATCTTAAGGATATCCTTTCCCAACGCTTTCATCGCGGCTCTAAGGCTATGTTACCTGGTACCGGGATTGGGCTCTCTATCGCCTATCAGATCGCTGACCACCATAATGCATCAATCAGCTATGAAAAAACCGAGCCCAAAGGTAGCCTATTTACTATAGGGTTTTCTAAACAAAAACCTCTATGATTTAGACGACTTGCACCATGTAGCGAAATGACCAACTACTAGACAAATGACCACATTTTGATCTTTCTAGACTCATTAAGTCCATGATATTTCATGGCGAAAAACCTGTCACAAATTTTGCATAACTGGACGTAGATCTTTGCCTTAAAGCTTGAAGAGTACGTGTAGATATTACGACTCATCAGTGTTTTTAATGCAAAGCGTTAAGGCTTTAGGTACTCTCCACAAACAAAGATGAAAAAGAATTTAGAGAGGTTCATGTGATTAAAGTTAAAGGTAAGCAACCTAAACTCCACCCGTACAACCCAAACCAGGGTTTTATTGGGAGTGCTAAAGTTGATGTAGCAAATTACATTTTCTCATCAAGACGCAAGCGAGCGCCTTACACGCATTCAAAGGCCTTGGTTAAGAATCTTCTCTCAAGAGAAGTATCTGTGCATTTGAAAGAGTCTCAAAACCTTACGAAGTTCATTCGCAAGCGCGACCTCACATTCCAAAAATCAGATGCTAACGGTAACTACAAGATCTTTACCGTGCCTTGTACGACAACAATCGTTCCTCTACAGAAATCTGTCTTCAATACCATTGAACGTGCAGCTCAATCACTTATCGTTTCTCTTCGTTGCGTGATTCAAGACATCTACGGATCAAAAAACATTAAAGATTCGGCATTCGTAAAATCACTTCCAGAAGAAATTCGCGGGATCTTTATTGATGCCATCAAAGATTCTCCGAACTATTTCCCACAACTTCATCACCCGAACATGAAGAAATATCCTTTCTTTGATAACGTCGGGTTGGATTTAGTTTTGGTTGAAGATTATCTTGAT
The DNA here is from genome assembly GCA_040399925.1 of Bacteriovoracaceae bacterium. Lineage (GTDB taxonomy): Bacteria > Bdellovibrionota > Bacteriovoracia > Bacteriovoracales > Bacteriovoracaceae > Peredibacter. Next base: position 7,994 of record JBBARF010000038.1, read on the forward strand.
CAGGCCAAGTCTTTTGATGACATCATCAAATCGAAAAAATTTGATAAACTTCCTAGTCTTCCATTCCGTATTCTCGAGCTTAATGCTGGTGCTCCATCAGGCGCTTCGAACAATATGAACGTTCTTGAAGGTCACTATGAGCAGAACCCTGAAGTTCTGAATTCATTGGGCCGTATTATGCCAAATGATCACTTCTCAGTTCTTGCTGAAACATATAAGTCTCTCGGTGAAGACTGGACGAATGTCAAAGACGGTATCCAAGTTATTCTTCCTCCCGGCGGAATGAACGGAGCGGCTCCAGAGATTCACAATCTTGCAGCTTATTCAGGACTTGTTTACGCTGATCCTGTTCAGTTGTTCCAAGATGAGAAAGGTTATATTCGTCTTCGGACCATCAATGGTTCGAACCCGATCGTTACTGCGATCTACTCACGGATTAATGCTGATTCAGCTTTGTTTGATGTTGATAAAGGCATCATGCTTCGCGATCCAGATACAAATGAGCCGATTTATCTTCGTGACTCTTTGAAACTTGGTAAGGACGGCGAAGCCCCATTAGTTCTCGATGTGAATGGAAAACCAATTCCTCTTCAATCAGACTACTCAGTTCCAGGCCTTCTTGAAGCGATTCTTAACCGTCGCATCTACATGGGTGGTTTGAACCGTATTCTTGATAACAAAATCATCCTTGCAGCTCTTACGACATACGCTCCGAAGTTTTTCGCAGGAAAAATTAAAGAACTTGGTATTTCAACTACAGGGCCTAAAATCATCCCACCAGATACTCTTCCTCCGAAGAAAGAGTCTGTAAAAATCATTGGTGACAACCAGGATGACTGGGTTATTAAGGCACCAAATCTTTCTGGTGGTTCAGGGATCTACATCATGAAGACTCTTTCTAAAGAGTCACGTAAAGAAGTGATGGAAATGATCACGAAGAATCCAACTGGATACGCTTATCAAAAATTGGTTAAAATCGCCCGTATCCCCGTAGCGATGAAAGATAAAAACGGAACTCGTTTCGCCAACCTTGCGGCCGATATTCGACTTTGGGTATTCTACGGCGGTGGTGCAAAAGCTCTTCCTAAGATGACCCACAATGCTCTAGTTCGCTACGCTCCTGAAGAAAAAGGACCGATGAGTTCAATCGTTAACACATCTAAGGGTGGCGGATATGCTCCTTTCGTAGTGGTTGATGATGTTGGCTCTCCTGATTCTGTTTCAGCTGCTGAATTTATAAAAACAAAAGCTCCAGCTCCGCTTCAAACTCACCTTCCGATGTTTGTTGCGGCTCAATTGATCCAGGTTTCTCGTCTTGCGGTTGATATTCATAATCACCTCAAAAACGGAACTGCTGATTCATATACACTCTTGGGTCTTTCTCTTTCTCTTAAAACTCAGTGCCGTGAAGTTCTGAGCTTTATGAACCCTAGAGCGATTGAACCGGTTTATAAAATCATTGATGTTCTTGAAGCTAAGCAAGCAACTGTTGCCATAGCGGCTTACTTCAAACGTATTAACCTGAACCAGATGAACCTGGTTCGTACGCTTGAGAAACTTGAATCGAAGAATAAACTTCCAAAAGGCTTCCGCGAGACGATGGATGTTCTCTACATCATCGATCAGGATATTGCGTACCAGAATTACTCTGAAGAAAACAAAAAACATGACCGTAAAATCCTCAAAGAACTTACGGCTTTGCTTGCTGAAAAAGCTGGGGCGAACAAAGAGCTTGCACGCGAGTTCAAACAGCTCATGACTATTCTTAAAAGCTCAGTAGATGCTAGCTTCCCACGCGAAGATATCGTAGGTAAGCAAGCAGCGAATATGATGAAGATGATGGATAACTTCATGACTATCGTGCGCGATAGAATGCAGAATTCAGAAAAGGCCATTGAGTTCGCAAAACTCTTCTCGCCTGACTTAGTTCACCCGGAACTTAAGTTTGAAACTTTTGGTCTAGGTCTGGATTCACTCGCAAAGACTGAAACATTTCTTACTGCGACTCAAAGAGAATTTGCTACAGGCGAGCTTTTGACTGATTCAGACTTCGTTTCTGATGAAATGAAAGCTGCCCGTCGCGCTTGGATGAAGATCGAGCTGGAAGGGAAAAAAGTTGTCGCAAGTAAACGTGCGGCCTTCCTTGCTAAAAAACGCGAAGCTCACTTTAAGACATACCCGTTCCTTGCTCGCATGACTGAACTTATGAATTCGACAAAAGTTTCAGAGAAAGAACTTCTCGAGCTCATGCCAGCAATGCCATACGCGAAATTCAACCTTGAACAGTTCGCAAAAAAACAAGGCATGACTCTTTCTGACATCTTCACTGATGAACTAACTCCGAACAAAATCTCGGTTCTTTCATCTAAGAAGATACGTGAATACCACCTCTCGGCACAAGATCACGCCGGTGAGTGTTTTGCTAAGAAACGTAAGTCACATGGTCTTTTCTCTGATTCAGATATCTTTATTTGGATCCGTAAAGAACTTGATCCTATGACTCAAATCTATACAGCTGGACACGAAGTTATCCACTTCCACCAGATTGAAGAAACAACCAAGATGGAAGCGAAAGCTCTCTCTGATGGTGCCATCGCTCAGGCCTACTTCCTTAATTTCTACGGAAACTTCCTCGGAGTTTCTGCAGCATCTCTGGAAGGTCTGAACGTTGATATCTCGGTTGAACGTCAGCCACTTTACGGTCTGGCCGATAAAATTGTTCCTTATTTCTACTCTCCAATGGTGACCGAAATCAGAAACGGAATCAATGCTTCTCGTGAAGAGTACGATGCTGTTCTTAACAAGTACGGTTCGATCTTTGGATATATGATGCCAAATTCTAACCAAGTTAAGGTAAAAGCTCTTCAGGAAGTTGTTCCTGCTCTTGAGAACGCGAAGAATATTCGTTTTGCTAAAGAACTTGGTCTTGAAGTTGGTTGGGATGAAGTTCGCTCTGCTCTTCCAAGTGCAAACGCGGCTCAACTTAAAATTTACGGTCCAAAAATCATGAAAGCTATCGGAAAGGCTTCGCCTGATTTTGAGGCACTTACAGCAATTGGTAACCACCAGTTTTACGGTGTGAGTTTCCCTAGAAAAGCAATCTTGGCCACAACACTGACGTTGAAGCCGATTTTGAGCACTATTTCTCTTGGAAATAGTTATAACCAAACTCAGCAGCAACAGCAGCAGTAGGATAGTTAATGAATGTTGACCTTTTAAGCAGCGATCTGGCCCAGCTGTTTCCCTTCATGGAAACAATCCTCCAGGATGGTGGAAAGAGCTCATATTCTTTGAGTGGCACAATCACGCCTTTCAGAAACCGTGATGGCTACTCTGGATTTGATTACGACAACGATACCATCGTGGCCGTTGGTCTTATTCTGGGTGGATCTGGATACGTTGTTCGTCGTCAGATGGGGTCTGAGCTTTCTCGTTTTGATTATTTTGATCTTAACGGAAATTTCACATTTAGCTCTCAAGAAGAAGGTCTTAAGGCCTTGATCGTTGATTTCCACCAGATGGATTTGACGTGCCCGATTTTGAATCACTTTTATAATTACTTAAGTCTTGAGTATAAAAACGCTGCTGAAGGTAAATCGCAAACTGCAATGGTCCATTCAGTTGAAAAACTTTTAAAACGTGCTTACAAGTCGAAAAAAGTTCGTGTAGCGATCAAAGACGGAGCGAAAGATCCAGCCGTTACCAATATTTATAACAAAATCCTAAAAGCTGAGATGGATCCGGTTCTTACATGGGAAGAAAGACACCTGGTCTTTAACGAGCACAAACAGGAATTAAATCTCATTCTCGCCACTAAGATTCGTGCTCACAAACTCAATAATTCAAAAATCAAACTTGCCCTGATGGGTAAAAACTTTTCGAATTTTACGGACAGATTCTTTGCCCGTCCGATCAGTAACTCTAAAGGACTGATCTACCGTTACACGATTGGGAAGGTTCTTTGGTTCTTTAACACTGTTAAAGATAACCTCGGTTATTCAGTCGCCCTGGCCGTTTATGGTCCTTTTACTTACTACTTCATTACCATGCCGATGAACCCGCATGCGATGCAGGCGGTTGGTCGCGTTCGTTCTGTTTACCTCGATGCGAGAACCCAGATCTCGTCAATTGTTGATCGCGGTTCTGAGCTTATGGATCAGTCTTCTGAAGCCGTGGCGGCTCCTGCGACGACGACTGCGACTGCGACTAACATTTCAACAGTTTCAGATACTGTCAGCACAACAGCAGCAGCTCCTATTGTGAATATCGCCACATCGCCTGAAGCTCTCGCTCTGGCCAATGTTGTTTACCCAAGTCGAGTAACCATGGGTCCGGTTGAAACAGTTACGGTTGATCTTGGTGATGGTGCGAAGAAGAGTTTTCAGCCGACAACCATGAATATGCTCATGTCGACAGATGTTGATCAGGTGAATAAGACGAGCTGGACTGAACGTATGAGTAACTTTAAGCAAATGCAAATTGCTTACGAGGAAAATATTGAATACGCTTCTCGTATGGGTCGCCTAGAGCAACTTGAAACTCAGTACAACTTCCCTATGCAGATGGAAAGTACTTGGGAAGAGCTTGAGCGCTACAACACACTTATCTTTAAACTTCGTGAAGAGAACCCAAATCTTTCAGCGAAGATGAAGCAGTATCTTTTTAACGAAATCAGCCGTACTCAGCAGTTGGAATTATACCTCTGGGATCGTATGGCCCGTTTCATTCTTGATCAGATCTATGTGATGCTCGATCAGGATAAAGAACAAAAACGCAGTGATTACTATGTTGGTCGCTCGTTCATTTTCATGGAAGAGATGACGAATATCCTTTCATGGCGCTATAAGAACTTTAAAAAGCCAGAGGGCTACGATCGTATCGAAAAACTATCTGCTTTCTATAAAGCTGCGAGAAAAGAACAGGGCACGATCATGAAGAACCTTCAGGTGAATTCTGATCTGTTTAAACAAAAAGATGTTTACGACACTAAAGAGTTCCGTAAATACATGAAACGTCAATGGGAGATTCTTTTCCTTCAGAACGCAAAAGCTGAAGAAGCGTCTAATAATGGTCTTAACATGTACATCTGGTCTGTTCGTAACACGGCCTGGATTCTTCAGAGTGTTTACTCAGCTAAACGTGAAGAGCTTGCCATACTCATTAACCGTGATGTTTCAGGAAAACTTCTGACTCCGGCAGAGATGATGTCTCGCTCAAAAATCACGATGATGTATGAGACTCTTTTCCATAACCTAACACTTGAATATGTTGGGATCAGAGAAGAGATCATGAACCGTCTCGGAAAAGATATTGAATCAACCCAACGGGTGATGGTCCTCGATAACCTGAAAGAATTTTTCACTGATCGTGAGAAACTTGATGGAATGGCGGGAATCGCTGCTCAAAAATCGGCCGGAACGAAACTATGAAAACCAGATCAACTATCGCCTCTTCTGTCATGATTCTCTTTCTTGCGGCACTTGTGATGGGATTCATGATCGAATTCGCTAAGGCGCAGTCAACGGCTTCTTCTGGTAACCAGAATAATCAGGCGCAGGTTCTTCAAGTCAACATGCCTCAACGTGGTCTTCGTAACCGTATTCTTGATAACACATCTCTCGGTTATTACCAGTTATTCTCGGGTCCAACGGCTTCGGGAAATAGCAGTGAAACATACAACGTTTTCCAAGACGGTCGCGCTCCCCTTCAAAGTTTTCATTCGGCCAACCTTCGTCACCAGTTTAATGCTGACTGGGCGTTTGGTGTGAGTTTAGCGATGACTAACACATATACAGGTGAAGTTACAAACAGACCGACTAAGGAAGCTCCTCAGGGAACTGTGAACAGCCCAGGAGATATCTGGTACAACGCTCGCGCCTATGTCGGACTTCCTTCTTTTAAAACGAATGCAGGTACATTTTTTACAACAGTATCTTATGAAGCACCAACTTCAGTTATTTCTCGTAACGATAATATGAGATTCGGTTATGTCTTCAGTGAGAACTTTGCCATAAACACTGGAAGTGTTCGTTGGAGTACGGGTGTAATGGGTCAGGCCTACAGAATGGTTTACCAAAATAATATTAAGGCCCCGCCTTTCCCTGGTGGAAGACCTACAGCTCTTCAAACTATGATCGTGAGTGCTGGTCCATGGGTAACTTACCGGTTCAATGATAAGTGGATGGCCGGATCAAGTTTAACTTTCGATTGGGATCAACGTGGTGACCAGACCAATACCACTAAGTTCAACAACAACCTTCCTGACCGTGGTCGTGTGGGTCTGACTTACTTCCCAAGCATCAAGCACTTTTCAAGCATTGGAGTCTTCGCTCAATCTCTGCTTCAAGTCCGTGCTGAATCGACCATGTTTGGTGGAGAATTTGCCCTTAGGTTCTAGACACTTATAGCCATTTTAAATCATCCTTTGTGTCCTCATCTGAAAATCAAGGAAAGCCCCTGATTTTCCGATAAAGAGGCAAAGGATTTCCCATGTCTAAACCTCTCTTATTTCTTCTCCTTCTCACTATTCCACTTCAGCTTTTGGCAGGTGCCGAAACTGTGAAGCGAGTGAAAAATCTCAAAGCCTTTTTAGCTCAACTAGAAAAAGAAACTCCTGAAACCTTGGTCACCGAAACTGGTCGTGAGTTCAAACTCTCGCTGAGTTTATTTGCTGAAGCCATCGCGGCATTAGATGAAGAATGTTTTTATGGTGGATGGCCTAGTAAGAAAGTGATGTCGGGTGGAAAAAGTTTTTGTACTAATCCTAAAAATGGCGCTGACTTATATACCAATGGAAGTTGCGCTCCTTCTGAGATCCAGTGCCAACCCCAGCTCTTTGGCGCAAATCTGTGTGTGGGCTTTGCGACGAAGATCCAGCGGATCAACACCTTCAAAAACTGTGAAGACTCTTTTAAAGCGCAAAAGCGCGACTACTCGTTTGTTGATAAGTTAACTCCTCAGGAAAAAGAACAGCTCAAAGTGATCGAAGCTTTGGCCAGCTCAATGTGTGATAAAAATCCCTCTAGTGCGACTCAGGTTATGTGCCGTAAGATTTTAAATCGAGTTTCGGATTCTCAGGTAGTTTTACCGGTGGACGATACTCCGGTGATTCTGATCCCTGTGACTGCTGAATCGGGAACCGAGGCAACAGATGAAGAAACTAAAGTCGGTGGACTCAGTGAAGCCGAGTGTGCAGCGATTGTAAGTGATGACTTTAAAAAGATTGAAGATCTTTCTCAGCAGATGGTGAATATTGTCTCTAAATATGGCGACAGAAATGCCGGATGGCCTCGTGAGGATGGAGACAAAGTTGAGGTGGTTGACCTGCAGGAAGAAGTTCTCTGCCTAGAGCTCGAGATCTATTCCCTCTCAAATAAACTCGATCTTAAAATTGACTGTAAAGCAAAGCCTAAGAAGCTTCCTCCAATGCACATGACTCTGGTTAAGCATGATGGGAACAACTTTGAAGAGATGGCCAATAGAGCTATTCAGAAAAAAATCCAGAGTCTTAACAAGATCATAGCGTCTCAGCAAAATACTCTCAATTCATCAGCAGGAAAACTTCCCGCATATATTACTGAAGTGGCCTTAAGAATCAGCCGCTACAAAGAAGAAATTAGCTGCCTTGAGGCCATTGATCAGAAACAAAAATGCAAAGATGCGTACTCAGATACTGACGCCCCTGAGTACCGCACGAAGGAAGATTTCGTTGGTCTCTACCCGACTCCCATCGTAACGATGTTGATCGAAAAGGACGGCAAATTACTTCCATTCAAAACCTTTGATCAGTTAATAATCCAAGGCGGAGTTGGTCCGAAAATTAAGCAAGGTGATATGATGACTCCTGAGGGAACTTTCAATATCGTGAGCCCTACCACCAGTACCAATTATTTTTCTGCATCAAGAATTGACTATGAAAACTGGAAAGAAAGAAAAGACATGCTAGAGGGTCTTCCCAATTCAATGGTGAACCCAGGTGACAAGGGTGGCGCCATTCTCATTCACGGGGCCGGCGGCTCAAATGGCTGTTTATCTTTTAACAGTAATATTGAATCGGCCTATTTCACGGCGCTGTCGCGAAATAAAACCAAGGCCGGTCAACCTTTGAAGATGAGTGTCTATCCGGCAGTGATGTCTGAAGAGTTAATTGAAAGTAGCTCATCAATGCCAGATTTGAAGCTCTATAAAAATTTCTGGAGTAAACTTTCTGTGACTTATAAGAAGGAACAGGCCCGTACCGTTAGCTCGTATCAGACCATAAACGACATCAAAGAGAAGCAAGAAGACTAAAGGTCCCAAGCGACCAGACGTCCTTATTTTGGGCCATTCTAGTTATCTCAGACCCCTCCCGATCCTCGGCTTAGTCTATCTAAGTGTTCAAATCTATTGACCTCACTGGCTTTGGTAAGTTTTACCCACCGCAACAATAGCAGTATTTATTTTGCGTCGCGTCTGATACACCTCCATCGCTAATACATAAATTAATCCGGGAGGAAATCCATGAAGAAATATTTCGTTCTCTCTTTTACCCTTGCGGTACTCGCGATCCAACCAGTATTCGCTCAGACATTTGATGATGAGTGTGATCCTAGTGTTGAAGAGTGCGCACAGGAAGCTGTCGAAGTTTCTGATGATACTCCTCGCAGAGATATCTACCCGTTTAAACCACTGCTAACTTCAGACATCCAAGGTCGTGTTGAACGTCTGACTGAGAACAAAGATTTCCTCTGGGACATCCGTGAGATGAACCGTCGAGGTCTGACTTCTAAAAATACATCTATGCAGCCATGGGGTGGATCATTCTGGCCTTTGTTCCAGGGTCAAATCGCCAATACATACTCAGATAAAGGTGAAACCATTTTTGAATCACTCTTTACTCCAGGTCGTTCAGTAAGCTGGAAAAATAATTTAAGAAAATTTGAAAAAAGAGCTGTGAAAGAATTGCCAAAAGTTTATTCATTCTCTGAGAAAGAATTAGCTGATATGGCCCCTTCTGAAAAATATGACATCCTTATGGGTGACACCTCTTTTGATTTAACTAAACGTATCTGGGCCTTCCAAGAAAGATGGGGATCAGGTAAAAAATGGAATTTTTTAAGTTCAATCGATCTTCCAGCTGGATATAGAATTCCTGAAGGAAACTCTTTCATGGCCTTGTGGGAAGGGATTTGTCATGGTTGGGCAGTAGCCGCTGGTCACACTCCTCGTCCAAGCCACACTGTTTGGGTTACTCTTCCAAATGGTAAGAAAATGCCTTTCTATCCGAACGATCTTAAAGCTCTCGTTTCACTTATGTGGGCAAACTCAAACGTTCAGGACAATGTCATCTCAGAAGGTCTTCGTTGTAACGATAAGTCGCCTAAGAAAGATAAGTATGGACGTTACATCGATACAAAACTTGATCGTAACGACACAGAAATCCTTCCACGTTGTGCTGATGTTCACCCTGCTGTTTACCACGCATCGATTGTTAACATCCTCGGTATCGAAGGAAGAAGTTTTGTAGCAGACATTCATGCTAAAGCTTCGGTAGCGAACCAACCAGTTTCTGGATACGAGTACGTTTACTTTAATCCTGATTCCGGAAAAGACGGCGGATATGAACAGTCAGTTGTTGCTGTAGCAAATTACAAAGAAGATCCATTTAAAGCATCACGTAACCCTGAAACGAAGTTCATTGTTGGCGTTAACATGAAGCTTAAATATGTTGACTGGGAAATGCCAACCGTTAGAGAAACAAACTTCCCTTCAGACGATAAAATTAGTGATGTCGAATTCAACTATGATCTTGAATTAAATGCTGACCATAAAATCATTGGTGGTCAATGGCGTACTCGTAAAAACGGTAAGCCAGGTCTTTTCAAAGGTAGCACGGATCAACCGGATTTCTTCTGGGTCGTACCTCGTGATTACAAAAAGTATTTCCAACCGGTTGCTGGTCTTCCAACTTGGGATTTCTCTAAGTCAACTTTGCCACCTAAAGAGTTCGCTCCGGTTGCGAAAAATGCTCATGCTTTTGTCTATAACGTAACACGTGAGTTCGGATTTGCGGAGAAGTGTGATGTCTTGCCTCTTAAAGAGACAAATGGAAAAGCAATGAAAGTGCCTTGTGAGTTCAAATACCCAAGACCACAACCGCTGATCAACGTAGTGAACACACTACTTGAACAAGCAAGTCGCTAAGAGGAATTTATGAATAAGTCTCTCGTTACAATCGCCTTACTTGCGACGACAACGATGGCGTTGGCCGATAAACCAATACCAGAGAATGAATCTGTTTATCAGTTGCTAGGTGGGAAAAAAGAAATTGGCTCAGTTAAAGAAATCGAAAAACAGGGTCTGACCAAAGGTGCAACAGCAATCGATCTTTGGTCTGGTCACTACTGGCCACACTTTCAGGGATCCCTTGCTGTTCGTTATCGTGATCCTTCTTTTATGGCACTGATCAGCGCTAACGTTCAGTACGATAAATTTAAAGATCTTAAAGAAAAGACTCCGATGTACTCTTACTCAGGGAGAGAAAATCTTCTCTCTCCTGCTGAAAAGTATGACTTAGTTGTCGGTGATGAAGCTCAGGGACTAACTAAGTACTCTTGGGAAGTTGGCGAGAAGGCCAACACGTTCGGAAAAGTTCCGACGTGGAGAGGAATTTGTGATGGTTGGTCATCGGCCAGTCAAATGATGCCAAGACCAGTTCGTAGTGTCACTCTTCCTACTCCATCAGGCCTGAGTGTAACCTTTTATCCGGAAGATATTAAGGCTCTGGGATCACTTCTCTACGCTCGTGCTCAGGAAAACGTTATTTTCCTTGGTAAACGTTGTCGTGGTCAGGTCCTTGGTCTCTTCACGGGTGCTTGTGACGGAACCAATCCTGGTGCCTTTCATAAAGCTCTAGTTAACCGTGTAGGAAACCTGAAGAAGACTTTCATCGCTGACGTTTCTTCAAGTTCTGAAGTTTGGAACTATCCTGTGAAGGATTACACGACTTCTTACTACAACGTTTTTACTGATGAAGAATCTGCCAGTTATAAAGAATCTATGGAACTTTTCACGAAGAAAAATAAATTCCACAAGGGCGCCCGTCGTCATAAAAATACTTACGCCATTGTTGGTGTAAAAACTGTGGTGAACTACACTGACATGAGAGTGTCAAATCTACTTGAGACAGATTCAACTGCTCAGGATCAGATCATGACTAAGACGTATTACTACGATCTAGAATTAGATTCGAGTTCTAACATTCTTGGTGGTGAGTGGTTTGGAGATTCTATGCCGGATTTCATCTGGGCACCGAATGATCGCATGTACCCTCTTTCTAATGCTGAGGAGTCTTACACTCCAAGAACGGCCGCTCAAATCAGAGCTGCTGCTCAGGAAGCTTCGAAAAAAGGTCAACCGTTGTCACTCATTGTATCTAAATTATTTGAGGCAGCTAAATAAGTCGATGGGGCCCCTAATGGAGCTCCATTTCTTTGAGAACTTTGGCCGACATTTCACGAGCAATGTATCCGATCGCATAGGGAGCTGAATCATGTTCAGCTGCCGATGTGTGATCAAAGCCGATCTTGTGAACCCATTCGTGGCAAAGGTTACCGGCCACATCACTGGGCTCAAAGTTTCTAAAAAATTTCCAGTTAATCGAAATCACATTTGTCGATGGACTAGTATAGCCAATCACTGCTGACCATTTTTTGTAGTATTGTTTGAGAAAGAAATTCATTTCATGAGGTGTATTTGTCTGAAGAGTCTCGCGGCCTTCCATAAATTGAGTGTAAATCTCTTCATTGGTTTTGCCTTTATTTGAAGCAAAAGCGCGCTCACCCTTAGTGTTCTTAAAGTTAATTACCTTATCTTTAAACTCCTCTGAATTCACCACTTCTTCCAGCGCTGCAAAAGCTTTATTCAGCTTCTGGGCACTGTCAGCACTAAAGCCCGTAACCTGCATCGGCTTAACCACCAAACGCTCAGTTTGGATCATATAAGTTTCAACATGGCCTTCTTCACCGGGCATGAAGCTTTGAATCTTAACGTCGCCTTCGTGATTATGAGAGGCCTGCATATGGGGCATATTGTTGTTGGCAAAGCTAGTAGAGGCCAGAAGCATTAATGTTGTCATCCAGACTTTCATTATTCATTCCTTGAGATTGATTAGGTAATGAACTTTTCGGAGTGAATGAGAAGACCTTTCAGAGGAAATGATTAATCTTCCTTAACGGGAAAAATCTACCCGTCCCCTAGGCGAGGGACCTTGAATTTGGGATGTAAGTCCTATGAAAGTCATCCTCCTTCTTACCGTGATCTCAGGCAGTTTCAATCTCTGGGCAAAACCATTGGTTCTAGTCAGTTATTTTGATCCCTTTGGTAAGGCCCCTTTTAATAACTCTGATCGTGTGGCCCGTGCACTTGAAGCTCGTTTTGCAGCTCCTGATTCACTGATTAATGTGAAGCTTTGTTCGCTGGAAACAAAGTACGAAGCGGCTTACGGGCAGCTGGAGAGCTGCAAAAAGAATTTATCAGAAACACCTACGCTGATCCTTGGTCTGGGTGAATCAAGTTGTGATTTAAAATTAGAAATGGTGATGAGGAATAAAGATAAAACTTATGGGCGGGACAATGGCGGAGTAGAAAGAAATAATACCGTCATCATTCCGGAAGCTCCAACTACACTGGGCATGACATATCCTCTACCACAAATGTACTGCGCCCTAAGTTCTAAAGAGCGCAGAAACCTTGAGGTCTCAAACGATGCGGGAAGTTTTGTTTGTAACAACGTGGCCTTTCAGATGAGTTACTACTATCCGGAAGTTTCATTTGGATTTATTCACGTGCCCGCGTCGAATTGCCGTAAGCTTGAAAAGAAGACTGAAGAAACAGTATCGCAAATCGAAAGAATGATGGTAGCAGCAGTTAATCAAATCGCGATCGATCCTGTTCCACAACGATTACCAGTCACAAAAGCTGAGCTCAGAAATACGCGCGCGCGTTCGGTGAACAAGGACCAGTGTTTGTCTGAGTTTTACGACCGCGCAAAATCTTTCGATAAATAATCATCAAAAGAACTTAGACTTCATCTCAGGCCCTGAGTAATTCATGATGATGGATCCAGGTAGATCCTCACGCAAAAGCTCCAGTTGAGATTTACTGCGCCCCTTTCGGTACAGCTGGCGGGCATTGGCCGCCTCAGAAACTGTTACGGTAGTTAACAGGCAAGGCAGTCGTAGGGCCTAAGAAGAAAGCAAAATCAAAGGAGAGATATAACTTTACGAGATTCACTCAGGGCAAGACTAAATCCATTCTTATAAAGGCCACCAAAAAAGATCATTTTATCTTCTTGCTTGATATAGGGCATACGTTTTGAAGCCTTCTCACGCAGTCCTACCACCGTTTCAGCAGCATCAATGCTTGGAAGCTTCAATTCCACCCAACTCTTAATCCGTCCATAGACCTTTCTAAGCTCTCTGAAGGGCTCCATCTCATGAGTAGTGACCATACTAGTTGATCCAATAAGTAAGTACTGCTTAGGTGAGTAAATTAAATTATCGCCGTTAATGGTGATAGAAAAAGGTGTCGGTCCAAACTGAGGGGCCTCAAAACGTAAATAACTTCCCTGAACAGCTTGCGACTTCTGTCCAAAATAAGCATTGGCCACACCACCTGCCATGATCACGCGATCAAACAGAAAGCTCTCCCCTTTTTGCGTTCCAAGTCTCACCTGACTTCCGGGGACGACATCGGTCACTAGATCTTGTACCACTGTTAGTGGCAAATTCTCAGAAGCTTTTTTTAATAAATAGTCCAAATAGACTTCTGGATGAATCATAAATCCATTTTCAGTCGCTAGATAAACAGATTTTTTAAGTTTGAGATAGGTCAGCTCATTTGTTTCCGACCCATGTGGATAACGAAGTTTAAACTCCGGAACTTTTTCTGAACTCGCCGTGAATTGAGTTATTGGTGTAACACCATCGGGATCATCAAACAGCGCGTGTTGCTTGAAAGTCTGAAAACCCTCCATCAGAAGATTTCCCAGAGGAGAATGACCCTCACTCACTCCTCGGGGAGCGACGATGGCAGTTGAACGCAGTGAACACGGATGAAAAAACTCAGGTGATTCAAATAAATGAACTTTGGATACCAGACCTTTCTCTTTGGCAAGGGCATAGAGAAGACTTCTTCCAGCTATTCCGCCGCCTACAATGGCAAGAGTTGTCAATTTCAATCCTTCTTATTTAATTCTCCTCTCATAATCCCACAAAATCTTGCCATTTTCCACTCTTACTCGTTACGCTAGGAGAACCCAATTTTACTCGTATTTCAGGAGACTTTTTTCCATGGCAGCTCAGACATTAGATCATCAGGCCCTCATTTATTGCACGACTAAACTTGGTCTTCCTCCTAATAAAGTTCTCGCAACAGCGAAGCTTCTTTTCGAAGAAGAATGCACCATCCCTTTCATCGCTCGTTACCGTAAAGAAGTAACTGGAAATCTTGATGAAGTTCAGATTCGTGATATTCAAGATTCATATAATGAATACGTTGAAACTGAAAAACGTCGTGAATTTATTCTCGATGCTATCAAAAAAATGGAAGCCTTGACACCTGAGCTTGCTCGTCAAATCAAAGCGGCAGCAACTCTCAACCAACTCGAAGATATCTACGCTCCTTATAAATCAAAGAAAAAAACCAAAGCGATGATCGCAAAAGACTTAGGGCTTGAGCCACTGTCGGACATGATCTTAAACGGATCAGTTGATATCAGAACCATGGTGGCCGAAATCAACGAAAAATATGTTGGTCCTTCTGCTGGAAAACTTAAAGATGTTCAAGAGGCCATCACTGGTGCTTGTGACATCATCATGGAGAGCTTTGCTCACCAGCTCGAGCTTAAAGAAAAAATCCGTCAAACCTTCTGGGATGCTGGTGTACTTAAATCATCTCTTAGAAAAGATGGAGACAAAATCGAGGATGCTTCGAAGTTTAAAGACTTCTTTGAATTCTCTGAGCCTCTTTCAAAAATTAAAGACCCGCGCGCTTCTCACCGCTACATGGCGATGAGACGAGGGATGAATCTCAAAATCCTTAAAGTGGATTCAGAGATTATGCCTGAAATTGGTATCGGTCTTATCGAACAGCAGTTCTTTCCAAAAGGAGACAAGCTCGCAAACTACGATCTTCTTAAAAAGTGCGCTGAAAAAGCCTACACCAACTACATCCAACCATCTCTTGATCTCGAAGTTAAAAACGACCTTAAAAAAGTTGCAGATACAGCGGCGATCACGGTTTTCGGTGTGAATCTTAAAAACCTTCTCTTGCAGCCCTACCTCGGAACCAAAGCGGTTCTTGGGATAGATCCGGGTGTTAGAACAGGTTGTAAGGTTGTGATCGTGGACAACACTGGAAAATTCATGGGTGACCATGTGGTTTATCCATTTGAACCGAAGAATGATAAAAAAGGTGCGGCGGTTATTCTTAATAAGATGGTTGAAGCCTTCAAGATTGAGTACATCGCAATTGGTAACGGAACTTATGGTCGTGAGACTTTAGATTTCGTTGAAAACTTTGTGACCGAAGTTAAAGAAGGCCGAGTTAAGGCCACAATGATTTCTGAGGCCGGAGCTTCTATTTACTCTGCTTCTGATATCGCTCGTGCTGAATTCCCTGATAAAGATGTTACCGTTCGCGGAGCGATTTCGATTGCCCGCAGATTCCAAGATCCTCTCGCTGAACTTGTGAAGATTGATCCAAAATCAATTGGTGTAGGTCAGTACCAACACGATGTGAATCAGATTCAATTGAAAAACAATCTCGAAGCGGTCGTTGAATCATGTGTGAACTTCGTTGGTGTGGATCTGAACACTGCTTCAGCTCCTCTGCTTGCTTATGTTTCTGGTATTGGTCCAACAGTTGCACTCAACGTTGTTAAGTACCGCGATCAAAACGGTGGTTTCAAAGACCGTAACGATCTCTTGAAAGTCACTCGCTTCTCGCAAAAAGTATTTGAGCAAAGTGCCGGCTTCCTTCGAATTTACAACGGCCCTCACGCCCTCGATGGGACCTTCATTCACCCTGAGCGCTACCCAGTTCTTGAAGAATGGGTAAAAACAAAGAAAAGAGAAATGAAGGATCTTCTGACTGATGATTCACTTCAAAATGAACTGGCGGGGGATATTGGTCTTAAACAAAAAATTGGTGAGATCACACTCACTGATATCGTAAAATGTCTTAAGGCACCAACTCAAGATCCGCGTACGGCATTCAAGTCTGTTGAGTTCACCAAAGATATTAAAGACCTCAAAGATCTCAAGATCGGTCAGTGGTACCAAGGCCAGGTAACAAATATCGCGATGTTTGGAGCTTTCGTAGATATCGGCATTAAAGAGAATGGTCTTCTTCACATCTCTGAGATGTCGGACCGCTTCGTCGAAAATGCTTTGGATGAACTTAAAGTGGGCCAAGAGCTCAAGGTTCGCGTACTCGGGATTGATATGGACCGTAAACGTATCTCACTTACTTGTAAGGCCGATTCTCAGACTGAAGGAGTGACTGGAACAGGTATGGGTGCTGGTCCTCGTAAGGGCGGAGGCGGCAATCGTCCCCAGCAGCAGCCTCAGATGTCGTCAGGTCCACAGTTTAAGAACAACGCT
The DNA here is from genome assembly GCA_040399925.1 of Bacteriovoracaceae bacterium. Classification (GTDB taxonomy): domain Bacteria; phylum Bdellovibrionota; class Bacteriovoracia; order Bacteriovoracales; family Bacteriovoracaceae; genus Peredibacter. The sequence goes on from JBBARF010000038.1 coordinate 24,637, forward strand.
TTTGCTGGCCTTAAAAATCTGGTTAAGAAATAAATATTTGAATGAGGCCCTGTGAAAACGGGGCCTTTATAATCCACTCAGATCATTCGCCTCAGCATAATCTTTATTCGTCCCAAGTCCCCATCCCTGACAGCTAAGTCCAGGAAGATCTCTTAGGTTTCCACCTGTGCCTCTGACCAATACTCCCACTTGATGACCTTTCTGATTGAAGATCGGTCCACCAGAGTTAACAGAGAATGTATCTAGCGTGTGCTGAAAGCTCTTGGCCTTCGAATCTATTTTTGTGACTTTTCCTACTTCTACCGCTTTTTGTGAAATACCTAAGGGATAACCAATCATGATGAGGGGTTCACCAAGAGTGAATTTATAGTGTTTATCCAGAGTGATCGGTTCACGACCTTCGACATCACGATCAAGCTCGATGATCGCCAGATCTTCTCCCCACATATCAAACTTCTGGAAAAGAATTTTTTTACATGAATAAACCTGATCGGCTTCCATGATATATTTTTGTTCAAAAGGAATTCTGGGTCTTTGGTAATCAAAAACGAGTTTGTAGTTCTCACAACGATACGTACCATCATTAAAACAATGAGCAGCGGTTAAGACTTTATTTTTAGCGATAAGACTTCCACTGCAGTTAGCGATACTCGGTTCATCCGCAAATTTTTGATCCGTACACAGCCCCATGCTCGGGAGAGATGTTCCCGTCATTTCAAATTGGTTATTATCCAGCGCCTTTAACCTTTTACCCATAACCAGAGCGGGCAGAGATGACCCAAGATGCTGGGCAAGTGGCGAGGCTTCAATAGAATCCGTGCGGTCATCTTCGCCGAAGATACCCGCAATAAGACCCACGGACATGAAAAGGAGAAAGAATAAATTTAACATGGAACAAGTGTAGATTGAGGACGCGATCAGAGGGTTTAAAGTGTAAAGATTACGTTCCGAGGACGGAGTTTTCTAGGATTGTCAGGTTTTTAGACACCGAATGAAATCCTTACCGATGGGCCTCTGTCACTTACGATTTCGCCTATGCTTAAAGCATATGAAATACCTAACACTTGCTGCTTTTACATTATTCCTTAATGCGTCCTATGCTCAGGATCTGATGAAGGAAGTCCCCCAACTTGAGATGAGAGAAGAGATTTTCTCAGGCCTTAAATCAGCACCCATTCGGGAATCGGAATTTCCTGAATGCGGTTTTGCCCAGCCTCAAAACCTAAACGATGCTAGTGCAAGACTCAAGGCCAATCAGGCCTCACTTGCAGACTGGATTAACGAAGCAGACTCGTTAGAAAAACTCTCAGATAAGATGATTCAGAATTCGGCCGATTTTAAGGGTCTGACGCAAAATCTAAAAATAAATCTAAACCAGGTTCTGACTTTGGTGAAAGGTATCGATGTTTCAGGAACGGCAAGTGCTCCGCACTTAGGTTCATACTGCGCAACCTCTGAGCTTCTTCTTTTAACAAAGAATTATAATTCATCCAAGGGTCTAGTGACTCTCCTGAGTCAGGCCGTGGAAAGCATTCCCTATAAGTACTCTTGGGGCCTGAAAGAAAAAGAAATGATGACGTTATGGGATTTACGTACCAATGCCCGGGAGGCCAAAGAAATCCTGGAGCGCTTTCAATCATCCATTCAAAAGGCTTTTAATAACGATGTGAATTTCGTGTCTTTTCTCAGGACCAAAAAATTTATTAATCGCGCAGATTTCAAGAGCTACAAGAAGCACTTTAAGAAAGTAAAAAACATCTCCCACGCTCAGTTAAAAGATTTTGATAAGAGTATGCGCAAGCTTTCAAAACAAGAAAAAGAAGAATTCAAAAACCTTTTGAGTTCTCAAAAATCTGCTTACAAGGCGCTAGGCCATATGCACGAGGCCCGTCGTCGCAAAATTTTAAATACACTTATCATCATGTCCAATCTGACCTGGGGTCTACCCAATACTCTGGTGGGTGTGACAGTCATTGCAGTCGGTGCCATTGCTGCACCCTTCTCACCTATCCTGGATATGCCACGGTTTGAAAAATCTGAAAGCGGTAAACAGATTGCGGTGAATGTGGATAATCTCTTCATGTTCCCAAGTAACGTGAGTTTTGGTCTGTTTCAGTTAAAGAGTAATATGGAAGGTGCAGATGATCATGAGGGTGGGCACGCTGTTCAGTCTGCTATCTTAGGACCATTCTATCTCCCTGTTGTGGTTGGAGACTATATTGCTGAAGGCGATATTTCACTTAATAAAATTGAAGACAATGCTGATCATAATGGAGAGAAGCTTCGTGGAAAACTCACGCTAAATGAATTAATAAATGAGTACTATTTTTAATATTTAAACCTGGAGACTTTATGAAATCCCTCATCCTCTCAACCTTTATTGTAAGTATTCTATCTCAGTCTGCTTTTGCCTCAGAATTAAGCGATTGTGAGAAAAAAATTAAAGACATGCTGGCGGAAATAAAAACCTCAAAAGTCTTGATTGTTGAAAAATATGAAAACGGTGCCGCTGTTATTAACCCACGTGTTGATTCTTATCACATGAGTGCTGATCTTTCTTGTGGTGTAGAAGTGGCCAATGGGACGATCCTCACGATCTCAAAATTTAAAGAAGCTTTGACTGTGGTCAATAATGTTCCTGCAATGGAGCGTAAGAAATTTGAAACCATCATGCTTAATGGGAACGATCCGACGTTTACTCAAGAACGTGTGAAAGCGATCGTCTCTTGTAAAATGGATGATAACTCTGTTGAGTACGTGACTAAAGTTCCGGTTCTGACTGATGGAGTGAAGAGTCCATGGGCGATTGAGAAGCTTAATATCTCTAAAGTTGATGGCGAACTTAAAATCAGTCTACGCGCGAGTGTAACTCCGATTTCTAAGATCTTCAGAAGTATTACTGACTGCAAACTTCTCTAATGGCGAAAGCGGCACAGCTGTATTTCAACGTTATCGTTGAATCGGGTGCGCCGCGAGTATCTCTCACAGCGACCAGAAGTATTCCGACAATCCGAATTGAACTGACATGTCTCGCCTGACTCCTGACAGCGGTTAAAGTTGCAATTATCATCTTTCTGACAATCAGAATTGAAAGAGCATTCTTTATCTCCATATTCAGCTTTGAGCTGCTCCAAAAGACTTTCTTTCTCATCTTCGCGCTGTTTAGCTTGTTTCCTTTCTAGCTCTTGTATTTTGAAAACGCGGTAACCCTCCTCGTAACCTCGGTTAAAGGCAGGCTCAATTGAACTACACAGAGGAGTGAAGTCGTCCCCTTCAAGGCCTGCATCCAAACCATTTTTATAAGTACAAAAATAAACCAAACCCTGCTTGTGACCAGCTGCATACTGCTCACTATTAATGCCAAAACCATGTTCCGCGCATTCAGCTTTGTAATCGGCGAATTTTATAGAATCAATCCCCCGACTCCCATCATAGTAACCCTTCTTCTGCCAATTTGTTTTTGCACAATCTTCTTTTGAAAGAGAACTGCAGGCAGAGGCGATAAAAAGCAGTGTGAGAAGAAGTGATTTCATTAAAGCAGATCCTGCATATCCTGATTTTTTAGAGTCTTTGTATTCTTGGCACCTAGCTCTCGAAGATTTTCCATTCGACTAGCAACACTGCCCTTGCCGGTAATCATCTTTGATTTGAGATCTTGAAAGCCTTCATCCACCCGGCGGATCTGAGCTTGAATCCCGTCCAGATCATCGGCCACACCCACAAATTTATCGTACAGAGCACCAGCTTGTTTAGCTATCTCCTGAGCATTCTTGCTCTGGCGTTCCTGCTTCCAAAGACTCGCCACTGTTCTGAGAGTCGCAAGTAGAGTTGAAGGACTTACCAAAACAATATTTCTTTCCCACGCATAATTGAAAAGTTCTTTATCTTTTTGCATTGAAAGTACGAATGCCCCTTCAATGGGCACAAACAGCATAACGTAATCCGGAGAAACAAGTTTATCAAGGTTCTGGTATGTTTTATTCGCTAAGCCTTGAACGTGTTCATAGAGAGAGGCAAAAAACGCAGACAGAG
>JBBARF010000039.1:0-27987 GCA_040399925.1 Bacteriovoracaceae bacterium
GGAACAGATACTCGTTTCGATCTCGATATTTACCCAGCTCCTGAAAGATTCTTTCGTCTCGGAGTTGTTACAAATGATTTTGGACCCCAAACAGAACAGGAAAGCGAAACTTATACGAGTGTGAACAATGGCGATGAGACTAAACAGTCTGTTCGTAAAATTAATAAATCATCGTTCAAGTTTAATTTCCAGATTGGTCGTCGAATTCAGCGCTTTGGTCTGCGTGCTGGTTTGATCGAATCAACCGGTGGTGTGGGTGTTGATTACTTCCTCCCTGATTGGGGTATCCGTACGGGAATGGAAGTTTTCGATTACCAAAAAAATGCCGGACCTAATCTGCGTCTCATTACTGAAGCAAAAATCTGGAACGTTCTCTTTGCCCGTGTCGCCGGAGAGGATTTAATTTCTAAAGATGGTAAACAGAGTGCAACCTTCTCTTTGGGTCTAAGATTTAACGATCAGGATTTAGCGGCCCTCATCGGGATTTTTGCCAGATGAGTATAGAAAAAAACTGGTTAATCAGAACAAAATCAAATCATATCCTTGGACCGGTTTCCAAAGAAAAAGTAGTTGAACTCTATAACAATGGTTCAATCAAACAAGACGATGAAATTTGTTCGGGAAATGGTTACTGGTTTTTTGTTCGTGAAGATGATCTCGTTTCTCGCTTTTTGCTGGGTAAAGAGCTTCAGACCTTTAATCCTATCAGTGAAGCTAAAGACGTTCTGATTGTGCCGATTAACAAGCCTCGTTATGAGCCAACTCGTGATGATATTACTCTCATTGGTAACCTCAATTTAAATCAGATCAAAAATGCGTCTAAGCCAGCTGCTGTTTCTACACTTCAAGAAGTCGACAAGATAGATCCAAAAAAAAAATAAAACCTGAAACTGTTTCAAAACCCTCAAGTATTCCAAAAGCTCAGAAAGAATTCAAAAAACAAGGCTACCTTCGCTACATTGGTATCTTTGGCTTTCTTGCTTTACTAGCTGCCATCTACTTTCGAAACACCATCATCAAATCCTTTTTCTCCGATGTAAGTCTTCCTGCCTTCACAATCATAGCAGAAGCACATGGCCAGGAAGTCGTGGAAAAAAAGCTCCTTGAGCAAGAAATCGTCCTTGATGAGATAAAATTCATGCCTCAAGTGGGCATCGAAGGTTTTAGAATCATCAGTTCATTTGATATTACCAAACTTCGTTGTGATCAGTTCTCAAATGAGGTCCATCAGATGGCCATCATTTTGTATCCTACGGATGCCTTCAATGAAAAATTCCTGATTAAGGTTCGTAACTGTGTTGTTAAGCTAAAAGAAGGACATCCTCTTAAGCAATGGCTCAACCGGGTCGCCAAGCCAGACGCAACTTTAGCTGCTAATCAGAAAGACATAACCTTCTTAAACGAAGTCATCAATTCTCAGTTTAATCTGATTACTGATCTGAAGATAAAAGAGAAAATCATTCTAAAAATATCTTCAATTCCAGATAATTCATTACCAGAGAAACTACTTAGATCATTTTTATATCTGATGCTGGGAAATGTTTCGAGATCTGACAATATCCTCAGAGAGATAACGGCAAGACCTCCTTTTATCAATTGGCAGGGGTATTCTGGCATACAGTCCGACTACCATAAGCTTGCCAGAAATAATCTGAACAAAATTCTGCAAAAGATTTTCAATCATCCGGCCGATCGCCGAAGTGCCGAACTTTTGGGTCTCTATTTCACAAGCTTCTTCAACGACCCTCATCTGATAGAAATGATCACTGATTTAAAGTCAGGAAGTCTGGATGGTGCTGAACTAAGCCTGCGCTATGTGGAAAGGATCTCGCCTTCATTTGTGCACTATCTTCATTTTACTAGATTCTCTGACGAACGCCGGATAAAAAACCTCCGTGACCTTGAACGCTTTCCTTTGTCGGAGCAGGCCTACTGGGATTGGGCCTTTCTCGATATCGATCCTTTGATCTCAGACCACATGTTGCAGGAATTAAATACGATTGAGAAACAAGACAAGCTTTGGTTTATTTATCTGATGGATAACGAGAAATTATCTGACTGGTATATCGCTAAAATGCATCGGAGCTTTTTAATAGGTAAAAGACAATTCCTCCGGAGTCAGTTGGAGGAGAAGAGTCTTTTTATGCTTTCACTGTTTAAGCTGATCCAGTCAGGGGATATCGATGCTGAATTAATTAAACAAGCTGCGACCTTTCTTGCTCATGACTGATTATTATCAGCCCGATTTCTACCGTTTTAATGAGGATTCTCTCAGTCTTGTACGCTTCATACTCAAACAAAGTTTAAAAACCTCTAGCCTGCTTGATGTAGGCTCTGGCAGTGGTGTTATTGGTATCGAACTGGCCCGTATGCTTAAACCTCAGAACCTCATCTTGCTGGAGCTGCAAAAAGACTTCATTCCCTTTCTGGAAAAGAATAGCGATCTATTCCTGACCGATGAAACTCGAGTTGAAATTGTAGTGAGCTCACTCGGAGCTTGGAACTCAAACAGGGCCTTTGACTTGATTGCCTGTAATCCACCTTATTATTTGCCCGGACACGGACAAGAATCTGATGATCAGAGACGGAATCTTTGTCGGAATTTTAAGCAAGATGGTTGGGAAGTATTGATCACAAAAATCTCGCAGTGGCTCGCACCTTCTGGGAGAGCTTTTATTGTACTCAAAAATGATCCTGTACTGATTACAAACTGTGAACGATTTCTAGAAGGCAGTTGCCTGAACAAGATACTTCACGTCGAAAAGCAGCTTTGTTTTTTAGAGCTTTATCCGCGAGACTGAATATAAATTGAAACCATGATCTCTTTGAGCTTAGGATCTTCGACATCATTGAAGAGTCTTTCAGCTTCTTGTTTAAAAATCTTAAATTGCGGTGACTGAGGATGAATCTTTTGGGAGAGAGTTTCCGGGGTAGCAAGTGTCACTCGCTTTTGCTCAAAAAAACCTTCTTGGGTAATATAAGTTAAGCGCTTAATAATCGGTTTGAGTTTAGGCAGAACTTTAAAAATTTCTGTTTTAATGTGCTCAGAAAGATAAGATAGCTGATCCGCCTGCGCCGGATGCATCACCACGATGACCAGATTATCATTCTTAATTTTTAGCGGCGCCGTGGATTTTGACTGCTTTTCACCGACGATTTTTGGCCATAAGGTGATGAGGTCCAGGAAGTCGAAAGTTTGGTAAAACGAATGCATTTCATCTCGCTTTAAGTCATGAGACTCGTAGCGATCTAAATCTTTGTAATTTAAGCCTTTAAAAATGAGTTTTTTAAACATTCTCATTCTTGAGTAACCTAGCTCTTCCAAATTGTCCATGGTATAGGTTTACTATGCGTTTTCTCCTACTTTTAATCATTCTCACTGGCTGCAGCGGCTATCGCTTTGCTCAGCAAGAAAATCCTCTGGCCCAATATGGTATTCAGAGTATTTCTATTCCAATGTTTTATAATTATTCGAACATTTCTGAAGCTTCTGGAGAGTTCACGCGGGAAACTTACCGCCTGTTCACAAACTTCAGTGGTCTACGCATTGTGAGCGGTTATTCAGATAAAACCGATGCTGTGTTGATTGGAATTATCAAAGGACCTGAAAAAATTTCTGAGAGCAACCGTGGCGGAAGTCTTCAGGTCGCTCAACAGAAAGCCCCCATCGCGATCGGAGATGTCCGTCAGGATTTTTACGTTCCAGTGACTAACTCAACCATCGCATCTCTGCATATCATTGTGATCAAAAAACCAACTGAAGAAGATATCGCTCTTTTAAAGTCGGGGATGGGCGAGATGGTTCAGCTTAATTCAAAAGTTATTTTTAATGATGTCATTCCCCTGAACCAATCCTCGACCAGAGAATATCTTGATGGCGAAGCCGTCAGCGTGGTTGGAACTCAAAATCTTGGTGTTCAAAGACGTGTGATCAAAAACCTCGCCGAGCAAGCTGCGCTCAGCGTACGGGATATTATTCTCTATGCTTTCTAAATGGCAAATTTGGGACTATTTCAATTCTTTCAAACGCGATTATCTTGAGAATTATGAAGGTATTCTAGCGATCAATACCTTTGATCCTGTTTGTCTAAAAATCGTCAAAGATCACCTGATGAATGGTTCCGGCACCAGAGTTGTTCACTATAAGATGGGCGCTGAAGTCACTAAAGCTTGGATTGAAGAAGAATTTCAAACACTGAGCCTCTTCGGAGAGTCAGAAAGTTTTTTCATTCATCAAGCTCATGATCTGAAAGTTGATATGATTGAAATTCTCACTTCACTATCGCTTTCCAATCGTTTCCTCATTTTAAGTTTTGAAAATGAAGCTGCTTCTTGGAAGAAAGTTGTTAAAGAAGATAAAGTCGATATTCTCCAAATCGAACCTCCTAAATTTTGGGAAGTAAATAAGCTGCTGGATTTTACCTGCGCCTACCTGAGACTACCTTTAAGTTTTGATGCTAAGACCTGGATCATGGAGAGCTTAGAAAGCAATTTGGGATGTTTCTATAATGCCTGCAGTTTGATTAAATTAAACTGCCCTGATTTTCAGGAAATTGGGCTGAATGATGTTAAAGAACTACTCACTCAGGAGAAGATTGATCAGTTCGCACTCGCTTCACTTTACTCACGCAAAAAATTCCGCGATTTCTTTGATAAACTTTGTCTGATAGAAACAGACTTCGAAAAAATGCGTTTTTTCTTCAACTTCCTTCAGGGACATATGATCAAGATGATTGATCCTAGCTACCTGAATGGTAAGGCCCGTCTTTCTTCCTATGATAAAGAGATCCAAAGCGCCTCGAAGCTCTGGAAGCCTCAGGAGCTCACCAATGAAGTAGAGCGCTTCCAGCGCTGGGAACTCATGTGTAAGAAGAAGGACCAGCTCCTTTGGCAGGAAATTAACCTCGCCCATCTCAGAGTCCAGACCCCTGTATAAAGTTTTGACACCTATTTATTTCACACACAGAACTCATCCTGATCATAGGCCCAAGACCATGGATTAAGGCTGCCTCTCATGGCCCTCCTTTTGCAACATCTGTCTTACTATTAATCAGGAGCTTCCATGAAAGCGTGCACATTTGTATTGGCCTTACTCTTTTGTCTGACGGCTTATGCCCAAGACCAATTAACTGTAAGGATCAATGAGCAGGGTCTTCTCAAGGTCATGAAAATGGCGATTGTCCAGAAGACTAAGGCTGCTAAAAATCGCACTATTTCCATCCCTCAGAAGATGTACACTTTCTCGATCCCTAAAGCTAAGCTCGTTTCTAATCCTATTGTTTCGGTCTTAAACGAGATCACTGATTTAAACATGACCAAAGATCTGCCGTTCTATCTCAATACTACTGCTATCGATATCCTTGCAGAGGTTGATGCCAAATCTCTCAAGGCTGAAATCCTTAATTCTAAGAAAAATGGTTTTGATATTAAAATCAGCATCAATCTTCCTAAGGTCACAGCATCAGCACCTCGTTTGAGCCTTTGTGAAGATACGTCTTCTAAGGGGAGTCGTTGTGGATCAGGTCTTAAAGCAGATGTAACAAATCTCGTGATTAAGACAATTAATAAGCCTGTGGTGATTACAGCAGTTCTTCGCTTAAGAACAGATAATGATAATGCACGCGTAAGTATTGTCTCTGTGAATTCAAATCTTGATAGCAATGTAGGTCCAGGACTTGATATTAATAAATTTGGTCTGACTGTCCCTGAAGTTATCCTAACAATTGAAGAAACTAAAACAGTAATTGAGAATGGTATTGCACGTGAAGTGGTTGTTAAACACAACGTTCCCTTGGATACCTCACGCCTTTATAGCGAAATAATGAAGAAAAAAACATTTTTGAGTAAAAAGCTTTTGGCCTTCGCTGGTGATTTTATTGCTGAAGATGTCGCAGCTCTTGTTAATTCATACCTTGTAAAAGAATCAGTGCAGACTTCTTGGCAAATTCAACAAAATGATGAAAAGCCTACGGATAATTTTCTCGAATTGTACAAGCCTTCATTCAATAACCATATCCATATGGATAATACTTACTACCGTAAGCCGGTAACTCTCTATCCTACAAATTTATCTGCCAATTCACCTTCTCCAGCCGCGGGTGGTTCAGAAGTCGTGCAGAAAATTTTGCAAGAATTGATGAAAGTCCTAAAGAAAAGTGATGTAGGGATTGCCACACAAAACGTGACAACTCCAAATAATAAAGATCTTCAAATTGGAGCTTCTCTTAACTTTAAGCTGGGTGGGGAAAGAATTTTTGTCAGACCTTATCTTGCAAATTCGAATACTCGTGAACTTCCTGTTATTAATCTTCAAAGTCGTCGCGCTAGTGATTTAAACCTCGCGATTTCTGAGCCGGTAATGAATGGTGCTTTTGAGCTTATCTCTGAAAATGGCTTTCTCGACAGAGTTCTTAGAGATTATGGAAATATGAAGGGTGTTTACCTCGCCTATAACAACAAACTAAGAATCCATTTCACGAAGAGAAACTCGATGGTCATCGTGGCCAACATGAGAGTCAATCTTGCTGAAGTAGACACTAAGGGCATTGGTGGATGGTTTGAGAATGTAATTGGTCAGATTCTTGAGTCTCGTACGACTCACGGGATAATCAACTTTCCCATTCAGATTGAAATTGTTCCTTCAATGTATCGTGCGAATGGAAAAGTGATGCTCAATGTTTATATCAAGTCTCCTTTCGAAGATAATTGTGGTCTTGGAGGGATGAATGTTCCGAAAGGCTGCGGAGAGATTATGAATGAGTTCGGTTACCCATCGAACCTTAATAAACTTCACTCTAAAGTTAAAAATGGGGTACTTGCTAAACTTAAAGAAAGTGTTGGTAAGGCGTTACCTCGTAACGAAGCCATTGATGTTACTCCTTACCTGAATCAGACACTGGTGGAGTTTGTACCGACTAATATAACGTTTGATAGAGAAGCTTATATGATTCTGGATCTTAATATTAACAATATTGATTTCTCTAAAATAAAGTAGACTATGAAAAAATATTTGAGCTTCATTTTAGTCTCTTCAATCCTTGCCGGATCGGTAGAAGCGAAAGCTTTTAAGTCACCAGATATTTTGGTTGATTCCAAGCTCGACTTTGACTGGTCAGGAGTCCTTATTACTAAGGCCCGTAAGCTTTTAGATAACTATAAAATGGCCGATCCTTTTAAAAGTAAACTAATCGATCCTATCGTCGTGAACGAATCTACTTTCAATAATTTTTTACCAGCTGAATCTCTGGAGCTCGTGAATGATCTTGGTCGTATGATTGGGATGGATGTTCTTAAAGGTAAAACCAAAATTACGCTGACAGGTCTGGCTTATGATATTAAAGGATTTAAGACTGATTTGAAGGCAAGTGAAGAGCATAAAGATGGTGTCGTGATTTCTTCTGACTTCTCTGCCAATGAGTTAAATCTCACGGCCGAAAAGGTTACTCTTGAACTTTCAATACCGAGCAAAGATCCGAATAATTCACCAACGATCAAAATTGATATCTTAAATCCCGTAGTCAAAGCTCGCGGGGATAAAATTACTAAATTTTTTGCTCAGGTTAAAATTCAGGAAAAAGCTGAAACATTTAAACTCGCGATTTTAAAATCTGATTTTGATCATATGTCTGACGAGCTTATGAGAGATCCATCACAAATTGAAATCGAACTGGGACAAATCATCGTTCCTAATATAAAGCTTTCCATTGGTAATAAGAAGGTTGAGCTTCAGCCATCTAAGGTACAAAATCTTCTGATTAGCAAAAAAGAAGGACTTACAGGACTACTGATAGCTCAGTTTTCCTCACTTCTTAAGAAGGGAGTAGGGGAAACAGTTCTTAAAGCGATCGAAAAATACGAATTTAATCGTGAGTACTGGCTTGATTCAAATATCATTAAGAGCCAGATTAAGATTTCTGAGTTTGCCAGTAATTTAAACCGCAATAACCTTGAAGTGAATCTTCCGGGAGATTTCTGTACGAAAGCTAAATTCACTCAATTAAAAAAAGATTGTGTTAACAGTAAAACAACTGAAGTTTCAAAAAGCCGTCTCGATCAGGTCCTTCACGATGAATCGATGATGAATATGAAGTCACTTATTGATAATGGCGAAGCAAATATCGTGGCAAGTATCTCGGAAGATTATGTTAATAAACTTTTGGTTACCACCTACGATGCAGGTCTTTGGAAAACCATGCTGGATGAAGCAGGGGTTGATTTAGGGGATGAGAAAGTCTTTATCCGCTTAGATGATAAGGGTGACACTGGAACACTTTATATGGATGTTCGTTATAAGTTTTCAAAATTCCAGGGATTCGTTCTTGGTCAGAAGGGCATTCGTTTTCCTCTGGTCTTGAAGGTTGCTATCCGTTTTGAAAAACATGACAACCTTCCCGTTATGATTATTAAACTTAAAGAAGCCGATGTTTCTGATGAGACTCTGTCGAAAGGTTTTCCTGAGATGAATCTCAGAAGTACGATCCAGGACGTTCCACGGTTGAAGAAAAAAGTTGTTAAAGAAATTAGAGAGAAAATTCTACCACTGATGGGTAAAGATGTGATCGATCTTCGTTACCCTGAACTTAAAGGTTTAGGATTAGAAAACGTTCAATTCCTGTCAGACGGTAATGGTCGTATGAATGCCGTAATGAAACTTGAAGATTTAGTGAAGGATCATAATTAGTACTGAGGGTTTTTAGCAAAACTTTTTGCCGCTGAAATCATCTCTCTGAGACTGATTCCTGCCACGTAGTTACCAAAAATCGCAAAATTCTTTTCTTTTGCCAAAAGCTGATGAAGCTTCTTCACCGCAAGGTAGAGTTGCAGATTATAAATCGGTAAGGCCTGCTCCCAATGAGAGATTTCCATATGATCAACTTCTTCCGAAACTATTTCAGGGTTCAGAAGTTTAAGATCATGGATCACATCATCGTGAGACAAATTCTTGCGAGCAATAAACGTATAAGAACTCACTTTCTCGTTATTGGTCGGAAAAACAGCTTTGTTATTAATCACACCAATTGAATTATATCCAGTCTCGAGAGGAACTAGTACTCCGAAGGCCTTATTAAGAACTTTGATCTCACGCTTCAGGAAGACAGTGACGCTTGAAAGTTCCTGGTAGTGAATTCGCGCAAGCTCTGAGCTCATTTCGGGACGAAGTTCACGAGTAAGTTCAGCTGCATTATGGGCATCGGTACAGATGATGGTGTTGCCCTTGAAACGAAGCGGCTCTTTGTAATTTAGTTTAATGTCCGCTTTTAGCACTTCTGACAGACGGTTGATCAGGGTCTGCATTCCACCTTCAAAAGAAACTGAACCTGTGAGTTCCGTTTTAGAATTTGTACGGGACTTGTGATCTCGATAAATCATCTTGATAAAATCCCAGTAAGATTCAAACTGGGCCTTATTTTCTACTTGATGAAAAACGGTTTTAAAATGCAACGACTCCGCTGGAGTAGCGTAAAGGCCGCCCAAAGCAGGGGAGAGGAATTTATTGATATGTTCCTGGCCGATAAGTGGTCTGAAAAATTCGGCCACAGTCAGTCCATCTGTAATCAAGGGTGGTTTCTTATGGGCATGAAGTGCAACTGTCGACATAAGCTTAGGCTGAAAAGGACGACGAGGCTTTCCATTAACCATCAACAAGCGTTTAAGTTTTTTCGTAGCAGGAATTGGATCAAGTTTAAGGTCTTTTAAAAGATCTAGACTGTCTGCATTGAGGAAAAGAGCATTTGGTCCTCTTTCAACCAGACCAGCCGAAGTCTTTTTAGTTTGAACCTTGCCGCCTACTTTATTTGATTTTTCGTAGATCGTGACCTTGTAGCCTTGCTCTTTAAGATAATAGCCAAGAATAAGTCCTGAAAAGCCGGCGCCCCATATATTTACATGGTGTTCTGCCGGATCAATATTTCCAATGACTCTTTTCATTCTTAATTATTTTTTAGGTATTCTTGTAATTCACCATTTTTATACATTTCTGTAACGATGTCATTACCACCAATCAATTTTGAGTTGATGTAGAGTTGTGGGTAAGTTGGCCAGTTAGAATAATCTTTAAGACCTTGTCTGATATCTGCATCAGTCAAGATGTTAAAAGTACTAAAAGGAATACCGAGGTTTTTAAGGATGGCAATTGAATTGGCCGAGAATCCACACTGAGGCATTTCAGCATTGCCCTTCATGAAAAGAACGACTTTAGAACTTTTAAGGAGATTTTCGATCTGACCTTTAAGCTCCTGATCTTTATCTGCAGTGATTTCTTGAATCGTGTTATTGAGAACATTAAAAGAATTCGACATATCTTATCCTTTGTTCGCTTGCGCGTATTTTTCTTGAGTGTATGTTTGTAGTTTGACTGCATGGATGCGCGACTTAAATTCTTCTTTTAAAAGATCCATCAACACCTGATGCTGCTCAATCAGGAGTTTTCCCTTGAAGCTATCACTCACAACAGTAATGGCGAGGTGATCGCGAGTTCCTGTCATATCTTCTACAAAAACCTGAGCATCAGGTAGACCAGATTTGATGATGTCTTCTACGAAAGTAAAGTGACCCATTTTTATTCCTTGGGAACTACGGCCCAAAAGCTCGTGATAAAAGTTAATGCTCGCATAAAGAGAGTCGAATATCCCAGTCTTTTATGACGGACTCGAATACTGTTATCACCAGCTAAAAGTTTCCGACCGGAATGAACCATAAATCCATAGAGAATCACTGTGGAAACAGCGATGGAGATATGAATATTTAAAATCATCGGATTCGTAACGGCATGAGATGCCTTAAGAATGGCTGAGCGACTGAGTTCAATTTGCAAAATGAGAAGTACATCCCAGATCATGGCCACACTCATAATTCTTATATGCAAAGATCTACGACGATGAACGATAGCGCCCACAACCATCAGTAGAAGAATGCAGAGTGATTGACCTTGCATCAACCAGGTTTCCATGAAGTCCTTTTTGAAAAATTATCTGATTCGGAAATTAGCATAATTGACTAAAGTCTGCACTTTAAATATGGTAGAACACTTCTTTATGTCACTTCGCACAAAGGACCTTATGAGTCTCGGTACCTGGGCCGTTATCGATATTGAAACTACAGGAATTTCTCCTGCCACTGACGAGATCATTGATCTTGGGTTCCTGCAGTTTGATGGAACAAAACTTGTCCGTTCGTATTCATCCCTGGTCAGATGTGAAAATCCTGTTTCTTCTTTTATTACCAAACTTACCGGCATCACTAATGATCATATTAAAAAAGCACCGATGTGGGCGCAGGTCGAGCCCGAGCTGCTAAGTCTTGAGGGTCACTCTCTGCTCGCCCATAATGCGAGTTTTGAAGAGAACTTTTTAAAGCGCTATTTTGACCGAATTAAGCAAGTCAATGGTCGTGAGTCTTATCATGATTCGCTTTTTTATCTTGCCCTCTTGTTCCCTGAAGCCAGTGCCCTGAATCTGGAATATTTTATTAATCTTCTGGGAATTTCCGACAAAGAAGAACATAGAGGTCTGGCGGATTCTCGTGATCTTTTAAAAACAATTTTAGTCGCGACGTACTTGACTCACTTGGATCGTGAATTCCGAATGAAATTAACGGAACTCTTCATGAGTCTTCCGAATGAATTCTGGTATAAGAATTTCTTTATGCTCTCAAAAGCCGAACTCACCCAGATCGCTGAGCAGATTGAATTTCCAGTAGAGGATCTGGCACATAGTTATATTGCTAGTCAGAACAAATCTGAAAAAAATATCGCTATCGACCTGAAATTTGATAAAACTTTTTCTGGCCAAAATATTCAGACGATTCTCCGTGCTCAGAGTGAAATTAATAAGATTTTGCCCAACTATAAGCACCGTGCAGCCCAGGAAGCCCTTGCCCTGCGGGTAGGTCAGGCCTTTAAAAACCGTGTCCACGCTCTGATCCAGGCCCCGACTGGGACCGGTAAAACGATGGGGTACTTACTCCCAAGTCTGCTTTTTGCGATGACCGAAAAAGAGCCCACTCTGGTGGCCACAGGAACCAAAACCCTCCAGGATCAGGCCCTTTCTAAAGATGTTCCTCAAATCAAAAAGCTTTTAAATCTCGGAGACGAAACAAAGATCGTCCGTCTGGTAGGCTCAAATAACCATTTGTGTGAACTCCTTTTCCGCGAAGACGAAAAAGAAGCCACTTTTCTTAAATCATTTGGCGAAGATTTTGCGAAGGCCTACTTTGAAATGCTCTTTTTTCATAATGGAAGAGTGGCCAATGATAAACGTCTGACTCGCGAACAGATCCCTTATATTCTTAAAAAACTCATTCCTGAACTGGCCGAAAAAGAACAGGATTTGGCCGTGGATTACCGCGCGTGTGCTGGAAAAAACTGCCCTTTTGTGAATCAGTGCTCCTATGTGCAAGGCATGCGAGAAGCTCAGGATGCACAACTCATCATTGGAAACCACGCTCTCATGCTCAACTGGCCACGAAGCATTCCTCGCCCTGGATTCATCGTCGTCGATGAGGCCCATCGTTTGGAACAGGAAGCAACTAAAGCATATAGCGTAGAAGTGAATCATCACAATCTCGAGTCATTCCAAAAAAACATGCCGCAAGGGATGGGTGCGCTGATTTATCTTCTGACCAGTATGGATGATCAGTTCAACGTCGAAGAAACCATTACCCGTGTGCGAGAGCAGACTCAGTTCAATATGAAAATGTTCCGTGATCATTTTGAAAACTTGCCCAATATTATTGAGCAGTACTTTAAAAAATTGCCGAATTATAGTCAGGCGTACTCCAATGAACTACCGATGCCTAAAAAAGGGGAGCTTAAAGACTCTCTGGCCGCTGCTATTCTCAATTCCATTGAGAGTGTCGAATTCATTTTAAGCACACTTTATTCTCTTTATATGCCGTTCATGTCCCGCTGGGAAAATAACGATTTTAAAAATGATTCTAATAAGATCAAGGCGTGGTCAGTTTTTGAAAAGAACTTCGGTGTTCTTGAAAAACTCTGTGCTTCATTTAAGCATTATCTTGAAATGCCGAATGACTGGTCTACCATCATTAAATATTCAGAAAATGATTCTTACACGCTGGAATCTTCTCCTATTGATGTGGGTAAGAAGATCCACGATGAACTACTGATGACGAGTTCTGCTGTGGTCTTTACTTCGGCCACTCTGGGCAATGCCTCGGGGGACTCGGGTGTTCAGGGTGTGGAGTGGATGACGGGCTATACCTATCTTCCAACGGATAAGCGTTTCAAGTCAGGTCTTTATCTCGAAGCCGTTTACGATTACAAAAATAATTCAAAAGTGTATCTCTGTCCGGATACACGCAATATTTCTGATCCTTTGTTTGTTCCTGAGCTTTTAAAAGAAGTGAACCCGCTCATTGAGCGCTTAGGCGGACGAACGCTCTTCTTATTCTCATCACGAGTTCGTTTTGAAATGGCGACGGATATCCTACTCAGAACCTTTGAGGGTAAAATTCCAGTTTTCGTTCAAGGTCTTGGGAAGAATGTGGTGGATGAATTTAAAAAAGAAGATGCTGCCATTCTTATTGGAATGGAAAGTTTCGGAGAGGGGATTGATATCCCTGGCGAGAAGCTTCAATTCATCGTTGTCGATAAAATTCCTGACGTGAGGCAGGACCTCGTTATTCAAAAACGCCGAGACTTTTTTGAGTTTAAGTTTGGGAATGAATTTAACGATTACTTCCTTGCCCATAGAACACGCTCACTTCATCAGAAGTTTGGTCGTTTGCTCAGAACTGAAAGTGATCATGGTGCGATTTTGCTTGTTGATAACAGAGTGAAAAAGTGGAAGGGCAATACGCTCAAAACCTTTCAGAAACTGATGGAGCCTTATCAAATTATTTCAGTGCCTCTGCATGATGCTTGTGAAAAAATTGGTGAGTACTTTAAAGTTTAATTCTTCTTCAAATTCTTAATCACAATTTTCTGATTCCCCGAAACCATCTGGTAGGGAAGATTGAAATGCTTGCTTAGATAAAACTCTACGGGAGTTTCTGAGCTGGCGTGAGTTGAATCATTTTCATAAAGCCGCAAGAGAGTTCCCTGCAGCGTATTTCCGTTAACGATAAAGTCGATCACTTCACGTGGATTATGGTCACCGTAAATGATTTTTTCTTCCGGTGGTCCTTTGTAGATCCAGTCGTTATTGGTACTCAGTAAAACGATGGGAGTCCGTCCGGTAGCGTCAAACTTTTTTGATAAACTAAACAAAGTAGTGGTAGAGAAAGCTGGAGTCGAAAGGTAATGCCTTGAGTTAATATTTCTGGTGAATTCCTGAGTTCCTTGGGAATTCTGAAACGTGTAGTGAAGTTCCCCGGCCGGTAAATCAAACTTAAATACTTCCAGCGAGTATTTACTCCCGATCGAACGTTCAATGCGACAGAGATAGGGCATGAAGTGCTGATTCATTTCATAGCGCACGAGAATTTTTAAAAATTCACCGGTTTCTATTCGAGAAAGAATTTCTGCGATCAGATGGTAGGTTTGAAGTTCCTTGTGTTCCACCAGTTTGAAATTCTCTTGCGAGTAATTCGTGTCGTCCTGATAGTACAAATAGGAGCCTTCGAGAAGTATTTCTGCGATGTCAGCCATGGAATAATGGTATTTGATATTAATGCCCATGCCAAGCATTTTACTCAGTGTGTTGGTGTAGAGTTTGTCTAGGCAAACACTTGAGAATTGTTTGAGTTTGTATTTCGCGGGTGATAAATTATTGCCAACGAAAATCTACCACAAGGTGCTTATGTTTCTTCCTATTGAAGGTTCGTTGGATTATTTAGCAGTATTAATCCTAATGATACTCGCTGTTGTTATTACTTCTGCGCTTTTATTCATCAACAAATTGATGGGTAAGATTGCTACAGGATCGACTCCTAAAAAATATGAAACTTATGAAAGTGGTGTTGAGGGTAAAGGCGATGCTCACCAACAGTTCTCTGTACGTTATTACCTCGTGGGGATCATCTTTTTGATTTTCGACGTGGAAGTTGTGTTCATGTATCCGTGGACGCTAGTTTATCACACTTATTTAAAATCTGGCCCAATGATCCTGTTAGAAATGGGATTGTTCTTTGTTCTTCTCTTGGGAGGGTATTTCTACCTTCGCGTGAGAGGGGCCTTGAGCTGGGATTAGGGAGCATTTATGTCTAAAGACGGAAGTTCATTTTTCTTTCCAACATCACTTTCTGAAGCCGTAAAATGGGCCCAGAAGAATTCTCTGTGGCCGATGCCATTCGGAACTTCTTGCTGCGGGATCGAGATGATGTCGACTCTCTCTAGTACCTATGATCTTTCGAGATTTGGTGCAGAGGTTGTTCGCTTCTCTCCACGCCAGGCAGATATGCTTATCGTTGCAGGAACCATCACCACGAAAATGGCGCCAGTTCTTCGTACGATTTACGATCAAATGCTCGAGCCCAAATGGGTTATTGCCATGGGTGCTTGTTCATCTTCAGGTGGTATTTTTGATACCTATTCAGTTCTCCAAGGAATTGATGAAATTATGCCGGTTGATGTTTATGTTCCAGGTTGCCCACCAATTCCAGAAGGTTTGATTTACTCAATCCTTCATCTTCAGAAAAAAATTGAAAATGGTGAAGACCGTAATCCAGCGGAAAGACCGACGCAGGAAGATGCCATGAATGCCATGAACTTCCGTAAGGGTGTTGGATACGAAGTGAAGGCCAACTTCGTTGTAACACCTGAACATGTTCAGCATGAAATGAGCAAGATGGAGATTAAAAAATGAGAACAAACTCAATTTCTGTCGGAGCTAAATACTTAGAGTCCCAAGCGAAAGTTTACGAGCGTCTGACTGAAAAATACGCTGAAGGCAGAAAGCTTGAATTTGATAAGCTGAATGAAGCTGTTCTTTGGGCCCGAGATCCGGCCGATGCTAAACTTCTGGTTAAATCATTCAAGATTGATCAGCATACAAAAATCGATTTTCTCTCTGATATCACCGCTTACGATAATGTTGATAAGGTCGATGGCGACAAACGTTTTGTACTTGTCTACCAGCTTTATTCAACTGAACTTTGCTCTCGTATCCGCATCAAGACTTTGATTGGAGAGACTGAGCAAGCTCAGACTCTTTGTGATGTTTTCTTAGGAGCAAACTGGCTTGAAAGAGAAGTTTATGATCTTTACGGTATCACATTCAATGGTCACCCAAATCTTAAACGAATCATGATGGATGAGCGTTTCTCGGGCCACCCTCTGAGAAAAGAATACCCAATCAAGCAGCGTGAAGGTTTCACTAATAATATCGAATTCAACCTCGGGGCCAATCCATTAGAAGTGGATACCCATTTTACTGAGGGAGACAAATAATATGTCAGACATTCAAGACCCTCATAAGTTAAATGACTTTTATAACCCCAACGTTCTCATCAACCTTGGTCCCCATCACCCAGCTATGCACGGAACTCTTCGAGTTATGTGTCGTATTAACGGTGAGACTATCGAAGATGCAAACTGTGAGATTGGCTACCTTCACCGCGGGATTGAAAAGCTCGGCGAAGATAAGACTTATCATCAGTGGATGGTTTACACGGACCGTTTGAACTATTGCTCTGCTCTCAATAACAATATTGCCTATGCTATGACAGTTGAAAACGTTCTCAGTCTGTCAGTGACTGAGCGTTGTATGTATATCCGTGTAATCTGCATGGAACTTTCTCGTATTATCGATCACGTTGTTTGTATCGCTGCCAACGCTCTTGATATTGGAGCGATGACTATATTCTTCCTTCTTATCCATTGGAGAGAAGAGGCCTACACCATGATTGAATCAATGTGTGGGATGCGATTAACTACGACTTACGCTCGAATCGGTGGGATGAGCTACGATCTTCCGGATAATTTCACTGAACGGCTATGGAAATTCTGCGAAGAAATGCCTAAAGCTATTGATGAAATTGAAGGACTTTTAAATTCAAACCGTATCTGGATTGATCGTACAAAGAATGTGGGTGTGATTTCTAAAGAAGATGCTTTGAAATGGTCTATTACTGGTCCAGTTCTTCGTTCTACAGGTGTTGACGTAGATCTTCGTCGTGATCGTCCTTATTATATCTACCCTGAATTAGATTTCGATGTGGTTGTTGGTAGTAATGGTGACGTTTATGAACGTTACCTTATCCGTATGGAAGAAATGCGCCAATCAATCCGAATTCTTAAACAGTGTAATGACAAACTTCCTAGCGGCCCATTGTGGGTAAACGATCGCCGCGTTCTGATTCCAGAGAAGATGGACGTTTATACAAAAATGGAAGTTATGATTCATCACTTTAAGATTTTCATGGAGGGAATTGATGTTCCTAAAGGTGAAGCTTACTCGTGTGTTGAAGGTCCAAATGGAGAATTAGGATTCTACGTCGTCAGTCGTGGCGGTCCAAAGGCCTGGAGAATGAGAGTGAAATCCCCCTCCTTCATGAATTTCCAAAATTTTGAAAAATCGGTTATCGGTGGAAAAATTCCTGATGCCGTCGCACACCTTGGAAGTATCAATATTATTGCCGGCGAACTTGATCGCTAAGAGAGACAAATATGGCCTTATCAGAGCAAATTAAAAAAACCGTAAACGGGATACGTGATCAGTTTCCTACGACCCAAGCACTTCTTATCCCTTGTCTTCTTGAAGTTCAAGAAGAGCAGGGATGGGTGTCGATTGATTCAATGAAATCCATAGGTGAGTTTCTTGAGCTTCCACTTTCAAAAGTAAGGGAAGTGGCGAGCTTTTATACCATGCTCAAGCTTGAGCCTATTGGAAAAGTGGATCTTCAGTTTTGCGTGAATATTAGCTGCTGGCTAAACGGAGCAGATAAGCTCGTTTCTTGTGCTGAAAAACGCTTAGGTATTCACTGTGGTGAAACAACTAAAGACGGCAAATTCACAATCTCAGAAGTAGAATGTCTTGCTTCTTGTGGAACAGCTCCTGTCGTTCAGATAAACCAAGATTATTACGAAAATATTGATGTTCCTCAGCTGACGGCGCTTATTGATCAGGCGGAAAAAGATTTGGCCGCCAATAAGCCCGTTGGTAAGAGCACACAAGTTGCAGGAGTTTGGCCATGAACCAACAATTACCTTGTGAATTAGTTCTAACAAAATTTGTTAAAGAGCCAAACTGTCACACTCTAGAATTTTATGTAAAAAATGAGAAAGGCTACCAAGGTCTTAAGAAAGCACTTGGTATGAAGCCTTTAGAGATCGTAGATGAAGTGAAAAAATCAAATCTTCGTGGTCGTGGGGGAGCAGGATTTCCTACAGGAATGAAATGGTCTTTCATGCCAGCTAAACCAGTGGATTCGAATGGTAATCCAAAACCCAAATATATGGTTTGTAATGCAGATGAAGGTGAACCAGGAACTTTTAAAGATCGTTTGCTAATGACTAAAACCCCTCACAAGATGGTTGAGGGTATGATCATTGCTTGTCACGCTATCGAGTCTAATAAGGGGTTCATCTACATTCGTGGAGAGTTTCATAAAGAGATAAGGATAGTTCAAAAAGCTATTGATGAAGCCAAAGCTGCTGGTTTTTTAGGAAAGAATATCTTGGGCACAGGCTACGACTGTGATCTCGTCATTTATAAAGGTGCTGGGGCCTATATTTGTGGAGAAGAGACAGCTCTTCTTAACTCTCTTGAAGGTAAGCGTGGAGAGCCTAGGCTAAAACCACCTTTTCCTGCTCAGGTAGGTGCTTTTGGTATGCCTTCTTGTGTAAACAACGTTGAAACTTTCGCAGCAGTTCCTTACATTATTAATGAAGGCTCAGAAAAATACGCTTCACTTGGTATCGAAAAAGCAGGCGGGACTCGTCTGTATTGTGTATCTGGTCACGTCAATAAGCCTGGTGTGTATGAATTGCCAATGACGATGACTTTGCGTGAAGTTATCGATTATGCAGGCGGAGTACGCACAGGTCATACGATCAAAGCTGTCATTCCTGGTGGTGCTTCATGCCCTATGCTTCGTGCAGATGAAATCGATGTGAAAATGGATTACGACTCTCTGGCCAAAGCTGGAACGATGTCGGGATCTGGTGGTGTCATCGTTATGGATGAAACCGTTAATATAGTCGAAGCAACTTACACTCTTCTTAAATTCTACGAGCATGAATCTTGTGGTCAGTGCTCTCAGTGCCGTGAGGGTTCGCACTGGTTGGCTCGTATGTTCAAACGCATCCTTGATGGCGGCGGAACAACCGACGATCTCGATTATGTCGGAAAAATCTGTAGCAACATGGCCGGACAAACTATTTGTGCATTTGCTGATGCAGTAACAGGACCTGCTCTTTCTTCAGTTAAAAAATTCAGATCTGAGTTCGAAGACCTGATTAAGAATGGCGGACTTCATCCAAAGAAAGATGATGCCCATTCTCATAAACGCGTAGGTGCCCATGTCTAATCATACTGTTGATCTGAACTATGCTTCGGATAAAAAACCTGTCCACTCTGATCCTAATCCTGATGTTAAACCACTTCCCAAAGTCACCATTGACGGGAAAAGTTACGAGTTCAAACCAGGTGACACCATCATGCAGGTGGCAGAAAGATACTCAATCCAAGAAGAGATTCCTAGATACTGCTACCACCCAGGGATGCCGATAGCGGGAACCTGCCGCATGTGTACAGTTGAAGTGGAAAAAGCTCCGAAGCTCATGACTTCTTGTTCAACTCCTGCTGGTGACGGCATGGTTGTTCACACGCGTTCTGAAAAAGTCATTAAATCTCGCAATGGTGTACAGGATTTCCTTCTCACCAATCACCCGCTTGATTGCCCCGTTTGTGATAAAGCCGGGGAGTGCGAACTCCAGGACTATACTTTTGAATACGGACCTTCTTCTTCGAGCTTCAAAGAAGATAAGCGAGTTTTCGAAAAAGCGACGACAAAAAAACTTTCGAACCTCGTTACGCTTAACATGAACCGTTGTGTTCATTGTGAGCGTTGTGTTCGATTCACTGATGATGTCACTAAATCAAATGATCTCGTGATGATTAACCGCGGATGGCACAAAGAACTTCAAACCACGACTGATGAAGGCTTAACCAACGAGTATCAAGGGAACTTAACCGACTTCTGTCCGGTGGGTGCTTTGACTTGGAATGATTTCCGTTTCCAAAAACGCTCTTGGTTCCTGACTCGTAAGCCTTCACTTTGCGATGGCTGTTCAAAAAACTGTAATATCGAAGCTCACTCTGATGCAGATATCGTTTACCGTAACGTTCCTCGTTTTAATGAAATGGTGAATGGTCACTGGATATGCGATAAGGGTCGTAATCTTTATCAATATTACATGGACCCGATGCGAGTCGTGGCGCCTATGATGAGAAAAGACGACAAAATGCACTCTGTTTCTATCGAAATGCTTTTGGCCAATGTTAAAGAGCACCTCAAAGCAGCTGCTTCAGTTCAGATTATTGTCGGAACAGATGCGACTCGCGAAGAAGCTGCTCTCTTTAAAGATAAGGTTTCTGAACTAGTTGGATCAAAGGCAAAAGTCTTCTTCCACAATGGAACTGGTGGAGTTGTAACTTCTGCTGATGATGCAAAACTCGATCACCTCCTTAAAATGAAAGATCAGACTCCTAACACGAAAGGTGTTGAGGAAGTTGGGCTTACATCTCTTCCGAATGGTGAAGTGAATGCCGAGATCGTCATTCTTTTCAGAAATGGTCGCGCTGGTGTACCTAAAATGAGTTCAACTCAAAAACTCATCCTTTGGGGTGTGTGGACTCAACACGAAATCGTAAAACTTCCTTCTAAAAATATTATTGGCGTGATCGCTGGTCTTGCTACGATAGAAAAAGAAGGCAGCTTTAAAAACGTGGACGGTATTGTTCAGAAGTTTCACCCGGCCATCGTTCACCGTGGATCAGCACTTAATGCTCATCACGTGGTTGGTCTTTGGAAGTCTTTAACTTAAGTGAGTTGGTAATATGGAAATGTTTGACATTGCTTCAATGCTTGGAAAAATTGTCTTTGTTATAGCCGTGGCCTTAGGGGTTGTTCCCTTTATGGTGTGGTTTGAACGAAGAGGTTCTGCTTGGTTTCAGGGACGAGTCGGTCCTAACCGTGTTGGCCCGTTCGGACTTTTACAATCTTTAGCAGATGTAATTAAGTTCATGGGCAAAGAGACCTTTATTCCTAAAAACGCCAATCGCGCTTTCTTTTTGATGGCGCCTTTGATTGCTCTTATCGCTCCATTGTGTGCTTTGAGTGTTATTCCTTTTGGTTCTCACATCATTGTGATGGATAAAGAGATTGTTCTCCAGATCGCCGAAATAGATACCGGAGTTATCTTCATTCTCGCATTCGCGGGTCTGGAAGTTTATCCGATTATTCTTGCTGGTTGGGCCTCTAAAAATAAATACTCGGTTCTTGGCGCACTCAGAGCTTCATCTCAGATCGTGTCTTACGAAATTTCGATGGGACTCGCTCTTCTTTCAATGCTGATTGTTTACGGAAGTTTTAATCCACACGATATGGTCAGCTGGCAATCTCATCACTACTGGGGTGTTTTAATTAATCCTTTTGGTGCCTTAGTTTTCTGGATTGCTATTTTCGCTGAAACAAACCGTCTTCCTTTCGACTTGGCCGAGGGTGAATCAGAAATCGTTGCGGGCTACCACCTTGAGTACGGCGGGATGAAATTCGCCGCTTTCTTTATGGCCGAGTACGTGGCGATGATTATGGCCTCAGGCCTTCTTGCGACTCTCTTTTTTGGAGGTTACGGACTTCTTCCAGGAATGCCGACGATCGTTCAAATGATTATCAGTCACTTTGGTTTCAGTGCTGTTGGTGCTCAGAATACGATCGCTGCTTTTGAATTTATAAGTTTTGCCTCGAAAGTTGCCGTTTTCATGTTTATCTTCGTATGGGTTCGTTGGACTTTTCCACGTTTCCGATTCGATCAGTTGATGGACTTGGGCTGGAAGATTCTCTTTCCCTTGTCTCTTATTAACCTCGTTGTAGTAACTATTGCAGTTTACTACTTCAATAATTAGGAACCTTTTATGGCAACCATTAACGTTTCCAGAAAGTTTACAGCCAAACAAAAGGCCTACCTGCCGGCCCTTCTTGTTGGTTTAAAAATCACCATGAAACGCTTCATTGCGGGTCTTTTCTTCCAAAAGCATGACACCATCATGTACCCGGAAGAAAAGCGTAATTACTCAAACCGATTCAGAGGAATGCACTTCATTTCTGTTGATCCAAATAAAACAGAGAACTGCACTGCTTGTTACCTTTGCGAAACCGTCTGCCCTGCAGATTGTATTCACATTATTGCTGATGAACGTGATGAAGATGAGAATCCTGATGGTGTTAAAAAAGAAAAACGTCCTTTAAGTTTTGATATCGATGCTCTTCGCTGCTGCTTTTGCGGCTTTTGTGAAGAAGCTTGTCCAAAAGATGCGATCAAACTTTCTGGTAACTATGAACTTGCTGTTTCTTCACGTGAAGAAGCTATCTACGATCTTGATCATCTCAAGCGTCCAATCGTAGGAAGAGGGAAGTTAGTATGAGTCCAGCCTTAATTATTCTCTCTCTCGTTTCGGCTTTTCTTGCTGCAACGATGATCTTTGCAAAGTCTCCGGTTACAGCTGCTTTAGGTCTTCTTGGGGTGCTTATTTGCACGGCCGGAATTTACGGTCTGATTGGTGAGCACTTAGTCGCCACTATTCAACTGGTGGTTTACGCTGGGGCGATCATGGTTCTCTTCGTCTTCTCTATTATGCTTTTAAATTTGAATATTCTTGAAACCGATTTCCGCAGAAAACCCAAGATGCTCGCAGGAGCTCTTGTTCTTTCGGCTCTTGTTTTTGGTGGCCTTGCTTACGCTCTTAACGAGCACTATGCAGGAAACCATGCCATTCATGGAGCTGGTCCTTATACTCCGGAATTTATCAAGAGCTTGGGTGGGAACACAGTCGTTCTATCTCACGCACTTTTCTCTCAATTCTACATTTCGTTTGAAGTCATCTCGCTAGCACTTATCGTTGCTGTCGTTGGTGCCGTAGTTCTTGCGAAAAGAAAGGTGGATTAATATGAATAATGAAATCCTCGTCCAATTATTGGCAGCTTTTCTCTTTACTGCGGGAATTCTCGTTGTTGTTCTTCGCCGTGAGACTATTATGGTTCTTATGGGAATTGAACTTCTCCTGAATGCTGCCAACCTTTCTCTTGTAGGCTTTTCAAAATCGGCTCAACTGATTGACGGTCAGATCCAGGTCTTTTTTGTGATCACAATTGCTGCTGCAGAATCAGCAGTCGGATTATCGATCCTTGTGAACCTTTACCGTAACTTCGGTTCTACTAAAACACTTTCAGCTAATACCCTTAAAGGATAACCGTCGTGGAAACAATCAATTCAAGCCTGCCATTTCTTATTTTGATTTCCCCGCTTATCGGGTTTTTAATCAATGGAGTCGTACTTCCTCTGGTCTATAAAGGATTTGCAAAAACCTCAGCTAATACAGCTGGTGGATTTGCGACTTTCTTTATTGCTATGAGTTTTGTTTTTGGCTTTGCCGCTTTCATGCAGTTAGTTGGTTCAGAATCTCATAACCCATCTCTGACAACTTATTGTTTTGAATGGTTCAACTTCGGAGGACTTAACATTCCTTTCGAACTTCGACTGGATAAACTGAATGCTGTTTTGGTGCTTATTATCACAGGTGTTGGAACACTCATTCATATCTACTCAACAAGCTATATGCATGATGAGCCTTGTGTTGGTCGTTACTTCTCTTACCTGAATCTTTTCTGCTTCAACATGCTTCTTCTGGTTCTTGGAAATAGTCTTCCTCTTCTCTTCTTCGGTTGGGAAGGAGTGGGTCTTTGTTCATATCTTCTGATTGGTTTTTGGTACACAGATACTGAGAAGGCCAATGCTGGTAAAAAAGCCTTTATCGTTAACAGAATCGGAGATCTTGGATTTCTTATAGGTATGTTCCTTTTGTTCCGTGAACTGGGAACTCTTTCACTCACTGAAATTACTGAGCTTCTAAAAAATCCGGATGTCGTTTCTAAAATCACTCCTCATGCGACACTCATTTGTATTTCACTTTTTGTTGGAGCAACAGGTAAGTCGGCACAGTTGCCACTTTATGTCTGGCTTCCAGATGCGATGAGTGGACCAACTCCAGTTTCTGCCTTGATCCACGCTGCGACCATGGTAACTGCAGGTGTGTACATGATTGCGCGATTGAATCCTCTTTTTGATCTATCTCCCTTCACGATGTTGATCATTGCTCACGTTGGTGCTTTCACGGCACTGTTTGCGGGATCGATTGCCGTTGCTCAAACAGATATTAAAAAAGTTCTCGCATACTCTACAGTTTCTCAGCTTGGATTTATGTTCCTTGCTTGCGGTGTAGGAGCTTATCAAACAGCTGTGTTCCACTTAATGACCCACGCTTTCTTTAAAGCGTTGTTGTTCTTAGGTTCTGGATCTGTGATTCACGCTTGCTCAGGTGAGCAGGATATGACGAAGATGGGTGGTCTAAGAAAGTATCTACCTCATACGCATTTAACGATGTTAATTGGATCTCTGGCCATTTCAGGAATTCCTTTCTTCTCAGGTTTCTTCTCAAAAGATGAAATCCTTTATTCGAGTATCGCCCTTCATGGTGGGGTTTCGTACCTCTTCCTCGTCGGTGTGATTACGGCTTTCCTCACGGCTTTTTATACCGGTCGTATGATGAGTCTTACATTCTACGGAAAAGAGAAGATGTCTCACGATGTGAAACATCATCTTCACGAGTCTCCAGGACTAATGACTTTCCCGCTTTATGTTCTCGCATTCCTCGCGGCTTTCGGTGGATTCCTAGGGATGCCTCACTTACTCGGGGACTACCTCGGGCATATGCCGCACTACCTCGCTCACTGGCTTGAACCCATTATTCCGGCCGTTCATCTTCCTCTCGTAGGGGTTAAACTACCTCTTCATGAAGGTGTTGTGATGGCGGGATCGAGTTTAGCCGCGATTTTCTTCTACGTGATGGGTGTGAAGCTCTTTACTAAAGTTGAATTTATCAGTGATCTCGTTCCTTCAATTAAACCAATTCAAAAAGTTCTCTCGCATAAATATTACGTGGATGAACTCTACGGGATGATCATTGTGAATCCTTTGAAGAAAATCTCCGCTTTCTCTTCATCCATCCTTGATAAACTTTTTATCGATGGTGCTGTGAATGGACTTGGCCGTGAAGTAAGAAGAATCGGTACAGGACTTCGTGTTCTTCAGACTGGTGATCTTCAAACTTATGCCATGATGATGCTGATTGGTTTAGTGACGGTGATTTTCTTAATTTTTAAAGTACTGGCTTAAAGGATAAACATGCAATACCTGCTGTCATGGATTATTTTTACCCCGATGATCTTCGCTCTTCTAGCCCTTATCAGCCCGAAGTCGTTAGAGACTAAACTTCGTACCCTGACTCTTATTCAGACATTGGTGAACGCATTTTTAGCGATCATTCTTTACATGACATTTGATGGGACATCGGATTCTGCGCAATTTGTTCACGCCATTGCCTGGCTTCCGGAATGGGGGATTCAGTACCTTGTTTCTGTAGATGGAATAAGTCTTCCTCTCGTGATGCTGACGGCATTTGTTTCGCCGCTCGCCCTTCTCGGAACATGGCCACATGGAGAACTTAAAAAAGAAAAATTCTTCGTTATTATGATCATGGCCCTGCAAAGTGGAATGTACGGAACCTTCTTTGCGGCTGATCTCTTCTTGTTCTACTTCTTCTGGGAAGTTGTTCTTATTCCAATGTTCTTCATGATTGGAATTTGGGGTGGGAAAGATCGTATTTACGCGACTGTTAAATTCTTCCTCTATACGATGGTTGGCTCTCTTCTCATGCTTGTGGCAATTTTCTGGTTGATCAAAGCAACAGGAGCGACGGGAACTCCAACGGCTGCCTTCTCTGAAGTGGCACGGTTGAAATTTGCCTTCGACGGCTCAACTCTTTGGACGGCGCTGAAGTCTCCTCAATCTATTCTGTTCCTCGCTTTTGCTTTGGCCTTTGTGATCAAGGTGCCAATGGTACCTTTCCATACTTGGCTTCCAGATGCTCACGTTCAAGCGCCGACTGTAGGTTCAGTTTTCCTCGCAGCCGTTCTTCTTAAACTTGGTACTTATGGATTGATGAGAATTGCGATTCCTCTTTTCCCTCAAGCTGCTCTTTATTTCTCGAGCTTCTTCATCACGATGGGTGTGATCGGGATTATCTACGGAGCATTCTGTGCTCTGGCACAAACTGATTTTAAAAAACTTGTGGCCTACTCTTCTGTTTCTCACATGGGCTACATTGTTGTAGGACTCTTTTCATTCAATAAAGTTGCGATTGCTGGATCTCTCTATCAGATGATTAACCACGGTATTTCTGCCGGTGGTCTCTTTATGATCGTGGGCTTTCTCTATGAGCGACTTCATACACGTAACCTTGAAGAGTTCGGTGGTCTTGCTAAGACCGTTCCTATTATGGCGATTGCCTTTATGATCATGACTCTTTCATCTGTTGCGATCCCTGGATCAAATGGGTTTGTAGGGGAGTTCACCATCCTTCTTGGTGCCTTCCAGACTCATCCCATCTTTACTCTTTTTGCGGGAACAGGGGTTATCTTTGGAGCTGTCTATGCACTTAAAGCTTATCAAATGGTGATGCTTGGACCTGCTACCCGTACTGATCTTGACCATCTTCACGATATGAATGCTCGCGAGATTATTGCGATGGTTGTTCTGACAGTTTTTGTTTTTGGTATCGGATTCTTCCCGAAGACATTTTTCTGGAAATCAGATGTGACTCTCAACTCTTACGCTAACACAATTATTTCAAATGCAGGTCAGCCATGAATCTACTTCTGAACCATTTTCCGGTTACTGCTCTAAATTCAGCGGAACTTTTTAGTCTCTTACCTCTTTTCATTCTCGCCTTTGGCGGAATTATCAGTTTGTTGGTGGGGGCTCAAGAGAAAGGTCATGGAATGGCCTTTACTGTTTCATTCCTTGTGCTTATCAGTTGTATGATGACCGGCTCTTACAACATCTTCTCAACAGACGTATCTCTTCTGAACGGAACTTTAGAGTTCAGTCCTTATACCAAGTCTGTCAGTCTTATGTGTTTGTTCTTCGGTCTGATTGCTGTGGTTCTCACTTATGGACAAGATACCAAAGAAGGACTTCTCTCTGAAGTTTACGGACTTATTCTTTTTGCTACGGCCGGAATGATCCTGATGCTTTCAACATCGCACTTACTTTTTACTTTTATCGCTCTCGAGATTATGTCTCTTGCGGTTTACGTCCTGGTGGCGATGAGAAGATCATCACGATTCTCTTCTGAAGCTGGACTTAAGTACTTTATCCTTGGTGGTTTGGGATCGGCTTTCCTTCTTTACGGAACATCGCTGGTTTTCGGCGCGACCGGATCATTTGAACTTCGGACGATTGAAAACTTCCTTCTCCAAAATCCCAATCCTTCTTTTATCTATTATGTTGGTCTGGGTATGATTATCGCGGCCATGCTTTTCAAGGTTGGTGCATTTCCCTTCCACGGATGGCTTCCTGATGTTTATCAGGGTGCTTCGACCAACGTAACCGGCTTCATGGGAGCTGCGGTTAAATTCACAGCATTCCTCGCATTTGCCAGAATTGCTCAGCACATGGTCTTCGTGGACAATGTGGCCCATCTTGAATGGTTTAAAACTCTCATCTGGTTTGTTTCAGCTGCTAGCATGATCTATGGTAACTTTGTAGCAATCTCTCAAACAGAAATTAAACGTATGCTTGCTTTCTCTACGATTGCTCATACGGGTTACTTACTACTTGGTTTATATGCTATGAACTTTGGTGAGACTTCTGCGCAGTCACTCATTCTTTATCTTTTCTTCTACGCTCTTTCTAACCTTGGAGCTTTCGCGGTGATTTCTCTGTTTGAAGAGAAAAATCAGAAAGAT
>JBBARF010000040.1:0-27578 GCA_040399925.1 Bacteriovoracaceae bacterium
GGATTTACCAGAGACCAGATGAATATATTTGGTCTACAAAGTGAGCCGGCGCAAACAAACGGAAGATTCTCTTAGGATCGACCTAATGATGGATGGCCAAAACGCAAGGCTTTGAGTTCTCTAGGAAGTCTGGTAAAAAAAGCCCTTCGAAAGTAGGTTTTTTTAAAGCAATAGAGAATTTTGTTCTAAGGGAAATATATTTAATCCCTCCGTTTATTAGACGAGCAAAAAGCCTTTTTCGGATCAAAATAGATCTTGCTAACCTTAAATTATCCTTAAGATTTTTTTTATATTTACGATAAGAGGTTATCACTTATTTGAGGGTTTTATGAGCTCCGATCAAAAAAAACAGAAAGTTCTTATTGTTGATGACGATAAAATATGCTCGAAATGTTAAGCGAAATGTTCACAAACGAAGGCTTCAAGGTAACCACAGCTATTGACGGAGTGGACGGTACTTTCAAGTATAATAATGAACAATTTGATGCCATTATTACCGACATTAAGATGCCTAAAAAAGACGGGATAAAGTTTGTTCAGTCTATACAATATACCGAATCTCAAAAGAGGTTGAGGGCAGGTGCTTCTCAAAAACCACTTCCTATAATTCTTATTAGTGCTTCCGCTGACGATTATAGAATGGAGCTCGAGCTTCTTAGCACCATTGATATTATAGCAAAGCCCTTTAATCCTCATTTGGCTATTCAGAAAGTTAAAAATCTTATTTCAAAAGCTAGCGTTACTCCTCATCCCGGGTCAGTACTTCATCATGCGGCCGGCGATGTCATCATGTCGGAAGGTGAAGTTGGTTCAGATGTTTATTATTTAAAAACTGGTAAACTTGAAGTTACTAAGAGGGATGATAAAGGAAAGAGCATCTTTATTTGCCATATTGGACCCGGAGAAATTGTTGGGGAGATGGGCTTTTTGATAACAAAAAAAAGAACAGCAACCGTTACAGCAATAGATGAATCTTCCTTAATATCAATACCTCAAGAAAAATTCGAAGCGATTATCAATGCTCAACCGAAGTGGTTCCAAATCTACTTTCAAACCATTGCCAATAGACTCTGCGAAACTACAAATCTTCTCGTAAAAGAGAGATCAAAAATTTAGTAGTGGAGCTTTGGTCGATGGGTCATCGGAAATCGTAGAAGAGGGTGGAGTACCAATCGTTATATAAAGTCTATTGGGATTTTCGGTAAAGGCCCTGATCTTCTCAAGAATGAAGAAGTGAAGAATATTTATCTCGGAGAGCACTAATCTAAATCGGTTGGTCATTCTCAAGGTTTTCTTAAAACATCATTACTCTCTATTTTGTTATACTGGATACACCAGAGACTAGATGAATATATCTGGTCTATAGAGTGAGCCGGCGAAAAGCAAAAGGAAGATTCTCATAGGATCGACCTAATGGTGGATAACCAAAACGCAAAAGCTGTGAGTTCTCTAGACAGTCTGGTTAAAAAAGCCCCTTAAAAGAGGGGCTTTTTAATTTTTAAACAACGAAAGAAATTAAAGAGAAGCATGTGGGGGAAGAAAAACTAAACTTCACGCCTCAAACCCGAGAAAGCTACGCTACAGAATTCATGAACTCTTAAATAAGAAAGTTATTAGAATTTGTTATTATGTTTGTAACGGGACCAAGGCGTGTACAGGCCGAGGTTAGCAAAAGAAAAGTGGTGGTACGGCCAATTTTCTGAGGGCAACTGTCGAAAAAGAGCACCAAAGGTGCTCTTTTTTTATTAACAGGATGTTATGTATGCTTGCGGAGGCAGGTGCCGAGAGCAGGCGATTTCTTAAATTTACGGCATTGTCATTTTATTAAGTTCAGCTTTCGAGAAGTGCGGATGGAATTCATCTTCTTCCATGATCCCTTTATTATCAGCATTCATTGATGATTTTCCATAGATGTACTGATCAAACTCAGGACTCAAATCCATGCCAGCTTCTTTTGAAAGTTCGTCGCGGAAAAGTTCAGTCGTCACAGTCGTGTACTTGTATTGATCAAAGTAACTTCTTAGGAAGCCTTTGAAGCTCAACCCTTTTTGATCCATACGATAAGCAATCCATGAAAGGAAAGCAGAACCTTCCTTATAGGCCATACGATCTGTTGAACGCGTCCATACTGAGTGACCGGCAAGGCGAGTAGAAGCAAACGTCAAAGCTTGAGTCAGCGGGTACTTGTTGTCACGGAAGCGAGCGATGGCCTCATCCATCCAACCAGCATTTCCGTTGGCCGGCATGAGGGCGCGAGCGTGGTAGCAGTGGAAGAGTTCGTGTCCAAGGGCACTAAGAGAAGTGGCCGTGGCACCAGAGTATTCCATCCCACCAGATGGGGCGTTTCCGTAGATCAGAACTTGCTCGTGAGGAAAAGGACCGTAGTCGTTTTCAAGTTCAGCTAAAATCGTTCTCGTGGCAGATGCAAAAGTTTGAGGGTCATAGTTAGTGTAAATATCAACGGGAAGCAGACGACCGTCAATTGACTGGTAGTAGAACGAGATATTGGTAGGAGCATTAAGAGTTGGGTACATGTGGAAGTACAAAGATGATGCTGTATAGAATTCTGGGTAGCTCACTTCAAATGAGTTTTCAGAAATCTTTGCAACTTTACCATTCGTCTTAAGAATATGAGTCAGACCATTAGTGTTTGTCACGTTAACAGAAATTTGCATGCTGTACTGATCGTACTCCATGTTTGTTGGAAGGTACTGCTCAAGATATCGACGGTCATTAAGATCTGAGGTCCAAAAGCCAGAGGCCACACCAGTGGCACCGAAAACAACGTTCGCAGTGATATTGTGTTTGATGCGAAGTTCGTGAGAACCGGGAGCCGTGATATTTTCCATTACACGAAGAGTTGTGCTGTTTTCTGGATCAGTGATTGCCGTTGTGAGAATTGCTTTACCATCCAGAAGAACTTCTGATGGAGCATTCACTAAATCAAAGATCGGATATCCAGAAGTAGCAGAATCAAAATGAATGAGTGTTTCAACTGAAACCGATTTAGCGGCATAATCGTAAGTAATATCGTAGTGAGCGTCCTGAAGATCGATGTAAACGGCCTTAGCATTTTTGTAGGCAAATGCAGGAGGTGCCTGATTGTAAGAGGCAAGGGCAGAGGCAGAAACAAGTGCGAACGACGCATAAGTCAGAAGCTTTTTCATAGGTGATCCCTCAGTAGTTGATAGCTAGTCATACCAAAGAAGAGCATCTAGATGGACATAATATGTAAAAATGTAGGCAGATGTTAGAATTTGGGGAAATGACGGGGCCGGGATGGCCCCAAGTATTGATGAGTTTTCAGTCGTTGAGGAGCTCACCTAGACGCGAAAGTTGCCCTGTAAAAACTGCAGCCTTACTCTTAGTCCAGAGAAAGTCCGGGCGCTCACTAGATTTCCACTCGCCACCGATGATATTTCCAGCGGCATCCAAGTCTAAACTATACTCATACTCGCGGCTTGATATTATCTGGTACTCGGTTCCAATAATTGGAGTCCAAGTATTGAGATCTGATTCATCGGCATAGGTGATGAGGGTGCGGACCTGAACGGTTTTAACCGTACCAGGAACTGATTTGTCCTGTGGTTCTTTCTCTGACCTGACTTCGGAGTCATACCTCATCACAGGATGATTCCAGACCTCTTTGTTGTTTTCGAGATCGGCTATAAAGCCGGTTTTTTCAACTCCCACTTTGTTGGTCATAATAATGTGGAAAGTTCCTGCATTAAGATCTCCCTGATCACGGCAATTGGGATTACGGTTGAAAATTCCCCCACGACGCTCACAACGGGTGCCTTCTTGGTTCGTTACACCCTGATGAATATAAGCGTAGTAATAACTCAAGAGGGCCTTGATATCAGAAGATCCAAAAGGAATCATCACGCCATCCGGACTCACCACCGTCTTAGGTGTGGGTTCACGGTGATTCATGGACGCCGGTGCCCACCCATCACAAATTCCTTCCCAGTAGTCCGCCTCACGGTTGGCGTGAGTCGCTACATCGGCCACTAGTGGATAGTGAAAATTGCCAGTGAAGATATCGTATTTTTCAGCCGGGGAGAGCATGGCGAAGTTGACTTCCGTCCAGTAGACCGCTTCTTCGCGCGTCGGTGAGAGAAGATCAAATCCGATGGGATCGTATGAGTTCCAGCGGTGATTGATGTTGCCTTTGTTATTGGCCCAGTAGTCCCCTGACCAGAATTTATTTTTATCTGCCACTACACCACTCAGAGGAAGAGTATAAAAGTTTCTGGTGGCGATGGATTCAATGAGGTTCTGAGTAACTCCGGTATTACCCGCGAGATAACTTGGTTTTGCTCCACAAGCTGCTAAGAATAACAAGACACCGATAACAATGAAATTCCATTTTCTCACTAGATCCTCCTTGTGCGTAAGACGCGACATAATAGAAGTAGTGTAGACATGGAGCATTTAGCAAAATCCTGACGACCAAATTCAGTCAGAATTAAACTTCTCTTGAGGTAGAATTTAGTTTTATTTTTTCGGTAAAAGCTCTCCCAGACCCGTGAGATTTCCTGTGAAAAAAGCAGGAGGAGCTTTGAGCCACATAAAATCTGGCCGCACTTTGCTCATCCAGTTTCCACCAACGATTTCATTTTTTGAGTTGAGTTCTAAAAGATAAGAAAGAAAAACTTTTTTCCTTCGATCACCAATCGGCTCCCAACTATCTGGAGCTTCATTGACATAACTCAACCATGTTTCGATTTTTATTTCTTTCGCCGTTTCAGGAGATGATCCATAAGATGGCGGAAGATTATCAATGGTCATGGTAGACGTGTAGGCGACGAGAGGTTGATTCCAAACTTCCGTGTAGCGATCCATGTCAGCGACAAAACCTTCTTTCATAATTCCAATTTTATTAGTGAGAGCTATATGAAAGGCACCGGCGTTCAAATCTTCCTGACAATCGGGATCTCGGTTAATAAATCGGCCATGCTCACAACGGCGTCCCATCTGATGAGTGTCGGGAACCTGAAAACCATTAGCGTAGTAGTAACTGATGAGAGCTTTGATATCAGAAGATCCAAAAGGAATTTGAATACCATCGGGATTAAACATCGTGCGAGGAATTGGCTCCGGATGGTTCACAGATGCCGGTGCCCATCCGTGACAAATTCCTTCCCAATCAGCGGCGTTCGGATCAGCGATGGCCGCAACTTCGGCGACAAGTGGATAATCATAGCGACCACGAAAAAGATCAAATTTTTCAGTCGGTGAGAGTTTGTTCAATTGATTCAGATTCAACTTTATAACTTCATTCTTGGTTGGTGAATCCAGATTGTGTCCTATGCGATTCTCAGAATTCCAGCGAAGGTTGATGCTGCCTTTTTGAGTCGACCAATAACTTCCCGACCAGAAACGTGTTCCTGTCTTGGCGTCCCCATTTAAAGGAAGCTTGGTGAAGTTTCGAACAAAGAAGCGTGACATGAGGTTGGGATCAGATAATGGGCCCCAGGGCTCATCAATGAGAGGCGAGGCCCCGAGAGAGGAAGAAACAAGCATACAAATTATAAGAAGTTTTTTCATGCTTCATTTGTAGTGGTGACTCTTTGCACTTTAATAGGGGGGAGAATTAAATTATGGCAGTATCAAGGTTAGTTGTTGATTGAGAGCAGTCTGATTTTCTTGCAACTTTCTTTGTGTTTCAGAGTGCAGCCCAGTTCAAAGAAGGGGCAAAGCGGCGCATATTCCATAGGCAAGTTTTTTGAACGAGATAAAATAACTGCAAAGGATAATGATGAAAACACTTACCGCTCTTATGTTTGGACTTTTAATAAATCAAAAAGCCATGTCGGTGTCGCCTGAGACGATGGCATGCCTTAAGAAAATGTTTGAGAATGCTGTGCAGACATACTTCGGGACTAGTTTTGGTGATGACTATTTTGCTGTGACAATGAATGGTGTTCTCTATCAGAGACGGCCTCTAAGAGCTGGAAATGCGGGAGTGAAGCTAGAGTTTGTGGGGGGCAATGCTATAGGTGTTGCACTGTATGAAGCGCAGATCTTGGGTCTTCGTCATCGTCAGACTAATGCGCAAGCGTTCAATGTTATGGCGGCGGATTGGGAGAAGTGGAGTAAAGCGATTCGTGATCAGTGGGAAAAAGAATTGAGATAAAGAAAAGA
Source organism: Bacteriovoracaceae bacterium (assembly GCA_040399925.1). Taxonomy (GTDB): domain Bacteria; phylum Bdellovibrionota; class Bacteriovoracia; order Bacteriovoracales; family Bacteriovoracaceae; genus Peredibacter. Next base: position 6,148 of record JBBARF010000040.1, read on the forward strand.
TACAGAGCTTACAAAGTTACTTAGAATTCTATGTGAGACCTCTGAAAAATCTGAACAGAATGTTCGTTAGATTCAAAGGCCTCACAAAAAATGGCTACCGCAAGGTGGCCATTTTTATTTCTGTGCGCTCTTTAAATAAAGAGGCCAGGTTGATCGGTAACTGTTTATTCATCACAACTTTCTTTACCTTGATTGTCTCTTTAAAGTTCAACTCATTCTTTGTAGATGCTTCACCTGAAAGAGCAAATATTGTAAAAGCAATTAGAATAATTAATTTCATATGAACCTCCTGTTCATCTTAGTTCCTGAATTAGGTATTGCCATTACCGTGCCAACGCTAAATTATGGAAAGATGAGGGCCTCACGACCAGATGGCCCTGGTGTCATGGGGTCGAAATGCTTGCGAGAGCAGAAAAGATAATGGAAGGCCCAAAACGCAAAAAGCCCCCACGATCCGTGTGAGAGCTTTTTTATATTAGCAGTTGGGACTTCCGATCACTCTCATCCATGAAAGCAATCTGGAATGCAGCTGATTCTTAAAATCTAGTAACGTGAATAGCTGGTGTTGCTCGCTTCAAAAAGTTTTTCTCTGAGTTCATCCCTGTGAGATTTCTTTTTTTCAGTCTTCAGTTCCGCAACTGATTTCTCTCCTGCGAACTGACGAGCTTTCTTGTAACCTGGCTCTTTAATCGGAACAATACTTCCAGATGTTTCAGATTCAGCAAAACTGAGAGTTGAAAAACCGATCATTAAAGCTAGTGTGAAACATTTCATCTGAACCTCCTGTTCTGATTTGGCGTCCTGCCTACGAGATGAGATGTTGCGAACTTCGTGCCAAAGTTAAGTGGCTTGAATAAGGGGGAAGGGTGCGGAAGAGGACCGGTGCAGGAGAGTTGCGTTGTCACTAGGTAGAAGTTTCAGATTATTTCTGGCAATTCGGACAATAGTAGGTTCCACGCTGGGCCAGAATAATTTTTTTCACCGCCGTCTTTTTACACATCTGACAGATCTTCTGATAGAAGACCACCAGATGCTGAACACCCTCTCCACGCTCTCCAGTTGAGTCACGATAACCGCCTTGGAAGGTTGTGCCACCTAAAGCAAGGGCCGGTCCAATGACGGCGTGAATCGACTCTAGGATCTTTGGGAATTCATCTTTTTTAATATTTTTACATTTACGCGTCGGACGGATTTTTGAACGAGCGCAGATTTCGTTGGCGATGTAGTTGCCGGAACCCGCGAAGAGTTTTTGATCGAGCAGAGTGACCTTGATGGCGCGTTCTGGAAATTTTTTTAAGACCTGTGTAAGGTACTCGAGAGTGAAGTCGGGGTCTGCGAGATCCATGCCGAGTTCAGCGAGCTTCTTTTCCGATTCTTCTTTTGAGTAGTAGTACATATGGCCAAAGCGGCGAGGGTCATCGTAGGCGAGAGTGTGTGTGTGGCCCTGGAGAGTGAGATGCGTGTGCTTAGTAGACTTAATTGTTTCGCCCACCAGCCACGTTCCGGTCATGCCGAGATGGGAGAGGATGTGTGAGCCGTCGTCGAGAATGAAGTCGAGCATTTTGCCTTTGCGTTTGATGGCGATGATGGATTTATTTTTTAGGTCGAGATCGGTGTGAAGGATGTTTTGTTTTAGCTGTGGGGTCGTTGATAGGGAGACTATCTTGAAAGGGAGATAGTGGGAGAGTTGGAGGCGGATGGTTTCGACTTCGGGTAGTTCGGGCATATGCAGGATAACCTTGTGAAATTTATGGAGTCGGAAAGAGTCGAAAGGTGTTTTTCCGACTTTTTCCGACTGGCCACGGTTTTTATATCACAATCTATCCAATTTTTGCATTCTTGAGCCTGATGACATTCCCAAAATCAGCAGGTTCATCTGAATTTTTCTTCAGCTCTTTTCTGATGTGCTTCATAATCATTTCAGAGAAGTTCTTCTGATCATCTTCAGTGCTCTTAGAATAGTGATCGGCAAGTTTTAAGTCCTTGTGGCCTGTCATTGCTAGAACAGCATCAAGGCCTCCTCCGACTTGTCTCGCGAGCTTGGCCATTCCATGTCTTAGGATGTGAGTTCCTGTATAAGGCACTCCACTTTTTCTCTGTGCAGCTCTGTAATTAATTTGGATAGTACAATAATTAAGAGGCTCACCTTCAACATGGAAAACAAAGTCGTTACCAGGAATTCTAAAAGCTTCTCTTCGTTTCAGGATGTCTAGAATCTCATCAGTAATAAAGACAGCTCTTGTTTCGCGGTTCTTAGGAAAGGGCTTTAATTCAATAAACATTTTGTTTTTATTATCCCAGATACAGGTTTCTTTAATCAGAAGCCGTCTGTTTTTAATATCTACATTGGCCCATTGAATTCCAGCAACCTCACCAATCCTTCCCGCAGTAAAGAACTGCATCTTTGCTAAGTCTTGATACAAAGGCCGTAAGAAATCAAAAAAGAGAAAGGCATCTGCTAATTGGATTTGTTTCCTCTTATCAGGAAGAGTCTTTATGAATCCCATTTTTCGATGCTTAAGCTTCACTGGGCAGGTGAGAGCAAGAGCTTCTTTTTCAAACAGCTCACTTTGTTTGTACCAATTGAAAATGCTTACAAATAGATTGAGCTCATTGTTTAAATTGCACCTGCCGGCTTTTCCTCTTCCTCCTGATTGATATTCCTCAGTAGAGAAGTGAGACACCCAATAGATTACCCAGTCTGTAATCCTTGAAGGAGTGATCTTATTCATTTGAAGGTGTTCAATAGTCTCTAAAAGCTTATAACGTCTAATCCAGATATCCTTGGTAGAGGTAGCAAGAATTGGAAAGTGATTCCTTTGCATAGACTCCCAAACATCCTTTAAACTAGAGAAATAGCCTTCGATAGACTCTTCTTGAATGGCCGTACCATCAAATTTTTTCTGCCACTGCTTGGCTTCATATAACGAAAGAAAGCTTTCACTATAAAGTTTGCCCTTAATTCTTTTTTCTACAAAGTATTTATGCGTGCTTTTGTTTTGATAGATGCCTTTGGCACCACTTACTTTTCTAAAATTCGTTGATCTGCTCATGATTAATCTCCTTTGAGCCAAGCAACTATTTCACTTGGAACAAAAACTAATCGTTTCTTCCTTCCACGAGTTCGGTATGGAATCTCACCCTTGCTTACAAGGTTGTAGATTGTGCCTTTCGCGTACTTGGAAAAACTGCAGACTTCATCAATTCCCCATATTAAATTGTCAAAGAGCTGGGCCTGATTTGTAGGCCCAGTCGAATCATACACTTTCTGAATGTGAATAGAATCCGTTTTTTTGGATTTCATTAACCGTCCTTTAATAAAGTACTGGAAGTTCATTCATGGAGGTTGATCAAATTGAATATAAAATTACGGCCCTGCGTAAATTTGCAGATCTATTTAATTAATCGCTTATTGACGTAATTTTTTTTCTTGGAGTTCTAGCTTTGTTTTTCAAATTCTAATTTACTTAATTCTTTAGTACTGTTCTTTATTTCTATCCTCACTACTTTATTGTTTTGTACTCCTTCTTTCTTTTTATCTTCTTGTCCTTTCCCTTTTTATGTCCCTCTCTTATTTACTTATTTTCTAATCTTCACTTACTACACACGCCAAATTTCCTTCCACCCTCTGTAGCCACTGTAATCACTGACCACCTACCTACAACATCGTTGAGGGTGGGTGGTCAGTGATGGAGGGGGCGATCCCGTTCTGGTTCTTTTTCAAGATTTGGCGTGTGATTGCTTACACTTATTACAGCTTCTTTTCCATCAGCTTTAACTATTTCTCTGCTCACCCCTTGATCAGTGGGGGTGAGCATCTTTGGACTCCAAGAATCACCAATTGCTCTTATGGGTCTTTGCCCGTTTAGTTTAGCTTTTAGTGGTGAAAATAAGACTTCGGAATACAGCGATAAGTGAAACTTCATCTTGCTGTTTGCTCCTCCACATAGCTGCCAATGCTTCCAAACGCTGTTCAAAATAGTCATTGTTGGGGCCACATACCACACGCCGTATATCGATTGCTTTGCTAGATACTTCTTCATTGTGCTTTGAATCCTCTCCTGGTTTTTCAATGTGAGCTCTAGTTCTAAGGCAATTGATTGCTTGCTCCCATTTACGTCTACGCCAATTAGGCCATCTGGAACTATCCTTTCGCTGGCTCCTTTAGCACCGTGTTTCTTGAATATAATCGAACGGATTTCATGCTCGGGCATCCAGGAGTGGACAACGCCAACACTTTCTAAACTGAGACGAAGTTCATTTAGGTGGAAGTCATGTTCTAGCATGTTCTTACTCCAGTACTTCTTTGTGAGTGTTTGATTAACTTCACGGGCCCCTTTTATCGTTAACATCCATAAGGTTTGTTGATTTTCTAGGCCCAGAATTCGTTTAATAAGTTTGGACTGTTCGAGTATTCGTAATCGACGTAGCACTGTAGTTTTCGCAATCGAGTTAAAGAAATATTTCCCAATTTGACCTGTTGATAGCATCCCGTATGAGGATAAACTTTTAAGTAAATGCATATCTCTATCCGTTAAACTCATTCCGTCACCGCCTGAAGAGCTGCTTGGTTGGCATCTTGCGCCGTTCTAGGAGCGAAGCTTTTTAACTCTTTATACTGAACGACGAGCCACTCGTATTTCTTTTTAGACAATTCCAGTTCTTCTGCTAAAGATGTGACCTTTTGTTCATAGTTCCTCCGTTCATTATTTCGATTTTTATAGGCTTCTGAGTTTTGCCTCAGGGCCTTATCAATTTTATCTTCAAGAATTTTATTGAATTTCTGTCCTAGCGTTTCTTCCCGATTTTTTGCCCAAAGTTGTCCTAACCAAAATCCGACGGCGATTAGAACTAAGATGCAAGCTCCTCCTTCTAAAAAGTTTAAAGCCTTCCACATAAAATTATCAGGGTGATTAGTCCCACTCCATCTCATCAATACTTTAAGACAACTTGGACCGGCCAATAGAAGCCAGCCAAAACGTGGATCGAAATCTATATCTTCCATAGAACTCCTTTTACTTGCGGAAAATTATCCAAATATCAAATTTCACAATTCTTCAAATTGCGAGCACCTCCCTCGATGATCAATAAATTGATTATGAAAATAATATTTTCTTACAATTGAGCGACTTTTAAAAAATCACGAAAAAAAACAGATTTTCAGGTCGTGGCCCTTGATCAACCAATTTTTGACATCGCATTTTCTTGGACTTAACTGACTTTTATGAACATAAATGGATAAAAATGAAATATTACCCCTATATATATGACGAACAAGCACGAATTCATGAGTAGTTCTGATGGATGTAGTTAAGTTTTACAGGATTCTAGTCATATCGGTATTTGAGTCAGATATTCTTTTGATCAAATTGAGGAGTAGATTACGCAATATGTGTTTACCATTTATAATATGGAAAACTACCAAACTATAATTTTCACATTCTTTATCTTGTTAACCGGAACTTTAATATTTGCGCTCTATAAGAGGACAAATGAACTAAAGGCACTGAGAAGCCAATTAAAAGGTTTTAAGGGGTCTTCTGAAGATGAGCTATTTAATCGCGGAAAATTTTCTGAATTAGGTTTATTGTCTGCCGGTATTACCCATGAGATAAGCAATCCTCTATCGATAATCATAGGTCGTATTACACAGCTACTAAAAATAGAGCTTGCCGCGGATAAAAAAGCTGAGGTGGAGAAAGGTTTACTGCAAATTAAAACAAACGCAGAGAGGATAGGCACAATTATACAAAGTGTGCGTGAATATATTTATCGCAATGACGAGCAAACAGAGGATTTCATTTCATTGAAAGAAATGATCAATAATGTCTTAGTCTTTTTCGGCCAACGATTAAAAAATCATGGTGTAGAACTAAGATTTAAAGACATTGAACAAGTATATGTTTCAGGGCACAAAGGTCAATTCGAACAAGCATTATTAAACTTAGTTACTAATTCGTTCGATGCAATTGATAATCAAAAAGAAAAATGGATTGAGATATCTGCAATAAAATCTGAAGATAAGGTTCAAATTGTAGTTAGAGATTCCGGCCATGGTATAGCCGAGGAAGTTAGAAGTAAGATGCTAGAACCTTTCTATACTACAAAAAAGAACAAAGGTTCTGGATTAGGTCTCGCTCTAGTGAAGGGGATTGCTGAGAAGCATGGTGGGCATCTTAAATATGTTGAAGGTGAACACACAACGTTTATGTTAGAGCTACCCCAAGCCAACTCAATGCAATACCAACATTAAATCTCTATTATTAAACCAACTGCAATTACCTGATCCGGTGGTAAATTAAAAAATCTTGCAGCTGATTGTGAATTCCTAGACATGTAGGCGAATAATTTCTCTCTCCAGACAAACATACCTTTCCCATTATTAGTTGCAATAAGTTGTTCCTGGCCTAAAAAATATGTAATGCTGGACATTTTTAGCGATTGATCATCCTTCAACTTGATTTTTGATAACGCCTTAGGGACATCTGGAATTTCCATAAATCCATAAGTAAGTTCAACCTTATAAAACCCTTGAGTCATATTCTTTACTTGCGATCTATTTGATTCTTCAATATAGGGGCTTTCATCTGTTTTAACAGTGACTACCAAAACTACCTCATGGAGTGCACTGTGATGGTGTAAATTTAATGAAAGTGTTGTTGGGGCAAACTTTGGTTGCCCGGCCATATAGACAGCTATACCCGGATTTCGATGAACTCTTTGACCCATTAGTCTTCCAATGACATCAGTAATTGGAGTTACTTTTTCTAGCATACGTTCTGATAAGATCTTGCGACCTCGATTCCAGGTTGTCATAACTGTAAATACGAATGCCCCCACGGCCAATGGAAGCCAACCTCCGTGAGCTATCTTTAATGCGTTGGCGCCAAAGAAAGAAAACTCCACCAGTCCAAAGAAAAGGCAAAGGGGTAAAGCAATCAAAATGCTCCAATTCCAGCTATATCTAGCGACAAAATAAAATAGGATCGTGGTTATAAGCATCGTCATTGTCACAGCGATTCCGTAGGCCGCTGCAAGTGAGGTGGAGGATCCGAAGCCAATCACAACAGCGATACAACTGATCATTAATGCCCAGTTCATGCCGGCCACGTAAATCTGTCCTTTTTCCTTGTGGGATGTGTGGTCAATTTTCGTTCTTGGTAGGTATTGGAGCTGAACGGCCTGCATGGTTAATGAGTAAACTCCGGTGATCAGTGCCTGTGATGCAATCACGGTTGCGATTGTGGCCAAAATAACTAAAGGGATGAGTGCCCATTCTGGCGCCATAAGATAGAAAGGGTTTTTTATAGCTGCAGGATTTTTAAGTAAAAGCGCACCCTGTCCAAAATAGTTCATCATTAAGCAGGGAAGAACGCAACTGAACCAGGCCGCGTCGATAGGATGTCTACCGAAGTGACCCAAGTCGGAATACAAGGCCTCCCCACCAGTAACTACCAGAAACACTGACCCCAGAACAACAAACCCAGTCCAACCATTGGCCGCAAAAAAATTAAATGCATAGAGGGGGTTCATGGCCATAAAAACTTCAGGATTATCAACAACATTATAGACACCTAAAGCACCCATAACCAGAAACCAAATTAATGTAATAGGACCAAAAACCTTACCTACTTTTTCAGTTCCATGACTCTGGATTGAGAAAAGTGCTACCAAGATAATAACTGTTATCGGAACGATATAAGAGTGAAGATCAGGATTTATTAATTCCAAGCCTTCAACAGCACTGAGAACAGAAATTGCAGGGGTAATGATTCCATCACCATATAAGAGGGCCGTCCCAAATAAGCCTAAAAGTGTTAAAACCTTTAATCTCTTGGATGTATTTTTAAATATTTTGGTAACCAAAGCGGTAAGCGCTAAAATTCCACCTTCGCCGTTATTGTCTGCTTTCAAAATGAGTAGATGATATTTTAATGAAATAATAAGAATGAGAGACCAGAAGATAAGTGAAAGGACTCCAAAGATATTGTTTTCTACCACTGCAAGGCCATGAGTGTGATGGAAAGACTCTTTGAGGGCATATAAAGGACTGGTCCCAATGTCCCCATATACCACGCCTAATGCACTTATTATTAAACCTGCTGATAACTTTTTTTCTTTCATAATTAATTCTCAGTTTTGAATCGATAGCCTACGCCGGATTCAGTTATAAATAAGATGGGTTCGTCAGGGTTCTTTTCCAGTTTTTGTCTTAGGTGCCTTACGTAAACACGAGGATATTGAAGATTATCTACCGAGCTAGGCCCCCAAACTTCTTTGAGTATTTGCCTGTTCGTTAATATCTTGTTGGGGTTTTTAATGAATAACTTCAGGAGGTCATACTCGGTAGAAGTAAGTTTTACTTCTTGACCATCTTTGAAAACCAGCCTTGAGTCGAGATCAATCCTAATTCCATTAACTTCGGTTACTTCAGAACTTTCTTTTTTGAGTGTTCGGCGCAAACATACATTGATTCTAGCTGCTAATTCTTTTGGCTCAAATGGCTTAGTGACGTAATCATCAGCTCCAATGTCTAATGCTTGCACAATGATTTCTGAATCATCTTGAACTGAGAGAATAATAATTGGTACTTCTGAAAATGCTCTAATTTCTTTAAGCACATCAAGTCCTGACATGTCTGGAAGTCCTAAATCTAAAATAACTGCATCAGGCTTCAGGGTTCCAGAAAAACTTATCGCTTCCCTGCCATTAGTCGCTTCAAGAACTTTGAACTGCCTCGCAGATAAAGAGATATTCAGTAGTTTCCGAATTTGCAATTCATCATCAACGATAAGTACCCGAGGAGAAGTATTCATGTTGGGTACATCTCCCGGTCAAGCTCACGAGGGATTTTAATAGTAAATTTTGCTCCACTAGGGGAGATGTTTTCAACTGAGATATAGCCCTTATGTAGTTCTAGAATCGATTTGCAGATAGATAAACCCAGGCCAAGACCACCAGTCTCTTGAGGCTTTTCGCGGTAGAACTTCTTAAAAACTTCATCTGGATTTGTGCTTTTCAGGCCTGGACCATGATCAGTAATCACAACATCGATAAAGTGTTCTTCCTTCTCAATGTCAACTTCTAGTGGAGTGTTGGGAGGAGTATATAAGAATGCATTTCTAATTATGTTTTCAAAAACTTGCTCAATTAAAAAATAGTCTACATAAATTAATGGAAGATCTGGTTCTGCATTGAAAGTTACGATCTTTTCACCATGAAACTTTTTAACTTTCCTGACTGCTATATTCAGGGTTTCAACAACATCAGCATAGTCCAATTTCAGTTTTAAATTCCCTGACTCCAGGCGGTTCATGTCCAGTAAATTTTGCACTACATAGTCTAACCTTTCCGCACCTAGAGATATTTCTTCTGCAATTGTTCGAATTCTTTCCGGGTCATTTGTTAAATCTCTATCTAGAAGTGCCGAAGAGAAGCCTTTAATTGCCGAGAGGGGAGTTCTAATTTCATGAGATACAGAATTTAGGAGTGTCTTATATATTCGTTCTGATTCTTCATGCACCATTTTTCCCCGTAGATCAATCTCAAATCGCTCTCTCAAAAGACCAGTAGAGAGCTGTCTTGCCATTGAATCTAGAATGAGCCAGCTATCACTTGAAAAAGATTCATGTAATAGGAGATCTAGTATTAAGATGCCGATTATTTTCTTCTCTCCAAAAAGGGGATAATAAAGATATCTCGACCTCTCAAATTCATCAGTAAACCTACCAGCTGGTTTTAATCTGCGTACTATACTTTGGAGAATTAGATCTTCCTCTTTTAGTTCCGGGATAAAATCGCCTATTCTCGTCATCTTGGATGGATGGAAATCGAACCCTGGGATTTCGTTGAGTATTAAACAGGACGAACAATTAAAAGCAGTATGTATTTCTCCTCTAATTAATAGAATTAGGGAATTCACATCTTCAGCAGAAGATAGTGCCTTCGTAATACTATAAAGTTGAGTTGCTCGATTTTTTTCTGTTCTCAGGATATCTTCTTTGTCTTTTAAGCGCTTCATCAGCGTTCCAATAACAAGGCCTGCAACGAGATATAAAACAATCAAGGCCCAATCTTCAGGAGCATTTATTGAGAACGTATACTTTGGCGGAATGAATAGGAAATTCCATGAAATAGCACCAAGCAAGGTAGCTAAGACAATATTATAATTTTTCAAGTAGAGAGAAGCAGTGGTGATGCCCATTAGATAGATCATCCCGAGGGCACGATAATCTAAAATCTTATCTAAGAAGTAATTCAGCGTAGTTAAAAATGCGAGGAAACTAGTAGTAATTGCAACTTGCTTTAAGTTCTGTTTTAAATCTGTTTTTGTTTCATTCATTAGTAACTAACCCGTTATACTTAAGCCCAATTTTTACCACAGTTGGACCGCAAATGGCCCAAGGGAGGGGCATAGCATTAAAAGTCGATTTTCTTTTCTCAATCAAACACTAAGCGGCATTAAAATGGTGTTAAAATCCACCCAATAGCTCATTTCTCGATTCATTTACTACCGCTCACAGGCTTTTTTTCAAAGTGTTTATCAAGTAGGCATTATGATTTGTAATGAAAATGATCATCCTTTGAAGTCTATGCGATTCATTGATACCTATTCGTCATAAAGCTATCCCATTTAAATATTTTGGATCATCTAATTTTGATGTAGATCTTCACCTCCGACTTTTTCCGACTTTTCCGACTGAAGTCGTGAAATGGAGTGAAATAGAATTAAATATGGTGAACTGATGAAGCCTTCGTACGATACGTTTTCATTGGTAAATAGCTGGATTGGTAGTGTTTATAAAAAGTGCGAGTATAGATCGGGTAGTTCAGGGATGAGTAAGTCCTTGTTATTATTGATGAAAATTGGTCTGTGACAGTTAAGGCATATCTGCCTAAGCTCTCGATTTTCTTAATTATATTTTAATAATAGTTTTGAATCAAACTAGTTCAGGCATAAATGCTACTCTAGGCCCACCTATGCCTACCGTTTAAAAGCCATAGATGGGCGAGGGACAAATCTAGTTTTTATGGCCATGAATAGAGATGACGCTGTCGAAGGTATAAGACTTTTCCGATCTACTAAGACGAATATGTTCCATGATTTTTTCGGATATTTCACGCTGGTCATCTTCATCACATTTTGAATAATGGTTGGCGAGCTTTAAGTCCTTATGACCTGTCATGGCAACCACTGCATCTAATCCTCCACCTACTTTGCGGGCGAGCTTTGCCATGCCGTGCCTGAGAATGTGTGTTCCACTATTCGGAATCCCACTTTTTCTTTGAGCACTCCGATAGTTTATCTGGATCGTTCCATAATTGAGTGGGCGTCCTTCAACATGGAATACAAAATCATTTCCTGGAAGACGAAAGGCCGCACGCCTTTCTAAAATCTCCATAATTTCAGATGTAATAAAAACAGGCCGCGGTTCCTTGTTCTTGGGAAAGTTTTTAAGACCGATATACATTTTACTACTCATATCCCAAATACAAGTATGCTTTATTATCATTCGTCTTTCTTCTAAGTTAACACAACTCCACTGAAGCCCGGCCACTTCACCAATCCTCGCAGCACAATAAAACTGGAGTGTTGCTAAATCTCGATAGAAAGGCTTGAGTTCCTCAAAAAAGAGAAGGGCATCATTAAGGTTAATCTGCTTTCTTTTGTCGGGAAGTGGTTTGATGAAGCCCTGCTCTTTATGCTTTCTTTTCACTGGACATGTGAGGTTGATTGCTTCTTTCTCATATTTTTCACTCTGCTTGTACCAATTGAAAATCGTGACAAGGAGATTGAGCTCATTATTAAGATTGCATCGGCTTAATTTACCACTGCCTGACTCTTGGTTTTCCTCGGCTTTGAAGTCATCAACATTTTTTTTTACCCATGCTGTAATTGTTGAAGGAATGATTTCATCCATCGGTGAATTTTCGAGCTGCTTTAAGAGTAGATATCTTCTTTTCCAGACTGCAACAGTACTTATGGCCAGGTACGGGAAATGATCGCCCTGCATAGATGTCCATACTTGTTTTAAAGTTGCTTTTTTACATGTCTCTTGTGTTGGTAGTGATGCTTCATTTAAATTCTTACGCCAGCTTTTGGCCTTGACCAGAGACTTAAAACTTTTTTGAAAGTTCTTTCGTCTGACCTTTTTGACTGCAAGAAAATTTCGTGACGTAATGTTTTGATAAATGCCAATTTCTTCCTTAAGTTTTTCGTACCCGTTTTTGCTCATCGCCTACTCCTGTTGTTTTAAGATGGAGCGACTTGGTACCTTAAATTAAAAAAATGGTCTTTATTATTCAATTGAAGCTTAAATCAGAGATCCCTGATTAGATACTGCGTACCCCATCTTTTGATAGGCCTTAAGCCGGTTCCGATACATCTTGGCAAAGATGGCACTGAATGAATCTGTGAAGTCGATGACCTGAACATTAGTTTTCCCCTCGAAGGTTCTGTGCAATCGTCCAGCGTACTGAACCATCCTTCCTTCAAACGATAGGGGAGTGGCCAGGATCAATGTATCAAGCTCTGGAAGATCGAATCCTTCACCAATCAGCGAGCCTGTTGACATGATAATGAGTGGGATCTTCTGTTCAAGAGATAGTTTAATATCTGCTATCGCCGCTTTTCTTTTTTTACTTGTTAAGTCCCCATCAAGGCGCATGATTTTAAGATCTGGCATGCTCTCTGCCACAAATCCTGACAGCAAATCCAAGTGGTCCTTCCTGTCTGAAATAAGAAGTGGCACTCGCTTCTTATTGACTGCTGCCAAAGCTAAGGAAGCAATTTGGTGGTTACGTTTTAGATCTGTAACAAGAAAATGAATCAATAGATGATATGGAAGCCGATGTCCAAGCTCTTCAGGTGTTTTGAAACCTGTTTCATAAAAGGTGACGATCTTTGTCAGTGTACCTCGATCAATGGACTTAATTTCATGCCTGATTGGGCCACACTGCTGAAACAAAATTTTCTGAAGTCCATCCTTGCGGTAAGGCGTTGCCGTGAGACCAAAGATATAACGTGCAGGAAGTTGCTTGAGAATTGCTTCAAATGAAGCTGCTGGGATGTGGTGGCACTCATCAATAATGATCTGGGAATATTTTTCTGCAATCTCGGAGACGTCTTCCATTTTAGTCAGTGTTTGAAGCATCCCCACATCGACCTTACCGGTAAGCTTTTTCTTTGCCCCAGAAAGTGTACCAATTTCTTTAGCTGGGATTCCTAGAAACTCCGTGATCCTTTCTTTCCACTGATCCAGTAACTGGCCTCTGTGAACAAGGATTAAGGTAGAAACTTTTCTCTCCGCAATTAGAGCACAGCCCATGACAGTCTTTCCTGCCCCTGGAGGTGCCATAAGAATCCCAGTATCCTGAGTCTTCAATACCTTAAGAGCATCTTGTTGAACGTCAGTTAGTGTTCCTGAAAATTCAACCTTGATTTTCTTTTTAGCGATCCTTTCATCTCGGATGATAACTTTGGCACCTGCGAGGGTCATAATCTTTGTCACTTGATCTAATACTCCACGAGGCAGCATTATTACATTATGCCGGATCTCGCCTGAAAATATAAATCTGGAGTGAGGATAGGTCTGCATTCGCATCCGCTGAAGCTTATAAAACTCCGGGTTCGGGAAGCTTGAAGTCTTTCTGAGCTTGGCCACAATTCTTCCCGGCAGACCCTCTATAGGAATCGAAAGCATTGGGCCGAAGGAGACTTCAATGGTTTGTCCCTCTAGATAATAGTCAATTTTTTCAAGAGTTGTTCTATCAAGAATTGCCTGATCTGTACTCCAGGAAATATCATCAAAGGCATCATCGTTTTGAACAACTTTTATTTTCGGAAGCTGAGAGTCCAGAAGAACCTGAAGCTCATGGCGTGAAATCCTTTTTACTTCAGATAGATATTTCCATTGATCTTCCAAAGTGTGAAGCTGGTCATCTATGAAGCAACTGTTTCCAGCGTCTCTAGAATTCTTTTGAAGTGGAAGAGCGATCAAATTTCCAAACCCGCCTTTAGGGAGATAGTCCTGTGAAGGAAAGAAGCGGTCATACGAATCCAGGCTGAGCCTGGGGTTAAACTCTGAACATTTGGCGAGGATAAGTGTGCCCAAAGTGCGGGCCAGTCTGGCCGGAACGTGTTCTTCAAAAAAGAGCCAAGCATGGGCACCATTTCCAGATCGGGATTTTTCAATAGCAATATCAAGGCCCAACTCTCTTCCACCTTGCTTAAATGCAAGAACATCTTCTTTCCAGGTTGATTCATCAAAATCGCAGGCCAGAAAACTACAAGAATCATCCTCTCGGATGGCGTAGGTACCAATTGTTTGAAAGCCTTTGAGGTGAGATTCTGCCGCATACTGATCAAGCTTAGGAAATTTTTGGTGCGGGCACTCGCTGCATTTTACCATGGGCTTTTGGCAAATAGGTTTGACCCACTCTAGATCGCATGCCGGAGAGTAGCCTTGTTTATTTGTTTTATTATTTTCCCATCTCTTTGGGTAAACGTCTTCACGGCAACGGAAAAGTTTTAAGAATAAGTTAAGCTTCTCGTCAGGTGTGACAGGAGCATTTATTGATGAGGGTCTTCCAATTATTGTCGGTTGAGATTTGTCATGAGATGCGCTGACCAAAAGGGAACTTCTCAGGAGAGAAATTTCTTGAATTAAGACGGCCCTTTTTGAATCAAGTTCAGAGAGCATTCCCTCCAGTTTATTTAGTCTTTCATTCGCCATGGGTAGACTTATTTTTTTCTCAATATGAAATCATCCGGATCAGGAATGATTTCCCATTTATTTGGGTCACGGCTATATGTCAGAAGCGAGATTTCGTGCTGAAGACCTAACTTATGGAGAGTGAATTCAAAGGCTACTTTTGCTAGGCTTAATTCACCGTGGAGCTTATTTAAAAACATCTCGACATGTCTTTTTGCGATATCCAGGTTCATTTCATCACAATGGAAGGCGTGCCCTATGAAACTGTTTGGCCCAGCAAGATAAGTGTTAAGTGTTGTTTCCTGCCCAAGGAACTGTGATCGACATCTTATTGGTTTTGATTTGTTGGGGTGGATCTCAAAATTGATCTCATGAAATAATGGATCAAACTTTTCGATTTCATTTCTAGAAAGAAGCCTTTCAAATTCTTTCAAGCACGGATCTGGGTAGTTGGCCCTCGTCTCATGCAGGCAGGTCGAATCATTAATCCAAGCAAAGAAAATGATGTCTGCTGAGGGCATGATAAAAAACAAAGTGTACTGATGATTAGTAGTTGGATGTTTTTGGCGATAAGGGGTCAAATAGGTTCGTTGGTAGTCATGAAGGTGTGGATCCTGCGCAACATGGTCGGCAGCTTGAAATGCCATGTCACGAAAGGGTCTGGGCCAAGATGATACTTTCTCTAGGAAGTCTCTTGAGTAAATGTTGTTATAGGGCATACGCATTTCCAGCTAGTTAAAGAGACTCATCGTCTCATCTAAGCTGATGATATTACAACATAATATTGACAGCTTTAATAAAATGTGCGATTATATTAAAGCTGGCGATGGGGCTACCGATGAGACCAAAGCCTAGTTTTATGGTGATAACTTAAAAGGCTTTTTATGAAGAATATAATCACGAGAGACGTAGTGGCCAGAGTAGGTCTTTATCTTGGAGAGTGCTCTCAGAAAGTGATCTGTCGTTACCTAGGAATCACAACAGTCGCTCTGTCTCAAAATATTGAAAGGCCTTTCTCTGAAATTTTGGAAAACAAAGTCGGTAAAAGACTGGACTCGCTTTTGTTTCTTCTTGAATGCATAAAAAAAGATGAGACTTTAGACTCTGGAACAGTTCACCGCTTACTAACACTACCGGCCTTCCCTGATAAAGAGGGATGGAAGATTGATGTTGTTTCTGCGATTCACGAGGACTATGAAAAGGCAATGTTGGTGGAGATTTTTCAGCGGGCCGTAGATATGCTTAGAAGGCCTGTCGATAAAGTTCCTGTGACGGATGGCCTCTACTCGTCGATTCATGCACTAGAAGCCTAGAGAGCTTCGGAAAATATATTAAAAGTCATTTTCCCCTGAAGTTAAAAACCGACCGTGAACTTCAAATTGATATTCAGTATGTGATTAATTTTTGATTGGTGCTGAAGACTGTTTGAATTTGAAGTCAGGACTCCACCCTTGGTTCTCGCACTCAATGAGAAGGAACTCAAGGACTCGATCGTTAAGGCTCGTCTCAGTAAGATTGAGTTTATTTACATATGTGAAATCGTATATCTTCATTGAGGTAACTTACATTCTTCTTTCAGATTTTTCAATTGGGTCTCTTAGATCCAGACCTCTGTAGAGAGTCTGATTAAGATAAGATTGTTTTGAATTATGAGTTGATTCAAAAATCTGTTCATAATTGCTTGTCGAGGCACTTATTGGAAAAGTCAATTTTGTGTGGCTACATGATGAAGATGGTCTGAAACTTTGAGTACGGAAACTCGTTAGGTTTTTTTCTACTGACAATGCTGACATTTGTATTTTGGATTATGAAAATCCGCCTTTAAATTAAAGACTGATCTTGAGAATTCCACATTAATGGGAAATGTTTTTAGAAATTCGAGTTGATAATTTTTCATGGTGAAAATAATTGCTAAATTAGACCATACAGCGTTACCACCATGCCAAGTAGCGACTGCTATTTCTGAAAAGCCATCATCGTTAAGATCTGCAATGAATTGCCCAGGTATTAACGGAACAAAATAAGCCCTGTTCCATAAAGCGCCATATTCTTGAGAAAAAGTCTTGTCCCAAAGGACTCTTTTTCCTTTACGAAGGAAAAGACGCTGGAAGTTTACTTCTCCTCCATTTTTTTCCATGTCGGCTAGTAATACCTCTTCCCCTGTGGAAAATCTTAGATATTTCTTATTCCAAAGTTTCTCAACATAAGGATCACCTTCTTTTGCAAAAACACTAAGACTTAGAAGCATTATACATGGCCATAACTTTTTTGGCATACTCTTCTCCATCGTCCCAGTGATAGTAACCTCTAACAGCATTGAAGATGTCTTTCTTCTCCTTACCTGGGATGCAGGAAAACTTATAGCTAAACCACCTGATGCCCATAGCAATCGAAATGACAGCATCCGCAAGGTCTTTTCGCTCAAGATCAACTATTCCATCATTAAGATTCTTAGTATCACGTCTTGTTTTGTTGGTGATTTGCATTAGACCATAGGCCGAGCTTTCTTTTGTCTTGGGATCAGCTTTGAGATTAAAGCTGGATTCTTTAGCGATAATCACTTTGATAAGAAAGGGGTCTAAGTCTTTTGGAAATGGCAGGCCAGCTTCTTGCCAATATTCCAACCAAAACTGAATGACTGAATCAAGCTCAGGATATTCTGCAAAACCTTTTACTTTACCGAGGTGAGAGTATTCGTGGTCTCCATGCCAGTAAAGGTAGAGAATGTTTTCAGGTAAAAGAACAATTTTTTTGCCCCTATTCTTCCGGCGATGAGCTTTAACAAAATATCGAATTCCATTCTTTGATATTTTGGCTTGTCGTTCGACGACATGGTGGCCAGGAGGAGCCATTTTTAGAGTTGGTGGGCGTTTTATAAGAGACATGTCATTATCTTAAAATGAAATGTTTTGAGCGTCTATGTCGAAATGGTGTCAGGTAGAGCAGTTTTCATGTCGCCCATGCCGGTGCAAAGATGAAAAATCATGAAATCGAATGAAATAAAATGAAAACAGAGAAGACGTGAAAGGCTTAATAGGTGGACTGAAAGATTTTCCGGCCCGCGGTTTTTATCTACCTTTATACCCCCTATCTAAGATTTGTTATAAGTATGATTTCAAGATATCAATTCGTTTATCGCTGAGTGGGTAATCTGGTTTTAGTCATTCTCTCCGTGAAATCGGAAAGTCTGACTGATCCGTTCCTGGCCTTCTTTAAGGCCGTTAGCTGGATCTCACCAGCGATAAGAAGAATGCTTCCGCCAAGAATCGCAGTGGCAATAATACCGCCAATAAAGTCAGAAAGAGTCTCAAGAAAATCATCCATACGGATACCTCACGTTATTTCATTTTGTTTAATTTCATTTCATTTTATTTCCCGATTCGTCCCGACTTTCCCGACTGGATTCGTGAAATCGAATGAAATGAAGTGAAAATATGTGAAGTGATGAGTGCTGTGAGTGACTAGTTTTCACTCGTAAACGTATGATTTGCTTGAAGTGTTGTTAATCCCGAATTCTAGATCGGGTAGTTCGGGCATATGTTAGTTAACCTTTTAATTTTGTTAAAACGGAATGGGCCAGTTAAGACCCATTCCGACTTTTTCCGACTGCGGTTCCGACTTTATATCACAATTTAGCCTGACTTTGTATGCCTGAGCTGGATGACGTTCTCAAAGTTGGCCTTGGGATAATCCTGATTAAGTTCTTTTCGGATATGTTTCATAATCATCTCAGAGAAGCTCTTCTGATCGTCCTCGGTGCACTTAGAGTAATGGTCAGCTAGTTTTAAATCCTTGTGACCTGTCATCGCTAAGACTGCATCTAGGCCACCTCCGACTTGTCTAGCAAGCTTGGCCATCCCATGCCTCAAGATATGTGTTCCGGTGTAAGGTACTCCACTCTTTCTTTGCGCTCCACGATAGTTAATCTGGATGGTGCAGTAATTAAGTGGTTTGCCTTCAACATGAAAAACAAAGTCATTGCTTTTTATCTTGCAGGCTTCACGGCGTTCTAGGACTGCCATGATTTCATCAGTGATAAAGACCGCTCTTGTCTCTCGATTTTTCGGAAAAGGCTTAAGCTCAATGAACATTTTGTTCGCCATATCCCAGACATAAGTTTCTTTGATCAAAAGCCGGCGGTTTTTCAAATCCACATTTTTCCATTGAATCCCAGCGACTTCTCCAACCCGTCCGGCCGTAAAAAACTGCATTTTAGCCAGGTCTTGGTACAAAGGACTTAAGCATTCAAAAAACAAAAAAGCATCTTTTAGATCAATTTCCTTTTTCTTGTCAGGCAATGCCTTGATAAATCCCATCTTGCGATGCTTCGCTTTTACCGGACAGGTGAGTGGCTGGGCCTCTCTTTCAAAGACTTCACTTTGCTTGTACCAGTTAAAAATGCTCACAAACATATTGAGTTCATTTTTAAGATTACAGCGACCAGCTTTGCCTCGTCCTGAAGTCTGGTACTCTTCGGTTTTAAAATGTTCCACCCAGAACATGACCCATTCAGTGATTTTTGATGGTGTGATTTGATCCATAGGTAGAGTTTCAATCTTTCCCAACAATTTATAGCGTCTGCGCCAAATCTCTTTGGTAGATGTCGCCAGAAGCGGAAAATGCTTTAGTTGCATCATTTCCCAAACTTCTTTAAGTGTTGCAAATGAAATTTCTTTTTCTTTGGATGTCTGAATCACGCTGCCATCAAATTTCTTTATCCATTCCTTGGCCTCAAAGAGTGAGACGAAAGTCATGGAGTAAAGCTTTCCCTTGATGCGCTTTTCTGCCATGTAATGAAAAGATGTTTTGTGTTGTGAGATGCCCTTGGCACTTTTCATTTTCTTGTAGTGTACTGATCTGCTCATAGTTGTTCTCCTTTTAACCAAGCGATGATTTCACTTGGAACAAAGACCAACTTTCTTCTTCTACCACGATTGCGATAAGGGATTTCTCCACGACTGACTAAGTTGTAGATAGTTCCCTTGGCATACTTGGTATAAGCACAGACCTCATCAATTCCCCATATTAAATTTTCAAAGAACCCTTGAGCATTTAATTGCTCATTCTCATTATTGCCTTTTTGATTCTCTTTGTAACTCCTTCTGATGTACCCTTTATTTTCCATAACCTGTGCCTTAGTCTGTATTTTTTAGTTTTGGTTTTCATCAGTTAGTCTCTCAATTTTTCATTTTTTGTTTTAACACGCGCCTTAATATTTTTTATTTGTACTCTTCCGCTGTAAGCACTGACCTCCTACTCTCAACATCGTTGGGGGTGGGAGGTCAGTGCTGTAGGCGGCGATCCCTTTACCCAGAATCATGATTAATTGGCGCGTGATTCTCTGGACTTATTTCAGTCAAAGAGTGTTCCCGATTTTCATCTTGCTTGCTCACCGACTGAGCAGAAGGGTGAGCAGGCCTTGGTGTCCATAGTTCATTTACCCTTGAGCCTCTGCCATGACCAAATACTATTGCACTTAGTGGATTTTTCATCACTTCATCAAACACGGAAAGATAGAGCTTATTGTCAGATGAGCTTGCACCTAAATTATTCCATACTGCGGAGACGGAATTAAGTAGGGAAGTTGTAGGAACTATATACCAGACTCCTAGGATGCCTTCTTGCCGCTTGTAACGAGACAAAGTTTCTCTCAGCTTGTCTTTTTTTTTAAGGTAAGTTCCAATTCAATAGCGATCGAAAGCCTTTTCTTGTTAACTTCAATGGCCAATAATCCGTCAGGGATGAGCTTTTCTTTTGCCGTTTTGAAGTCATTATTTCGAAAGATGTTTGATCTAATTAAATGCTCAGGCCTCCATGAATGAGCGAGGCCACAACCCTCTAAGAGGAGCCTTAAAGAAATGAGTTTGAAGTCATGCTCCAGTAAATTTTTGCTCCAGTGGCGTTTGGAAATAGCGACACTGGCCACTTCTGCTCCCTTGGGAAGTAAAATCCAAAGCATCTCTTGGGACTCAAGCCCTAAGATCCTTTGCAAATATTTAATTTCTTCCAGCATCCTTAGGCGGCGTAAGACTGTCGTCATAGCTATTGAGTTAAAGCACAAAGAATTGATCTGCTTGGTGG
The DNA here is from genome assembly GCA_040399925.1 of Bacteriovoracaceae bacterium. Classification (GTDB taxonomy): domain Bacteria; phylum Bdellovibrionota; class Bacteriovoracia; order Bacteriovoracales; family Bacteriovoracaceae; genus Peredibacter. The sequence continues at coordinate 26,943 of JBBARF010000040.1, forward strand.
AAAGCATTCCATACCGTGACAAGATTTCAAACAACCCTATGTCTCTTTTTGTAATGACCATATTCCCCTTATTTGAAGTGCTTAAAGGCTTCATCAACTGCCTCTTCAGCACTCCTTTTCATTAGATGATGTTCTTGTCCAACTTTGCGGGTACGCTCTGCTTGTAGTGCAAGTAGGGCGGCTTGTTTTTCTTTTTCAGATAAAATCAATTGTCGTTCTAGGCGCTCTTTCTCTTCTTCCAAGAAAATGATTTTTGATTGCCTTTCACGTTCGAGGCGTTCCTCATGCTCTTTTTGTTTTTTCTTCTTCGCATTTATATGTTCTATGAAGGAAAGCCCAAAAAAAGCGATGGCAGCAAGAATTGATAAATAGAGAAGCCCTCTTGCCAAACTCTCTGTCGCCCTTACGATCAAGAGAGCAATGCCGACCGGCCGCTTTTGAGTAGTGACAATCATGATGTAGAGAAACAGGTATCCACCCACTAAGATTCCGGCAGTTTTTCCCAAACGTTTTAAAATGTCGTCCTCCATGCACCCTCCTTTTAAGTGAGACACTTTTTGTAATTGATAGTGTCCTTGCAAGGTAAGCGATCCATTAACCACATCTTCTAATTTCGCGCTCGTCCCGTAATATGTC
>JBBARF010000041.1:0-27171 GCA_040399925.1 Bacteriovoracaceae bacterium
GGCGATCAACGTAAACCCCCTTCATCGTGAAGTAGCGAGGAACCACATCTTTGAGAGTAGAGGCCACAATGTGACCATGATGGGGGAGACCGGTCGCAAAAGGAGGGCCGTCGTAGAAAATATAGTTTTTACCATTCTTGGTCTTCTCCAGAGTTTTCTTGAAGATATCCTTCTCTTCCCAGAGTTTTAAGATCTTCCTTTCCGCCTGCGGGAAGGAGAAGTTCTCATTTTGGGGGCTATTTTCGCTGACTTCCATGGGGCGCACTCCGACAATTAGGTAAAATGAGCCTCCACTCTATCAGAATCCCCCTTCATCGTAAATTTTAAGACGCAGTTTCCGAAGAGAAAGACATAGGAAACAAGATGAAAAAACTAATTTGCTCGGCTTTCGCCATGAGTCTTACGCTGATCTCCCTTGAAGCCTTTTCACAGGCCGAATCCGTGGATGATTTTCTAGGGCTGGAAATGGAAATTTTGCCAGATCTTCAGGGAACTCAAAAGTTTACTCCTAAAGATTTTCACACCAATCTTCCTGAATGGAATGTCGCTGAAGCTCAGGTGGAAATGGATAAGGAACCGCTGAAAGGTCAGGGTTACTCCATGATCCCATGGTCCGAGCTTGATCCAGAGAATTGGCTCTCGATTGAGACTTGGCTCCACGAAAGAAAACAAAAAGATAAAACACCGGACTGGAAAGTTCGTTTGCGTGATAACTCACAAACTGAACTCATGGGTAAAATTCTTCAGTGTAGTGGGAAGTGTTTTATTTATCGTGGTGAAAAAGCCGTTCCTGTAACTCATCTCTCGCAAATCAAAGAGGGCGATGAGATAAAGACAGAAAAAAATACGGTGGCGTGGGTATTTCTGATGGACGGGACTCTTATGCGTCTGGGACCTGAGTCATCCATTAATATGCAAGAGATGAACATCAATGCTGATTTTGTTTTCTATTACGCGCGGTTAAATGAAGGTCACGTTCATTGGTTACCACGTCGTCGCGAAGTTATGGCATTTCAAAATGAGCCTGAAACAGATTCTTACAGTTTGCCACTTCTCGTCCGAGACGCGAATTTAGGATTTTATGAGAGACAGGTTTACGCTAAACAGTCTGATAAGGAATACACCAGTTCTTTACAGGAGCTCAATGACCTTTCCATCCGAACACAGGTTGAAAAGTTGAATAATCTTTGGCAACAAAACTATCAACGACCTATGCCTTATGCCAAGCTTCTCATTACCACCCCGAACTCATCTTTCGTTTCTAATGACTCTATTTTTGATTTGGTTTATATTGCGGGTTCAGAGGCTTATATCAAGCAAAAGCCGAATCAATCCGGGAAAATTGAATTCCAACCGCGAGGATATTTAAAGGGTGAATTTACCGCTATTGAGAATGATAAATGGCACACCGTCAGTGTCAACGGGCGTGAGATCACTAAGAACGAAGATCCAAGTTCTGATCTACAAATATTGGAACTTCTCACTCGTCGAATTACCACAATTGAACTAGCGAGGGAGATCTGGATCGAGAAATTTACTATACCTGTCATGTCGCGAATAGCCGATTCTAGGGGATTGGCGATAGAGTATGGTTATAATATATGGGGTGGAGAGATTTTCAGACGAATTGATTTTCTTCAAGAGTACACTCGTCGGACAGAAACCACCCACTTGAAATCTATTGAAAATCTCATGGTGAAACTGGAAGCTACTGGGAAAATAATGGCGAAGGTACCGACGGATGCAGCCTATAAAGCGTCACTGAATCATTATCTTTTGGGCCTGAAGAATCGTTATAGCGATAAGAAGATGCAGGTTCGCGAAATGAACGATATACAATACTATGTATGGATTTTAAAAAATGGCAAACTCTAAGCTCAAACTGATTCTCGCCAGTACCTCGCCGAGACGCAAAGAAATTCTGGGGCATCTCAAAATTCCTTTTGAGATCCTCTCGGAAAATGTACCTGAAGAAACTGAACACTCCAATCCTTCCGAATACTGTCGCTACCTTTCACAAATTAAGGGTCACGCTGTCGCGGTAAAACTCAAAGCGAATCGCTCCGATGAATCTTTTCTGATTGTGTCGGCCGATACCATCGTGAGCCTAGGGGATCGTATCTTTAATAAGCCTGCTGATAGAAATGAAGCGCGGGATATATTGAATGTGCTCTCGGGCAAAACCCATTCTGTTTTTACCGCTGTTACGATGCTTTTAGTTCATGATAATAAAGAGATCTCGCATTCATTTGTGGATGAGTCTCTGGTGAGTTTTGATATCATCTCTCACGAAGTCATGGAACGCTATCTTGATACCGGAGACTCGCTGGATAAGGCGGGAGCTTACGGCATTCAAAATGGTTCACTCATGTTTATCTCAAAAGTTAATGGCAACTACTCAACCGTTGTCGGATTTCCATTGAGTCGTTTTGTGAAAGAGGTAGAATCATTTCTAAACCAGACTTTTAAAGCAGAGGCCGTATGGCAAAATTTATTCTAATTCTCGCTGTTCTACTTTCGACATCGGCCTATGCCGATTTTTTAGGTTTTGGAACTTACGATGGTTACGCCAGCCGTCTGCCGCCCTTGATTAAAAAATTGAAATCGCTCAAGCTTTCAAATGATCCGGGTTTTGAAGACACGTTTAATCTCACCGTTAAAAATATTGAGAATGGGGTAGAGGAAGAAAAACTATTCTGCGCCGGAGAGTCTACTGACCCAAAGGGGAGAACACTTCCCAAGGAGCAAAAGCAGCTCTGTTTCCGGGAGCTGAAGTCTCAGTACATGGATGCTGTGTCAGTGATTTTTGATATGAAAAAGAAATACCTGGACCTCATTCACAAGAGGCAGATGGATAGACTATCCGAAATTCAAAGTAAGATGAAAGCCGACATCGAGAAGAACTTTTAGAGACTCGCTGTCGTATCAGTCTTCATCAATGTAAGAGTTGCCACACCTGTTTTAGGCTTAAGACTTCTCACGGCCATCATTGAGCGCATCGGGCGCAGGCTTTGCTTAGCTTGAGCTTTTACAGCTGCAGCTTTGTCAAAATTCAATGTTTTAGATTCAACTTCTGTTTTGTTTTTCATAACAACCTCGGGTTTTGTAAAAGCACTTTTTTTGCTTTATCCCTCAGTCGTCGATAGGCGAAGGGGGGATTAGGCTTGGGGATCACACATCAACATGAAACTCCTGTTGTAGTAATCGACTGCACTTCTCGGATAATCTTTCGATAATCTAAAGTACAATCGACCTTATTATAACACTTTGCAAGCTATCTTTGAAAACCACGGTCAAATTTTCCGGTCGTCTAAGTACTGTTCCAAACTCCCTCTGCTGAGTAAACTATTATCAAATGTGATTTTGATAGGTTAGGAGAAATATGAAGGCTTTTTGCTTGCCCTTAATGCTGGTTCTCGCAGGCTGCGGAACGATTCAAAAGTACGGTCTTCGTAGTGCTACGCCTGTTTTTAAGAAGTCCTCCGAGCTGCAAACCAGTGAAAGAAGCTGGGAGTTTTTCGCGGAATCGGCACCTGCTAATTTGAAGCTGATGGAGCTCCTCTCACTCCAGGATCAGGATAATCTCGAGCTCTTAGGAATTTTGATCAAGGGTTATGCGGGCTGGAGTTTTGCTGTACCGGAAACTCTCGCGTTTCAAGATGAGCTCTCTGGAGTGGAGAATTCTCCTTATAAAAGACAGGCCATCATTGGTTATACCAAGGCGCTGGATTTCGGGATGACGTATTTTGAGAAGAAGGGAATCAGGCCGAAAGATATTCTTAAAAATGATGAAGCAGTTCTATTGAGCATGCTGAAAGAAGAAATGGATGAGGATGATTTTATACCTGTGCTCTACACCGCTCAGGCGTGGGGCAGTCTTATTAATCTTCAAAAAGATAATGTCGCCCTCATTTCTCAGGTCGCCAAAGTTAAGGCGATGTTTGATTGGGTATGCGGGCAGAAGCCTAAAATTGAAAACAATGTGTGTGATATTTTTTATGCTCAGTACGAAGTTTCTCGTCCCAAGATGCTAGGGGGAAATCCTGAGAAAGGTGAGGCGATTTTCTTAAAGAGTATCTCAGAACATCCGCAGCACCTGCTCATTCGCATGACTTATATTCAATTTTCGATTCTTCCGGCCTATGATGAATCAAAGTATGAAAAAGAAGCGGCAGTGCTGAAAGCAGCGTTTGCAAAATTTGAGGATCTAAACCGTGATGAATTAGAGGAGAGATCTGAATTTAAAAAGAGTCAGCACCTGAATCTCTTTAATGCCATTGCAAAGAAACGATTTGATATTATTGAAGCTAATAAGAAAAAAATATTTTAAGGACTTTTATGTTTAAGATTTTGCTCTCAGTAGTGCTCCTGATCTCCTTTTCACAAGCTTTTGCGGGACAGACGATTAAACTCGCAGTTCTCGTCCCGGAAGGAACGTCTTGGGGAAATAGTTTAAAGAAAATGACCAAAGAAGTTGAGACTGCCACGGGCGGCGAAGTGAATATGAAAATCTACTACGGTGGAGTTTCAGGCGATGAACCAGATGTTATTCGTAAGATGCGCATTGGCCAGTTGCATGGAGGTATTTTCACTGGAAAAACTCTGGGAGATATCTATGGTGATGTTCGTGCTATGGAAATCCCATTCACCTTTTATGATAACCAACCAAAAGCTCATTCGACTCTGGAAAAATTAACTCCTGATTTTGATAAAGGACTTAAGGCCAAGGGGTATATCAACCTGGGCTTTTATGAGATTGGAAAAGTGTATCTCGTGTCGACGAAAAAAATTGCGAACCTTTCTGAGCTCAAAGGGGTGAAGATCTGGTCATGGGAAGGGGATGAACTCGTCAAAGCGATGATAGAATCGCTTGATCTCGTTTCTGTTCCACTTGCTCTGCCTGATGTTCTTTCTTCTCTTTCAACCGGAATTATCAACGCGGCTTATGGCCCACCTCTGGCGATCCTCGCTCTCCAGTGGCACACGAAGATTAAATTTTTAGTAGATTTTCCCAACGCATTTTCGATTGGGGCACTTTTAGTTTCAGATAAAGTCTGGACCAAGATTAAGCCCGAGCATCAGAAAATAGTGATGGATATTTCTAAAAAATATGTGAACGAGGCCAATGCTGCATCAGTGGTTGAAAACGAAGCGGCCCGTCAGCAGATGAAAAAAACGGGAATTGAATTTGTTCAGTTTCCCGCCGAGGATTATAAAAAAGCAGCTTCTGTTCGTGGATCAGTTATTACTAAAATTAAGGATCGCTTAGTCACTTCGAAAATTATTTCGGAAGTTGATAAGCTGGCCAAATAATATGATGAAAATCGTAACCGTGTTTGATGATATCTTGGAAAAAATCAGTCGGTGGGGGATTGTGATTTGTCTTTTCACCATTCTGGGCTTCGCCGTAGGCGCGATCGTGCTTCGCTGGATGGGCATGAGTAATATGTGGATTGAGCCCATGACTCGGCATCTGGTTTTCCTTTCAGCGTTTTTTGGTGGGTCGCTTGCGACCAGTAAGAATGTTCACATAAAAGTGGATGCGCTGACAAAACTTGTGGAAAGATCAAAATCGAAGATCCTGCACTTCGTGGTGAAAAATATCGTGACTCTTTTTTGTCTTGTTACAACTTTTGCTTTGATGAAGACCGCCTTTGACTTTTATTTGATCGAAAAAGAATTTGGGGCGCCTGCGTTTCTCAATATTCATAGCTCGTATCTGGTAGGTATCATTCCTTTTGGCATGGGGCTTATTATGCTCAGATTTTTGAATCAGTTACTTATTGGCATTTTCAATGGAGAGCCGAGTGAGCCTAATCGCATACACTAGTATTCTCCTTTGCGCTCTTTTGGGCGCGCCGATCTTCGCTGTGATGGCGGCCTTCAGTTTAACTGCGTTCTACTTCAGTGGGGTTGAACTCTCTGCCGTAGCCGTTGAGATTTATCGCCTCGCCGGAGCTCCGACGATTTTAACCATTCCTCTTTTTACTTTTGCTGGATATTTGCTGGCCGAATCCAAAGCTCCGGTGAGACTGCTTCGTCTCTCTCGCGCATTTTTGGGTTGGATGCCCGGTGGTGTGGCGATCGTAACTCTTTTTATCTGTGCGTTTTTTACTGCGTTCACAGGGGCGTCGGGAGTTACGATTATCGCTTTGGGTGGACTGCTTTACCCGATTCTCATTGAAGAAGGGTATTCGGAGAAATTTTCCCTCGGCCTGATTACGACCTGTGGATCCTTGGGTCTGCTGTTTCCTCCAAGTCTTCCGATCATTCTTTACGGGATCATCGCCAAAGTAGATATCGATCAGCTTTTCTTAGCAGGACTTATTCCGGGGATCGTTCTGATGATCATCTTGGGAAGTTATTCCATTTATAAGGCTAAAGACCTGCCAAAGAAAAAACATGTGATGACCATTGCTGAAATGAAAGCTGCGTTCTGGGAAGCTCGTTTTGAAATCCCTTTGCCGATTTTTGTTTTAGGTGGGATCTATGGTGGGCTCCTGACTGCGACGGAGGCTGCGGCCTTGTCAGCTTTTTATGTGCTAGTCGCCAATACACTTTTCACTAAAGACCTTTCACTCACCAAAGATATTCCGAAAGTCATCGTGGAGAGTTTAACTCTCGTAGGTGCCATCCTTCTGATCCTTTGCTGTGCTCTCGGAATGACGAGTTACTTAGTCGATGAAGAAATCCCGATGAAGATCCTCGAGGCAATGAGAACATTTATTACTAATAAATGGGTCTTTCTTATGGTGCTCAATATCTTCCTCTTAATTGTTGGATGCTTGATGGATATCTTCAGTGCCATCATCGTGGTGGTGCCGTTGATTCTTCCCATTGCTGAACAATTTGGAGTGAATCCTCTGCACTTGGCGATCGTGTTCCTGACCAATCTCGAGATTGGTTACATCACACCGCCTGTAGGAATAAACTTATTTATTAGTTCGTTTAGATTTAACCGACCAGTGCTTGAACTCTACAAGGTGAGTATTCCTTACTTAATCTTGATGATCATTGCATTGCTCATTATTACGTACATACCATGGTTAACACTCGTTTGGTTTTCTTAGTCTTGCTGATCTTGTGTGCTCCAGCGTGGGCACTAGATCGCTTTACCTCTGAGGGATTCCTCGGCGAGAAATCTATTGGTCCTTATTTTGGGACTCACCAGCCTCTTATTTTTCAAAATCCTCATAGTGGAGGTTTGAAATTTAAGGATGAAAATTTATTCAACCAATTTTTTAATTCGTATCTCTTCACTGAAGAAGAAAATTTTTCGACCTTTTTAAATGATGAGCTCGCGGGCGGGATGAACTGCCCCAACGAGACGTTTAATAAGTACTACGATGAAATGCGTTTTGCTTACCGCTTGATCACTCTGAGCTACCTGATCGAAGGTCAATGGCACATGCAAACAGCAGGGGACCACTTAGGGGTTAAACCTGGCTGTGGTTTTAATATTGAAAACTGGACCAAGTCTTGCAAACCGCAAACGCCTGAGATGAAAAAATTCATCTCTCGTCTCCAGTCCTTTGCTCCGAAGTACGTGGGCCCTCTGGAGAGAACCTACGATCTCAACACCTGGACACAAGACATCCAAAAATCAAAGTTTAAGTACTTCTCTCAGTACCGCATGCTCGATACCTGCAAAAACGGCTGCAACCGTGATGAAATAAATACTGGCTTCTCCCGCGCCTGCGAATCCGATCAGGCACTCATGACTACCATCTGCTCGGAACACGATGAACTCTACGGTCTTTCGGCGTACCGAGATGCTTACTACCTCATCGGCCAATCCAACATCATTAACACCTTCAACAAGGGGAGTGATGCTGTCGGATGCCTACGCCGTTTCTCCGAAGTCATGTCTCACCGTGAAGTGCGCTACCCAAACTTAAAAAATCTTTTCCCGCCTCTTCAATCATACCTTCGTCACGAATTCCAAGAACGCTATATCCAGGGCCGCGTTTTCTTTTACGGCTCATCCAAAGAGTTTGAAGAAAAAGGTGTGAAAAATATTTTCGTCAAAGATCAGACCGTGCAGGCAATCACCAAAGCTGATGATGCTCCAGCACCGGTTAAAGGTCCTGACATCGTGATCCCTCCACCAACAGTGGCGGTAGTTAAAGAACTCAGAAATCCACCCATCGTAGAACCTCCACGCATGGTCGAACTTAAAAAAGCGATGAAGAGTGCCTTCCTTCAGGCCGCCGAACTTCGCCAAAGCGAAAATCTCGATCAAGTGCGTGTGGACATGATGAAACTTAAATACGACTACGTTTTCACTCTCAACATGATCAACAACCTAGCTGAGAAACTCAAAACCTTTATGACCCGCGAGGCACTCAAAGAGATGATGTCTTTTGATAAGCTCGGAACCAAAGACGGACCCGTGCCACTTCTTTTCATCAAGTTCATGATTGATATGGAAGAGCATCAAGGGCTTTTCAATTTAACATCTATTCTGGGTGAGAGATTCTTTGTGACTAATGAGATCGATGCGAGTTTTAAACCAAAAGTAGAACTTATTCGTTTGTCGAATCAAGAGATTGGCGGGAATTGGCAGATTACGATTTTGAGACCGTAGTAAAGAATAAGCAGGATCATTACTGACCCTGCCTTTAAAACTAGAATCTTATTTAGCAATAAATTTAACAGTAAGGTTTTTTACACCATTCACATCACTGATTGTTCCTACCAGCTTACAGTTACCAGAAAGATAAAAAGTTGGAACTCTGAAGACACGGCTTCTTCCCATTGTTCCACAAACGACATCACCGTCAGCACCTTGAAAAATAACATCGTCACCATTCATTGTTACGCCAGCGATCTTAACTTTGTTAGTTAGGATTGTGTTGTTTTCAAGTCTTGTCGCTGTACGACAGATGGGACCAGGATAAGGTCTTCCCATTGGTGGGTAAGGTCTGTATCCACCGCGGCCGTAACCACCACGACCGTATGTTCCACCGTAGTTTCCACCATAAGTTCCGCCGTATGAGCAGTCTTGGTAACGAACAGAGATTTGATCATCAACTTGAATTTCAGCGTAAGCTTCTTTCATGTCTGTATCAATATAAAAACCAGTCTCAACAGTTGTGTAACCGCGAGTCGCGCCGATGTTAGTTGAAAGAACTGTTACGTCAGTAGCAAAGGCAAAAGCTGAAGAAGTAAGCAAAAGGGTAGCAGCAAGAAAATTTCTCATTTTTAACTCCTAAGTTAATTGAACGGGACAGGTCTACACCCTCAATGAAGACTCCTTAAAGCGCAAAAATGATTATTGCAATTTTTACCGAATGAAGAGATTGGGATTTTAAGGGGATAGCAGATGTCTTGCGAAGATATTATGGAGTATTTAGAGGAGCATCATACCAAGTCACCTTGGCCGCATGGGACCCAGACTCCGACGCCGCCTGAAACCCAACTTCTGAATCTTCAAAAATCAGCGCTTCTTTAGGCTCTAATCCAAAAAATCTTTGGGCTTCAAGGTATGGCCATGGATCAGGCTTGTGTTTAGGACAATCATCACGGGTGAGGATCAAATCAAAAAATGGAGCAACGCCTGAGATTTTGAGTAGAGCTTGGGTAACGGCTTTCTCGCTTGAGGTAACTAAAGCAATTTTCAAACCCGCAGCTCGCGCGTCCAAAATCAGTAGATGAATTTTGGGTGAATAGTAAGTTGAGCTTGAAACATCTTTTAAACTTTCTAAGAAAAATTTATTTTTCTCATCAACGAAATCTCTCACACTCCAATGCTTCGGAAAATTTTCCCAATATTTGATGATCTCAAAAACGAGATGATCAGCTCGTCCGACCATTAGGTTGTGAACTTCTTCGGGACCATAAGGAGGAATGATTTTATGAGTTTTTCCGATCTTAACCATGGCTGCGATGTGATACTTTTCGGTATCAAAAAGTGTTCCGTCCATATCGAAGAAAAGGGCCTTGATTCCGGGGAACGCCGCTCTAATTTCGCTGAGATTTGGGATTTTGCTAAAGATAAGTGGGTGAACTGTAGTCATGAAGGGATTTTACCCAAAAATATCGCCTTTAACCAGTCATGATGCATAGTGTATGAATGGCCAAAGATGACCCCCTGAGGTAAAAGGGTCTTTTCCAAAAGAGGTCCCGATATGAGTCTTAGCGAAGTCAAAAAAGATCTTCTGAGTCAGCTCCTTTATGAAGCTCAGGCCTATAAAAAATTCGAAGACATTGAGAAGTTAGTTGAAGGCGGCATGGATCTCTCCATGGTTCCGATTCAGCCTTTATACGTTTCACTTCAATCCACAACTAGTGCGCAAATTGCAGAGATCTTGCCCAAGCTCTCAGAAGAGCAGCGCCAAGCTTTGCGTGATATCGATTTTTGGCAGAAAGATAATCTTGATCCGCAGGCAGCGTTTCGTTGGCTTGAGATTTATTCAATGGTTAAGGATGAGGAAGTTGTTCTTGAATATATCAATTCTGAAGACTTTTTATTAACCATGAAAAATCAATTCACTATTCAAACTTTTGATGCTGAAGAGCCTGAGTATCCTGAAGGAAATAATTTCTTCGTGACTGAAGATAACCAGCTTTTGATTGAATACCCTGAAGATTTTCAGATGGTGGAAGAGCTTAAGCAGTACCTGCGCAGGCTCTACGCTGATATCGGTGTTGAAGATGCCTATGCCTTCTTGTTTAAGATGGTGGTGGACTCGTACTTGATCATGGAAGAAAAAAATTATCAGGATAAAAAAGAACGCCTGATGGATTTTGGATTCGTGGATTACTACGACGCTCTTGAATACAATGCTCCGTTTTTATCGACAGCACAGATTGATACTTTTATTAAAGGTAAAAAAGGCACCACCGGAAATCTTGATAGCGTTTCGGCCAATCAGAGTCTGCATGCCTCATCTCTTGTTCCTTATCAGTCGGGACTTGATGGGATTAAGTTTGCGCTGGATAAGATCACGGATCAGAAGCGTCAGCAGTTCTTGCATTTTAATTTTGTTCGTTTGGTAAATGCTCGCATGACTTTAGACGATGCTCTTAAGCATGGGTCTCTGGCCATGAGCCGCGTTGGAACGCACACGCGTCAGTGCCTTGAGCTTGGATTTGAGTATATTCTTTCGCGCCTTGATTCAGAGAAAGCCAATCGCATTTTTGAGATTTTTGATTTCGCGGATACTTATAAAGTTGGTCACAGCCTGATTGAAGTGACTAAAAGAAAGATCAAGAAGGGAATGGGGGAGACTCCGTTTGAAAAAGATGACTTTGGTTATTTCCTCGGTCTTTACTGGAATGCTTTCTTGGAAAACTCTCATGAAGAGATCACAAAATATAAGTTTGATGGAAGCTCTAAACCGATGGAGATTAAAGATCTTCCTTCGTACAAAATGTGGAGTGACGCCGCCAATACGTTTGTCACGGCGTTGCCGTTTATACAGACCTTCTTTTTGAGCCTAGAAAAACTTAAAGGTGATGGTTTACTTAATGATCAGTTCTATCTGAACTACGAAGTAGATAATATCGATTTTGAAGCACTCATGATCTCAAGCTTCATTAACTTCCAGGCCGGTCACTACGATGAAACGGCCGCAGGAAAAATGGGTGTCACGATCTCTGAGCTTAAAGAGTTCTATCATAAGTACTTCACCAAAAATGGTGAGGAGTACCTGATTAAGGGCGAGGAAGATCCTATCCTTCGTCAGAAGCTTCATGAGTTCACGGTGAAGTTTGGTCTGAATCTCATTCCGGGCTTTGAAATGTATATCTATCAGTTAATGGTAGAGCAGTTAAATGGCTATGAAGTGGATGGCATGACAGAGGAAGATTTCAAACACGTCGGTGGACCAATTCTTCTGAATTACACCAGCAACTAGACCTTAGACGGCTGAAAAAACGCATCAAAAACATCCGAGAGGGATTTCCGGTAAGGAGATCCCTTCGTATCACAAAGATCGAATAATCTCTCTTTCATCACTTTAATTTCAGCAAACTGCTCATTCACTAACTTCTCGCCTTGCTCAAACTTGTAAGCAAAGGGCAGCTTTTGGGTCATAAGATCTTTGATCTTTAATAGGCGATCAGAATCATTAGTGAGAAAGGTAAAGTGCTCAAAAGAGACTTCTTTTTTAGGAAGCTTCGGAAGGAAGCTTGAATCATTTGGATGGCTATCAATGAATTCTTCAAAACCACGGAGATCTTCCGGGTATTTTTTCTTATCCATTATTTTTTTGCCTTCGTCGTGAGTTTGGTAATGATGCCGCGATAGAAGAGCCGTTCTTCTTCCAGACTTACGACTTCGCGGTGAAAGTGACCGTACTTTGTGATCCCCGTAGCGGAGGCCAGAGAATCAGTGTTTCGGATTTCTATCTGGAGCAGGCGATTTTTTCCAATCAGGTGAGTTTCTTTCACGTTCATGCGGGATTCAGCATGAGAATAGAACTTCGGCAGCTCCGAGGTTTCTTTTACGATGGGCATTTTCGAGATGGTCGACTCATTCTCGGTTACCACGTAGATCGGATAGGGGAACTTGTAGGAGATGTTATTTGAGACGTAGTAGTTCTCAATCAGACCCACCAGATCACGCTGCTGATCAGGTGTAAAAATTTTAAGATTGATCACGACAGGATGCCTCAGGTTCAGATCTGGCTTAAGGAATGCTTCCAGATCCTCGAGTGAGGAGCTTTTAAGATTGTAATGCTGATAAACCGGTAGACTCATACCTACATTAAACTTGAAAAAGACATGACAAGCAAGGGAGGGAAATTGGTATAATGAGAGTAATAATCCACCCCGGTGATTAAAACAGTCGGAGATTAATGAAGCAGACTCGTTTCCCCTACATCAAGCTCCCGGATGAGCTACTGACTCTCTTGAAGAGTAATATTTCCGTTTCTAGTTCTCCCACTCCTGTTTTTGATATCATCAGACCCAATCGTGGACTCTTTATGATTTTAGAAAAAGCCTTTAAAGATCTCGATGATGGAAGAGGGCTGGAGAAAACCATGCTCGCTTTGGGCTGGTCCAACTTCCGCGAACGTATGACCTCGCTGTATATTTATAAATCCATTTATGGAGACTTCCCCGTTCATACGCAAATGGAACTGGTGGACGATATTCGAGCACTTGAAGTCAAATTCCAAGATCACTCGGTGTTCGGTCCTTCTCGAGTCTTCATGCTCGGGCTCTACCTTCGCCTGGCCAATATTAATATTCAGAACCGTGAGAATAATCAGTACTTCGAATTAAAAATACCGGATGAAGTGAGTGGTCTGCTCAAACTTTCTCAGGGAAGAACTGAACGGATTGATTGGTTGATTCTTATTACCATGCATCTGAAAGAGGCGTTGGGAGAAAAACTTCTCGCCAACAGCCTTGCCTCTGGAAAAAAATTCGAAGAGCTTTACGATATTCTTCCTACCGATAAACGCGAAGAGATGCTTTCAAATCTTCTGGCCTATGGGGCGAGTATCAAAGAGCAGGATTTTTTCACCTACGATAAAATTTAAGGCGCCAATATGAAGAACCCAGTAAATGAACTTATTGATGAGCTTTCTAAAAAAACCGGCATCACAGAACTTATTATTAACCGTAATGATAATGTGTACGTGGAAAAAGAAGGTGAGCTCATTCGTTTGGATATTAAGTTTTCTGAAGATGAACTGGAAGAGTTTTGTCAGGAGATAGCAAATTTAAACCGTAAAGAGTTCAGTCCTTACGTTCCGGTTCTCGATGGAAATCTCTCGGATGGAAGTCGTGTGAATTTCTTGCACAAAGATTACACCAATGGCGGTCATGCTATTACCATCCGCCGCTTTATGAAAAATATTAAGTCCTTTGATGGCTCGCCCGGAATTTTTGGTTTATCTCCTCAGTGGATGGCGTTTTTAAAAATGCTCGTCAGAGCGCGAGTGAATATTGTTGTCTCTGGTGGTACTGGTGTTGGTAAAACAACCTTTCTTAATCTTCTCTTGCAGGAGATTAGTCAAAAAGAGCGCGTGATCACTATTGAAGATACTCGCGAGCTTCAGTTTAATCTTCCCAACGTTGTTCGATGTGAGGCGCGCCCTTCAGGACTTACGATTCGTGATCTTTTAAAAAACACACTTCGTATGCGTCCCGATCGCATTATCGTGGGTGAGGTTCGTGGTGGAGAAGTTTTCGATCTTCTTCAAGCAATGAACACTGGTCACGAAGGCTCCATGACGTCCGCCCATGCCAACTCACCTGGTGAGGCCCTCACGCGTTTAGAAAATCTCTTCTTGCTCTCCGGCTACGATATTCCGATCAAGGCACTGCGCTACCAGATCAGCTCGGCGATTGATTTTATCATCCAGATTAAGCGCGATAAAACCGGTCAACGAATCATGACGAACTTAACTGAGATCTCGAATATGGAAGGGGATAAGATCCTCATGCAGGATATTGGTGTACATAAAAATGGTGAATTTAAATTCACCGGCATGGTTCCAGCTTGTTTTGAAAGACTTCAAAAAGCGGGACTAGCAAAAGACTTCTTCGCAGGAACTTAAGATGACTCGCCCTTCGTTTATTGGAAACTATACTGACTTTATGGACGATGATAACGCTCACTACGAAGGGAGCACTGAGCTTTTAAGTATCGGTGCGGCCGTTGGAAAAAAACTCGGTCTCAAAAAAATCGGTATTCACATCCAGACTCTTCTTCCCGGCCGCAGGACCTCTTGGCCTCATGCTGAATCCTTGGAAGAAGAATTTGCTTTCGTCATCGATGGAACTCCCGACGTATGGATTAATGGTGACCTTCATCCGCTGGGCCCTGGTGACTTTGTCGCTTTTCCTGCCGGCACAGGGATTCTTCATACTTTTATTAATAACTCGCGTGGGCCAGTGAAAATGTTGGTTGGAGGGGATCAAAGGATTGAAGAAAATAAAATTATCTATTCACCTCATCATCCTGTTCGTAATCAGACGATGAAAGATAAAAACTGCTTCTGGGATAATGCTCCTGTGCAAAAATTAGGTCTCCATAGTGGTGAACCCAATATCCCCAATCTGGTTAAATTTAATCTGCCTCGGTTTGAAACCAATCGTTTGATTTTGCGAACATTGAAACTCAGTGATGCTCCCTGGTTATTTAAGTACGCAAGCCTCGAGCTGGTGACTGAGTTTATTAGCTGGCAAACTCATAAGAGTCTCAAACAGACGGAGAATGTTATTCGTCAGCTGCAGCAAAATTATCTTAAAGGCATCCCTGAGCCTTACGGCATTTTTCTTAAATCTGCTCCTGACCAGATGATTGGGTCAGTGGGACTATTCTGGAATAGTAAGCCGCACAAGGTGATGGAAATCGGAGCCGTTATTGCTCCAGAATTTTGGGGACAGGGAATCACGCTTGAAGCGTTTGAGGCCCTGATTGATTTTGGTTGGAAAAATTTTGATGTTGAACGCATTCAGGGCCGCTGTATCCTGGGCCACACTAAAAGTCGCCGCCTCATGGAAAAAATGGGCATGACTTTTGAAGGCATCATCCGCCGAGCGATTAATGGACCCAAAGGGCCTAAAGATATGGAGATGTTTAGTCTTCTGCGAAACGAGTGGCCGGTGTCACATCACCTCTGATCTATTTTTTGACCTTGAATAAGCTTAATCAATTTCCTTACGTTCTCTTCTGGTGTCTGAATTAAAACACCATGACCTAGACCCGCTATCCATCGTTTGAAATCTAAACCGCGTGTACGTAAATCGCTATAGTAAGCATTCGCTTTCTTCTCAAGAATTTCCCATGGCAAGTGTAACCATGCTGGGTCCATATTTCCCTGAATAAATACATGAGGGGGAAGAAGCTTCTGAATCTCAACCAGGTCGCATCTCCAGTCAACCCCGAGCACATCAATGCATGAAAGATCTAAGCACTTCACATGGGTCGCTTGGGTGTGTTTAGAATAGTAGATAACCTTCGTATCAGGAGACTTCGCTTTAAACTCTTTTAAGAGTTTTGAAATCTTCGGCACAATAAATTCTTTATAGTCAGCGGCACATAACTCACCAGCTGCAGTATCAAATAAACAGACTGCGTTCGCCCCATTACGGGCCTGAACCAACATTTCATTCAAAAGTTCTGGCATCAGGATGCGGGTGAACTCTTCAAAGCGACCATCAAAAAGACCTTGTTTGGCCGAAACCAGATTTCCGGCGTGCGAGCCTTCTACGGCATAAGTATAAAGCGTGAAAGGAGCTCCCACAAAACCAAGGAGAGTCACATCTTTCGGCAGTTTTTCACGAAGAAGTTTACAAGCGTCGCCCTGAAATTTATAGAACTCATTCCCAGGGGCCACGACTTTAAGTTTTTTGAGATCCTCTACTGTTTCTAAGTGCCATTCTAATGTTGGTGGACCTGAATGATAGGAAAGTCCCATGCCCAGCTGTTCAAGCGGGAATAGCAAATCAGAAAAAAGAATGGCGGCATTAAAACCAAAATCCTGAATAGGTCCGAGTGTCACTTCAGTGGCGAGCTCCGGATTCTTACACATCTTCATAAAGTCGGAAGTCTTTTTAATGTTTTGGTAGTGAGAGTGGTAACGACCTGCTTGTCGCATGAACCATACCGGAAGAGTTTTTCCACGGTTTTCGAAAATATCCATTTTTATTGTCCTTTCCATTCGAGTTTGTAACCAATACCCCGAACCGAAGTAATTTTAAGTTCTGAGTTAATATCTGAGTCCGCCCATTTTCGGAGCTTCACAATGTAATTATCAATCGTGCGGTTAGTGGGGAAACTGTTTTCGCCCCAGATGGATTCAATCATCTCATCTCGCCCCACCACTTCATTTTTCTTATCCAGGAGATGCTCAAGGATGGCGCACTCTTTTTGCGACAGAGGAGAGGTCACACCCTGACCATCTAAAATCTCATAACGCTTGGGCCAGAACTTGAGGCTTCCAAAACTGTAGGCATCGGGATTCGAAAAACTTGTCTGAGTAAATTTAAGAATCCGGTCAAGCCGAAGAGTCAGTTCTTTGAGCTCAAAAGGTTTTGTGATGTAATCTTCGGCCCCGAGCTCAAGACCTTCAACCCGTAAAGCTGGATCATTGAGAGCGGTACAAAAAAGCATCACGCAGTCTTTTCTTTTTTGACGGAACTCTCGGGCCAGTTCAATCCCTGATCCATCCGGAAGGCCAATATCTAAGATGGCGATTGTGGGGGTCATTGCTTCGAACTTGATCCGAGCTTCAGCGCAAGTCGTGGCAAGCTCAACGACGTATTTTTTTGCCAGCAGATAGTCTCTCAGGGTCTGACCGAGATTTGGCTCATCTTCAACCAAAAGCAGGGAGAGGCTAGACACTAGAAACCTCAGGGGCAGATTTAAAAGAAAGTTTAAAGATCAGTCGATCTTCATTTTCGATCACGAGACGACCCTGCATTTTGCGCAACAAATTCTTGATCAAATAAAGTCCGATTCCGCTTCCCTTAGAAGATTCAAATTTATAAAAAAGATTTCCCAGAGATTGCGTATCGCCATGAAACTTTTTGCCGAAGTCGTCATAAGTGACTTGAATAAAATTATTCTCTCTAACGCCCTTAATTTGAACTTTGGAAGTGAGAGGATTGTGGCGGAGAGTATTCTCAAAAAGATTTCTGAAAATCACGTTGAGGGCGAGCTCGTCGACGAGCACTTCCTGAGCGTCAGGGTTAATGGTGATTTCAAGATTCATCGCGGCGCCGAGTCGTTCACGGTAGCGCCTCAGATATCTTTCAAGACTCACGGGACAGAGAGTGAGTGATCCGTCCTGCTCAATTCGAGAAAGCTGTAAACTTTTTTCTAATTCTCCCTCAAATTTGTACGTATCTTCAACGAGTCGCTTAGTCAGATTCGAGAGCTGATCGTGGGAGTGTTGTTCATCCTCGATGAGGTCTTTTATCACTTCGGCTTGAAGCCTCATACTTGCGAGAGGGGTTTTTAGCTCGTGAGTGAGGGATGCAAAAAATGATTGCATCGCTTTACTTTTTTTCATGTCTCTCAGGTACATGACTGTCAATGAGCCACCAAGGAGCAAGAGGAAAATGAAAAAGAAACTTCCCTCCCATCTCATCATGTTTACGAAACGACTCTGGTCA
The DNA here is from genome assembly GCA_040399925.1 of Bacteriovoracaceae bacterium. Lineage (GTDB taxonomy): Bacteria > Bdellovibrionota > Bacteriovoracia > Bacteriovoracales > Bacteriovoracaceae > Peredibacter. The sequence continues at coordinate 18,082 of JBBARF010000041.1, forward strand.
CCAAGCTGGGGAATATTGAGGGCGGTCATGGAAGAGTGAAGCTTAAAAACAAGATAGATCCACCAGCTACCCATCAAGAGCAGCATAAGAACCCATAGGAGAGTCAGGCCATAAAACCAGCGACGAGTGCGGTTTAGTTCCATAGTCTTTGCTTGAGTTCCTCTTGAACTTTTTCGTCGTGAGCAATACTTGCAAACCCAACTTCATAGGCATTAGGAGCAAGGTAAATGCCTTTATTCAAAAAGACTTCGAAAAGTTTTTTGAATCGCTCATTCATATTCTCTGGAAGGTCACCAATCTTTGTTAACTTATTATGACAGCTGATCGGATAAAAAAGAGATCCATACTGAACAGTTTGATAATCTTCAAAGCCGTTCTTCATCATCCAGTCATTCATAATTTTAACTACAGCGACAGTGTTCTTCTCTAACTTCTCATAAGCGGCTGGAGTTAATTTTTTGAGGTTCGTGAGACCTGCAGCCATCGCTACAGGGTTACCAGAAAGAGTTCCTGCTTGATAGACTGGCCCCAGGGGAGCGAGTTTTTCCATAAAGCCACGCTTACCGGCCATCGCACCAACTGGCATTCCGCCGCCGATGATTTTTCCATAGGTCACGAGATCAGGTTCGATGCCAATTTTAGTCGCCATCCCACCGAACCCGATTCTGAATCCAGAGATCACTTCATCAAAAACCAAAAGGGCGCAGTGCTTGTTACATAGATCTCTCAGTCCCTGAAGAAAAGCAGTGTCCTGAACGAGGAGACCGTTATTTGCTGGAAGAGGTTCGATGAAAATCGCAGCGATCTGATCTTTATGATCATCAAATATTCTTTTGACTTCTTCGAGGTCACCGAGCTCACATATTAATGTGTCTTCTGCCTGATGGGCCGTAACACCTTTTGACGAAGCTTCGGCCGTGCCCGCGAGCCCTGATCCGGCCTTGATCAACATGGCATCAAAGTGACCGTGATAGCAGCCGTTAAATTTAATGATCTTTGATCTACCCGTAATTCCTCGTGCAAGCCTGACCGCAGTCATGACAGCTTCAGTTCCTGAACTCATAAAACGAATCTGATCGATAAAAGGAATTCTCTCAACGATGTATTCGGCCATCTCGAGGGAGTATTTTTCACAGGCCCCAAAAGTCCAGCCTTTATCCAGAGCTTTAATGATCGATTCTTTTATATCTGGATCCTGGTGGCCGTGGATGAGAGGTCCAAAACTCATACAGAAATCGATATAATCCTTTCCGTCTTCATCCCAGATCATCGCCCCCTTCCCACGATTAATAAATCGGGGAGTGGTGTGTAGCCCTTTGAAGCTTCGAACCGGAGAGTGAACTCCACCGGGAACGTATTTAAGAGATTTTTGAAACAGTTCGTTTGAATTCATAAGTCTTCCTTAAAGATGATAAAAATCTTCCATGCGAGCCATAGGATGAACCTTAATGCCGGCCTTGTTAAATTCCTGCCAGGTCTTCCCGACTCCACAGCAGTGAATAGCGTGTTCTAAAATTGGGAACTCCGCCATAAAAGTTTGAAATTGAGGGTAGCTTGTCCAAAAACATGCTCCCACTTCGCGAAGTGAATCGTGATAAACAGTCGTAATATCCTGCGCCTTTCGTGTGTAACAACCCACCACCACACCTAAGTCTGTCGTACCTTCTTTGTGCGTGAGTGTGGCCCAGTCATAAGCAATTTCAGGATTGATGATCTGCAGGGCTTTCGAAGCTTTAAGTTCACTCAAATCAACCGTGCCCAAGCTATCGCTTGTGCCGTTTATCCAGAATCCATCGGCTATAAGTTTTCCAGCAGTCTTAGAACCCGCGGCCCAAAGACCACGAGGCTTGGTTGATTTTTTAAGAGTTGGCAGACAGTAGCGAGATGTCACGAAAACATGACGAGAAGAAAAATCGTAATGCTCTTCCACCGGAACTTTTTTCAAAAACTCATCGTAAACAACATCAGCGCGATCGCCTTTTGGCAATCCCACAAAAAGTTTTTTACCTTGTGCCTTTTTCGGAGGAACAATGCCTTCCATCCATTTCTTCTCAACTCGTACTCCGTCTACTTCACCTGAGTGAACATGAAGAAAGTCTTCTCCGATCTTTTTAACATGAATACCTACAGCGAGGTGGCAACCACCGCCGTAGTCTTTAAAAGCTTTTCTTTCGCGGATCACTTCCTCAACAGTTTTCTCGTGGGCCAGGTGTCCCAGAATCTTGGCGAGTTTTCCGTTATCATCGCGGTCATCACGCATCTCAATCCCTAGTGCCCCTTGGGAAGCCGCCGATGGAAAAACACTCTGAGGTAGAATAAGATAATTCATGCCATTGAGAAGCTCTGTGAGTTCATCTCTTGACTTCTCACCGTGAGCAAGTCTTTCAAGTCCGGCCAAGGCCAGCGTAATAGCGTGATACTTTCCATCTTTTAATTTACGGATACGTGAGTTCACGTTTCCGCGGAGAGTTTCGCATTTAATACTGTCGATATAGGGAAGATAATCCGGAAGTGCGTGAGTGAGATTTGCGATTCGACGAGGGGATGATGTCCCGACGATGAAATCACCTTCCCAGTTTTTTAATTTCTCAATATTACTTTCTGGAATAAGGAGGATGTCGTGAGCAAATCTTCTTTCAGTTACGGCCGCGAGTTTTATTCCCACCGGACGCTCAGATCCTAAATCTTTATAAGAGTGGATCACAAAATCAACTTCGCCCTTGAGCAAAGCTTCATCCAACTCTTTAGTGAAAAAATCTTTTCCTTCAAGCTGCCACAAAGGTTTATTGGTGATCTCATCACCCTGAGTTTTAATCAGCACGAGCTCAAACTTTTCACCACTCATGGCTTCAAGTTGATTCTTCATTAAAGTAGATTGGGTCACAGCGAGGAGTGATCCTCGGGTTCCGATTTTATAGGTCGTCATATTGTCTAAAGGTATCTCACGTCTTTCGTGATTTGAGGAGGGAGAAGCTCAGTCGTGCGGTTTAATTTAGCTTCGAAAAGTGCTTTGCGTTTATAGGTCGTTTCAAGCATGGCAGCACGAGCTAGTTCGATCTGCTGCTGCTTCTGACCTTCTACAATGGCACCTTCATCAAAGATATTCGTGAGGCGCACAATGCCCTCAGAGAGTGAGAGAGAAGTGCGGATAACTGATGGAGCACCCAGATCAACAAACAGGCGTTGTGGGTTTTGGTGGGCCCATGCTTCAAAAAAAGCTTCATCAAAAAGAATGGAATCTGTACCGATAGTATTAGCTATGAAGGGCTCATTCACGAGCTCTCCACGTTTCTCCCAAGGGATGACGTTGATGTTGTGCTGACGAGAAAGGTCAGCCACTTTAACAGCGTTGCGGGCGCAGATTGAAACAGTGGCCTTCTTTTTAAATTGATTAATCAGATCTTCGGCCAGTTGTCCTGAGCCCAGAATCACAACGTGAGAAGCACGAGCTTTTTGAATCAGGTGACGGCGAGTAAGAGAGGCATAAGTTTTTTGGGAAATGCCTACGAGGTACTGAGTGCGAATATCTTTGGCGTCTTTGAAGAGTTTTTCAAGTATGGCCAGAAGCTGAGTGTTTTTAAGAGGAGAGGCGGCGAACTCTTTATATGCATCTTTAAACTGGGCCACGATTTCGTTTTCACCAATCAGTTTACTTTTGAGACCACAAATTGTTTCAAGCAAAAAGAGGTAAGCGGCGTCGGCATTGTGAAGTTCGTGCTCTGATAAATTTAAATGATGGAAAGGATAACGATCAAAAGCCAAAACTAAAGTGCGCTGACAGGTTTTCAGCACGAATGTGCCTTCACTCATTTCCTGTTCGGAAAGTGAGCCAGTAGGAAAGTTCCATAGTTTTAAACCGTTCAACATGGACAAAGAATAACTTTCGGGGCACTTTCTTGTGTCATGGAAGTGTCATAACTCAAAGAAAACGAAGGGTTTTTAGTCGTAACTAAATATTGTTTAAAGACCCGTTTTCTTGACACATTCTTCACAATAACATTATCTCATCTTTGCTAATCTCTCCCATCATTGGAACCTCTTGTGTTTATGCCTATTTGGTTAAAATCCCGATTTCTAGCTTTCGATCGTAAAGTCGATGGAGCCGTGTCGTTTTTCGTCGGGCATTACGGCAAAACCAAGTTTATGGTAGCGATGTCAAAGAAGGCCCAGTATCTCGGACTGGAAAATTTGTTTCTTAAAGGTCCGAAAGCCTTCATTTACTTTTTTTTATTTTATTTAATTAGAGATACTATTTTATACATCATCATTCCGATCATTTTTGCCAAATGGATCGACTGAAGCTTTAAGGAGTCTTGATGGGAGCTTTCACCATTCTTTACACCCTCTTGGGTGGCCTCGGAATTTTCTATTTCGGGATGAGGTACATGTCTGATGGTCTTCAGGCCGTGGCCGGTGATGTTATTCGTAAAATCATTAATTCACTCACTCAAAACCGCTTTATGGCCGTTGGTGTGGGTCTGATCGTTACTTGTATCATTCAGTCTTCTTCAGTCACCACCGTGATGACTGTTGGATTTGTGAATGCAGGTCTGATGAACCTGACTCAAGCCATCGGTGTCATCTTCGGGGCCAACATCGGAACTACGATTACGGGTTGGATTCTCTCTTCTACTTTTAATCAGTACGGTCTTCTTCTTATTGGTATTGGATTTATTCCAGGTCTTTTTTCAAAAACTGAAAAATGGCAGCATCTGGGTCGCTCAGTATTGGGTATGGGGCTTGTTTTCCTTGGTCTTGAAATCATGGGACGCGCTTTTGTTCCTTTAAGAGAAAACGTCTCTTTCTTAGAATCCATTGCATATTTTTCAGGCGAGCATTACGGTGCTTATGTCGCTTCGATCATGATGGGTTGTTTACTCACGATGATTGTTCAGTCATCGACAGTGATGTTGGGGATAACCATGGCGCTGGCTACCTCGGGTGTTATTCCTTATCACACGGCGATTGCTTTAATGCTCGGTGAGAACATGGGAACTCCTATTTCGGCGATCCTCGCTTCAATGAACGCTAACGTGAATGCCCGTCGTGCCGCTTATGTTCACGCGCTCTTTAAGATTTTCGGTGTAGCGATCATTATGTTGATCCTTCCTTATTTCTTCTCGCTGATCGATGCCATTATTCCGGATGATCCGACTTTTAGAAATGAAACAGGTAATTATCCCTTCGTATCTCAGCATATTGCTTTGGCGCACACACTCTTTAACTTAGGTGTGACTCTCTTGCTTCTTCCGTTTATTAATCAACTAGCAGCTCTGGTGACAAAGATTGCGCCTAATAAGCATGAAAAAGAAGTTCCTCATTTGCTCGTTTTAGGTGACCCATCGAATATGCTTCCTGCAGCTTCAATGGCCCAGGCAGAATCTGAGCTTAAAAAAATGCGCGAAATTATCGAGCGCATGTACCGCCTAAACCGTGAGTTCTGGTTTGCTGAAGAGTATGATTCTAAACGTCTCGCTAAAATTCTTGATTACGAAAGAATCACAGACAACATTCATAAAGAGATCACTGTTTTCCTTTGCTACGTGATGGAAAAACCTATGTCTCATCATCAGTCTGAGCAGATTCAGGCGATGATTAAAATTACTGATGAATTAGAGAGTGTTGCCGATTATATCGAGCGCCTCGCTAACTACCGTGACCGTTTTAGAAACACCGATTACCTCGTGGGTGAAAGCCGTACGGAGTTCTTTGAATTCTTAGACGAAGTGGGTCTGTTCTTTGAATTAGTCTGTAGCGGTCTTTACTCAGACGAAAATCTTGATATGAATAAAATTGAAGCGAAGTCTAACGAGCTTCAACTTTGGGCCGACAGTCTTCGGGAGAAGCATTTAGATCGAATCTCTAAGGGGATCTATCTTCCGGTAACGGCGCTGACATATTCCGATATGGTGGTCGCCCTCAGAAAAATCCGGGCCCATTCTTATTTGATGGCAGGGGCTTTAGAAAGTTTTCACTCAAAACAAAAATAATATTAAAGTGGTACGCAAGTGTGAGACATATGAAGGTAGTTTTCTCCTTCAATAGTCAGCCTTGTGACCACTGAATATCCATCTTCCACTTTACGGTTTTCCCACACGCCCTCCAGTTCTTCATGCATTCCATCAACTCGTTTAAAGAGAAGTTGATCTTGTCCTGCGAGGATAGAGAGGTAGTGAGATTTAAATTTAAATGGAAATTTATTTCCAATATGCGAAATCAATTTACAGTTAAAAGTTTCGTTTTCTGATTTCAGACGGTCCGAAATATCTTCTTGATCTTCATCCACAACTTCAATCAATCCCTTATCATGATCAATTTTGACGTAATTAGAAGTCTCTGCCGAGAGCAAGGCGTTTGATTCGATGATCAACTTTTCGCTCTTTGGCTGCTGCTCTTGTGTTGCTACCCCAGCTTTTCCAACCTTTTCATCACATCCCACAAGAATAAAGAAAGAAAGAAGTAATAGAGTTTTCATATGGTCCCCGTTTTTTTTCCATTATCTCAGAGGACAATGAGGCGCAGGGGGTCGTTTGAAATTCTTATACCCACCGTTTAAATTGTTGACAGGGTCCCATGATTTTGAGGACTTAAACTTGTTTTCACGCCGAAAATGTTTTGGCAAGATAAGGAGTACACCACAAACATCACCAAGGATGAAATCATGGGTTTGATTTTCACGGCCTCCGACATTTTAGAACGTACTCGCGGTTTAACATTTGATGATGTTCTCCTTATGCCACGGCATTCAGAGATGAACTCTCGCAGAACACCCCAACTGAACTCTCAAGTCACAAAAAATTTCTCCCTCCAGACTCCAGTCATCTCGGCCAACATGGATACAGTTACTGAATCAGACATGATGATCAAAATGGCCGAACTGGGTGGGATGGGAATTCTTCACCGCTTTATGACTCCAGAAGAACAGATCGCTCAAATAAAATTAGTTCGTGATCGGATCAAGGCACTCAAACTTCCTGTCGCAGCTTCCATTGGAGTGAAGGAAGAAGGAATGAAACGCGCCGATATGCTGGCCGATGCTGGTGTAGATATTCTTACGATTGATATTGCTCATGGCGATTCAGTCATGATGTTTGAAACTCTTTCTTACGTTAAAAAGAAATACCCAAAAATTGATATCATCGCGGGAAATACAGCGATGCCAGAAGGTGTTCGTCGTATGATTGAGCACGGAGCTGATGCAGTGAAAGTGGGAATTGGTCCAGGCTCAATGTGCACGACTCGAATTATCACGGGCTGTGGTGTTCCTCAATTAACGGCCGTAGCGATGTGTGTGCTTGAAGCACGCAAACATAATGTTCCTTTGATTGCTGATGGTGGAATTAAAACATCAGGTGATATCGTGAAAGCTTTTGCGGCCGGTGCCCAAACGGTGATGCTTGGATCAATGCTTTCTGGATGTCTTGAGACGCCGGGTGAAACTCAAGGCGGCAAAAAACGCTACCGCGGAATGGCATCAAAAGACGCGCAAGTTTCATGGCGTGGGGAGCTGCCTAAAGGAATGGCCGCAGAAGGTGAGGCCCGTTGGGTTCCTTGTAAAGGATCTGTCGAAAATATCATTCACGAATTGTGCGGAGGCATAAGCTCGGGTATGACCTACCTTAATGCTCGCACTATTGCCGAAATCACAACGAATGCACTCTTCATGGAAATGACGGCTTCTGGTATGATGGAGAGCAGACCCCATGGACTTAACCAATAGGCAGACATGTTTCACGATGAAGCTTTAGATATTGTTTTAACTTACCCAAAATTAGTCGAGCGTCTGAAGGAAAAACCGGAAGACGTCGACAAAATAAAAAAGATTTTCAAAGAAATTCACGGAGAGTTTTCTCCTACCGTGGTGAAGTCGGCAACGGCCTTCATCGATGCGACTTTCTTGAAACTCTATGATGGCGTAAACCTTGAAGTTCCTCCAGGGATGAATTTTAACAAGCTCAAAGAAGATTATCACTTGGTGCTGGTTCCTAACCATCAGTCTCATGCCGATTACATCGCTTTGACTTACTCCATGTATAAAAATTTCGAAGTCGCCATTCGTGTGGCGGCAGGGATTAACCTGAACGTTTTTCCTATGGGACAACTCTTTGGTAAAGCAGGAGCTTTTTTCATTCGCAGAACATTCACGGCAGATTATTTGTATAAAATAACTTTCGAGGCCTATATTTATCACCTCCTGAAAACAAACCAGGTAGTAGAGTTTTTCTTCGAAGGTGGTCGTACCAGGACCGGAAAGCTTCTTCGTCCCAAGTATGGTTTGTTTCAAATGCTCCTTGAATCTCACGCTCAGATGCCTGATTCAAAACCTCTCATGTTCATTCCTATTTCTCTGGCCCATGAGCATATCCCTGAAGAAAAAGCACATGCCCGCGAATTATGGGGAGCTAAAAAGAAAACAGAATCCGGAGCTCAGCTTTTTAAACTGTTTAAACTTTTCAACAAACGCTTAGGTACGATCCATCTTCATTTTGGAGAGGGGATTATCCGCAAAGATTTTAAAGGCGAGATCAAACAAGCCACTCAAGAACTAGCGTTTGAATGCTTTAAGGCCGTAGGCCGGGGCATGCCGATTACTCCTTCATCTCTTTTGTCTCTCATCATGCTGGATGAGCCGGCCGGAGCGCTAACTTGGAAGCAGATTGAAGAGAGTGCTGAAGACGTCATCAAGTACTGTATGGCCTTAAAAATTCCTATGACGCCGTCTCTGACGTCTGAGAATTTTCGTGATTCTCTGAGATCAGCTCTGGATATGTTCATTGGAAATAAAAAAGTTGAAGTGATTAAGCGTGAAAAACTTAATCAGGTTTTCTACGCCATTAAGTCTGAACGTCGAGTTGAGCTTCTTTATCACAAGAACATGATCCTTCATCACTTCCTGGTTCCGGGGATTATTAATTCAACTTGGTTTAACGTGTTCAATGGCTCCATTAAAGATGGCATGCAGCTGACTCGTTTCCTGAATAACAAACGTAAAGAATTGAAGTACGAATTCTATCTTCCTTCAACTCGTGAAATGCTCGCCTCAGCGTTAGATGTGATCTCTTACGCTCTTGGACGCCGAATGGAATCGAT
>JBBARF010000042.1:0-17741 GCA_040399925.1 Bacteriovoracaceae bacterium
TGGATTTTAGTGCCATTAATCAAGGGGTCCATATCGAGCGCGGGGGTATTATTATGCCAAGACACATTTATCCCAGTATTGATTTAAACCAGCTCCTTGGGGTCTTTCTCTCTATCAGTTTCATCTTTTGTTTGAGTTACGCCTACGCAATCAAGGGTGCTTTAAAAAAACTTCGAGTAGAACTTTAGGTACCCCTGTAAAGACTATATGTCTTCAACCTGTACTTCAGACTCCTGATACAATTCACTGATGTTCCAATCGTACAAAACTAATCTCATCTCTAAATCCTGCCAGAGTGCACAGGGGAAAGCCAACACTTCAACTCTTTTACTGCTTGCTAAAACAGTTTTTAAAGCGCAGGAAATTACTTCTGCCTCAAATTTTAGTTTCAGATTATGAAAATTGCCGTTGTTGGAGCGGGGAATATTGGTCTTTATGTAGGTGCCCGTCTGATTGAGGCCGGAGGGAATGTCACCTTCCTGGGCCGCGAAAGAATGCATGAACATTTACGTCACCACGGCCTGGTGATAAATTCCTATCAGGGCGTGGCCGTAAGCATTCCAGCTGGTCACTACGATTATCATCAGCACATCTCTCAACTCCCTAAAGTTGATATAATCCTCCTTACAACTAAAACAACTCAGACTGAAGAAGTGCTCAAGGAAATTAAGGCGAGTGCCAATACTCACACGAAAATTCTAAATCTTCAGAATGGAGTGGGCAACGATGAGATGTTCCAGCATCTGGGATTAAAAGATGCATTGATTGAGGGCATAGTGATGTTCAACGTTGTGATTAATGAGAAAAACGAGTTTTTTCAGTCAACCAATGGGCCTGTTATCGTAGATAAAAAAATTGATCCAGAACTCCGTGATCTGTTTTCTAAAGCTCGTATAGAGTTCAAGGCTACCAACAATGTTAAAGGTTACAAGTGGAGTAAACTCCTTTTGAATCTTAATAATAGCGTGAATGCTTTGGCAGGAATTCCTATAAGAGCTGAACTTGAACAAATTGAGTATCGTAGGGTTCTGGCCGAACTCATGCGTGAATCTCTGCTCGTCATCGAAGCCTTGGGCATTAAGCTTGAAAAACTCACACCCATTCATGCCAGATTTGTTCCCCAAGTTTTAACACTTCCCAATTTTTTATTTAAAAAAATCGCCAAAAAAATGGTTAATATTGATCCTCGGGCCAAGGCGAGTATGCTGATTGATCTTGAGAGAAATGCGCCCACTGAGATTGATTATATCAATGGGAAAATAGTAAAAAATGCCGAAGCACTGGGACTTAAAGTCCCTTTCAATACAAAGATTGTTCATCTGATTAAGGAAGCAGAACTAAAAAAACAAGGATCGCCCATGATTTCAGGCGCAGATCTGCTTAAAAACCTGAAGTGATTGTCGCCTTGCATCTCCCTTTTTCTTTGCTCATCTAGAGTCTTTCGTCAGATAATCTTTCCCAATGAAATACTTTAAATCCCTATCTGTGCAAATTATTGTCGCCCTCATTCTAGGTGGCTGTGTCGGTTTGACTTTTGGACCTGCTGTCAGCGGACTGGGAGAGCTGGGAAAAGTCATCATCACCTTGATTAAGGCAGCGGCGACACCTCTGCTTTTTTTCGTCATCTTAAATTCAATCCTGACTTCTGAAATTTCTGGCAAGCTAGGTGCTAAGCTCATTATGATCACCATGTTCAATGCTGTTTGTGCGTTGGTCATCGGTATTGGCATCTCGACTTACTTCCGAGCTGGAGAGAGCCTTGCCAACATTCACAGCACTATGACCACGCCTGCAATGCTTGCAAAGTATGCAGGACAGAAAATTGATGTGATTGAAAGTATCAAAGGCTACTTTCCAGAAAGTTTTGCAAAACCTTTCGTTGAAAATACCGTTATTAGCCTTATCTTTATTGCCCTTCTTCTGGGGTTTGCTCTGAGACGAGTAAAAATGCACGCCTCTGCCGAAGAAAAAGTTCTGATCGATAAATTGACCCATATGTTGGGAATCATCACAAAAGTTTTTGAGGTCTCACTGACTTGGATGGTGCATCTGGTTCCCATTGCCGTTTTTGGTGTTGTTGCTAAAACCACGGGTGAGTTTGGACTTGAGCCTGTGAAGGGTCTGGCCCAGTACTTAGGAGTAGGTCTTTTAGGTCTCTTCATTCATGTCGTCGTAGTTTATCAGGGTTGGATTATCTACAAGAAGATTAAACTTAAATATTTCTGGAAAACAGTTCAACCGACTTTGGTTTATTCAGCAGGAGTCAATTCAAGTCTCGCGACCCTTCCTCTGACTTTAAAGACGTTGGATAAGCTTGGTGTTTCTAAAAAAGCTGCTACTCTCGGTGCTTGTGTCGGAACCAACTTAAATAATGATGGCATCCTGCTTTATGAAGGCATGGCCGTATTCTTCGTTGCTCAAGCGGCAGGTATTCAAATGGATTTTTCAACCCAACTGATGGCGGCCTTCATTTGTGTGCTTGGGACTATTGGGATTGCAGGAATTCCTGAAGCAGGCTTTATTACTCTCTCTTTAGTACTTTCAACAGTGGGTCTTCCCACTGAAATCCTTCCGATGCTTCTTACTGTGGACTGGATTTTGGGTCGAGCCAGGTCTGTGGTTAATGTAATGGGGGACTTTACGGTCTCTATTGCTCTGGATGATAAAAGGACAACATGAATATTTTATTTCTTCTGCTTATCTCAAAATCTCTTCTTGCCGGTAGTATGACGGCAGTCTTTGATAAGTATGACTTTAAATCAAAACCTGAATATGAGGCGATGATGGCCCAGCTTTTGCCCTTTGGTGAGTACGCTGAGAAAGTTGAGAAGGTGGAGCCCTTTTATAAAACTCCTGAAACTAAACCCATGACCCGTGGTCAACAGGCGGTTGAAGAAGCTAAGGCACGCAATCGCGCCATTCTGGCAGAACAAAATAAGGCGCAAAAAACTGACGTAAAAAATCCAGAGATGGAAGATGGCCCAGCGAAGTGGCGTGCCGAAACTAAAAGTGTTCAGGATCAGTGGAAAAAAGAAGTTCAGGATCAACTCAAGCAGTGGCGTAAAGAGCAGATGATCTTTGAAGGGAAAATCAAAGTCTACAAAGAGAACACTTTCGTTCTTCCGGTTAAGGCAGAAAAAATTGTAGAGAAGAAAGTTGATATCTCTACTCTCCCTGATGTTCACATCGTGAATGCAGCTTTTGAAATTCCAGTCCGTGATCAGAACTCTCGTCCCACTTGTTCTGCTTTCTCTGGGATTCGGGCGATGGAAATTCTTTTAGCGCAAAATAAAAACATTCAGGATCTTTCTGAACAGTACTTCTATTGGGCAAGTAAACCGAATTGCCAAAATGGGCCTTGTACTGAAAAAGGATCATGGATTACGAATGGCTACCGTTATTCTAAAGAGCAATCAAAGATTGATATCCCGCTTGAAACTTACTGCTCGTATAAAGCTGAATCTCAACCCCAAAACGAAACTCAGGTTCCTCTGGTTTCAAGTTGCAAAGATGGAGTCGCCAAAGTTGAGGCCTATGAAGAAGTCAGAACTTTAGCTGAAGCTATCGAGAAGCTTAAAAAAGATTATCCGGTTGTCATGGGGGCCAAGCTCTCCGAGAACTTTTATAAAAACTCAGGCCTCATCACACTAGAAGATAGTAAGAAAATGAGTGCCGGGAAGATGGACTCTCACTCATTGGGACACTCTTTCCTTGCAGTCGGGGTGATGGAGCTTCCTAAAAAACTTCAGGCGACTGAAGGGTCCTATTGTATTGTTGTCGTGAATAGCTGGGGCAAAGGTTGGGGAGCAGGTGGATACAGCTGTTTAACCCAAAAATGGCTCGAGAAATTCCGTCAGCCATCACCATTTGTGGTGGTGAACAAAATTTCAGTTAAGTAACAATTTAAATCCACGCAGAAATGGATATGACCAAAAATCCATCCATTCTGTTTTTGTGATGGGTTCCTTCCGGATAGATTTCATCTTTTGAATAAAATCCTCTCACCTCTGTTCTCCACAACATATTTTTATCTAGCTGTTGATCAAAGTTAAGCGAAGCCCCTGATACCTGAAAACCGTTAGGAGTTCCCGTTACAATATTCGCCTCGTGGCGGTCACTATAATGCTCCATTCGAAAAGCCAGTGACTGTTCGGTATTCAGAATTCTTCTGATGGTCACGGTACTGGCGTACCATCCATCCACACCGTCATTTTCTTGCTGAGACTGGTGACCTACATCAAAAGAGGCAAGGTACTGCCAGACATCTGACTTGAACCATTGAAAGATAAAATTATGATAAGCGCGAAAGCGGGGACGATACTTTTTGTCGATTTTATTCGGTACCACTTCTTCATCACCTAAAAAATTATTGTAGGTGAAAGTTTGTGATTCATTCAAATGATGCTTGTACTGCATGCCAAGGGCCTTACCTTGGTTATTTTCAGACATATTCTGCCAACCATTGATGAGCTGGACTTGGAAACTTTGTTTTTCATTCAGCGTGTGCTCGAACCTGACACCTGCCGAGTAGTAGGGAACATAATCGAGATTCAAGGCGCGGGTATAGGTCCAGTTATCTTTTGAGATCCAACTTTCTGCACCGATGTTCCCGAGGAAGATCCCCATATCAATCCAAGACTTCTCTCCCAGTTTTCTTCCCAAATAGGCTTCCTGGAAAATCTTCGCATCCTGAGCACCAGATGTGGCCCCGTCTTTGGGTTCACCAACAGTGTTCTTAGTGACTGACTGACCAAATTGCAAGGCCAGACGGCCTCTGGTCTTTTCTTGTTTAAGGACCGCATCAATATAAGCGAGATTGATATTGAACTCATTGTCTCTTACAGGTTGAGTCGTGAATTCACGCTCGTGATTTTTAGGATGATTAGGATCGAAAGCATAGTAGGTGTCGAGAAATCCTCCGAGCTTAATGGGAAGTTCTTCGGCCAAAGCTAAAGTAGAGGAGATCAAAAACAGTAGCGTGATATATTTCATATATTCAGTCTAACTTAGATTGTCTTGAAATCGCTATATGTCAGAGCAAAAAACTTCTTTAGAGTTAATTAGGGCGGGATTTTCTAAAAAACTTGCTACTATTTATGCATGGAAACAAACCTTATTATAACTTTGATCCTTATTGCACTTTCAGCGACAGGATTTATCCTGAAACTCCAAAATGAGCTGAAAAAAGCCAAAACTCACAATCTTGAACTGCAAAATCAAATGCATTATCAGAAGCAAGATCTTCTCGGCAAGGCCCATTTTTCAGAATTAGGTTTAATGATGGCGGGAATTACCCATGAGTTGAATAATCTAATGACCATCATCCAGGCGCGAGTCACTCAACTCCTTCGACAGTACAATAACCCTGAAAAAGAAAAGGAAGTCGCCCTAGGACTCAATCAAATTGCTTATACCGTTGAACGTATGAATAAGACGGTGAGCGGAATCCGTGAATTTGTTCATGTGAGTGATACTGACCATGACGAGATTATCAGCATCGATCAAATTTTGAATGATGTTTCTTTATTCTGCGGCCAGCGAATGAAAAATCACGGGATGGAGCTGCGTGTGAATTGTCCTGAAGGCCTTGAAGTCAAGGGTCACAAAGTTCAACTCAAGCAGGCCTTTATTAATCTGGTGAATAACTCCTTTGATGCCATCGATAAACTTCACGATAAATGGGTTGAAGTGAAAGTAGTGGAAGGAAAGGAGAATCTTGAGATTTACTTTAAAGATTCAGGTTTCGGCATCTCTCATGCTGTCACAGATAGAATGATGGATCCCTATTATACCACTAAGGCCTCTCAAGGAACCGGTCTGGGTTTGTCTTATGTGAAAGCTGTTGCGGAACAACATGGCGGAAGCCTAACGTATCTGGACAAGGTTTTTAACACCACCTTCCTTCTGACCTTGCCCAAGGTCTTAAAAGAAGAGGAAGCTATACTTCCGAACTATTTTGATCAACCACCGTCAGATATTTATCCTCTTAGTTAGTCCTTGCAGGGTGCTGACTTAAAAAATAAAATAACCCCCATGATGCAGGTTCGTTCGAGCGTAAAGTATAGCCCTATCCATGGACTGGGCTGCTTTGCCGATGAAGATATTAAAGAGGGTCAGGTTGTTTGGGAGTTTGATCCCAGACTTGATCTGGTCATAGATGCTAAGGATCTCTCTTCGTTTCCTACGGCAGTTGTAGAATTTCTTAAAATGTATTGTTATGGCCAGGATGATGGCGAAAAAAAAGTCATGATCCTTTGTGGTGATCACGCTCGCCATATGAATCACACCACAAATCCAAATCTTTTAGAAGCATCAGGCCTTAACGGAAAAAATATTGCCGCCAGAGATATTAAAAAAGGTGAGGAGCTCACTTGTGACTACACCTTGTTTGATATGGATGTGCTGGAAAAAATTCGTTAATGAGAACTGTTCATGCTGGTGATGCTATTGAATGGTTAAAGACCGCCGACATTCCTTCACAAAGTTCAATTCTTGGATCCTTGCCTGATATTTCTGAATTTCCCCATATGACTTTGAGTCAGTGGAAAAAATGGTTCACTGAAACGGCGGAGCTGATTCTTGCGCGTACCCCTGATGATGGTGTGACACTTTTTTATCAGTCAGATATTAAGGTTGAGGGAACATGGGTCGATAAGGCCTATCTCTGCCAGAAGGCCGCTGAAAATTTAGGTCATGAACTTCTCTGGCACAAAGTTCTCTGCCGAGCACCAGCGGGAGTTATCACCATGGGGCGTCCTGCTTACTCGCATCTGCTTTGTTTTTCAAAAAAGTTTCGTGTTGATATCTCTAAATCGCAACCGGATGTTCTGCCTGATCTAGGCGAGAAAACTTGGGAGCGAGGCATGGGGCTCAATGCTTGTCTTCTCATTGGAAAATTTCTTTCAGAACAAACTCAAACTAAAACCCTGATCAATCCTTTTTGTGGACAGGGCAGTATGCTCGCTACCGCCAATGCTTTTGGTCTGGATGCTATTGGGATTGAGAAAAGTCCTAAGCGAGCTGAAAAGGCCCGCCAGATCACTCTCTCCAAAGATTTTAAAAACTGGGAGAATCTGGATTGAAAGAAGCTCTCTTAAAAGCACGCTCAGAAATTTTTCCTTGCATTCCTCCAGCTTGGGCCGCAACCGGACATTTGCAAACCATTATTGGTCATCTGCTACCATCACTTAAAATGTCTGAGACTGGCGAAAAGATTCTCATCTCAAAAGAAGATGGCCCTGATCAGATCCATAGTACTTACTATGCAGGCACCAAACCTGTAGTGGTTTATCTTTTTCACGGTCTGGGTGGAAGTGCTGAGTCGTCCTACATGCAACGCACGGCCATGATTGCGCGCAATCTTGGCTTTCATGTTTTCATGAATAATCACCGGGGATGTGGAGAAGGTGTGGGACTCGCGAGTGAGCCGTATCATTCGGGACGGGCCGAGGATCTTTCAACTGTTATTGCTTTTGGGCGTAATAAAATTCCTCAAGCAAAACACATCGCCATTGGTTTTAGTTTAAGTGCCAATGCCCTTTTATTACTCGCCGCTGGTGTCCGCGCCGATGTTCTTCCCGATGCCGCTATCGCAGTGAATGCGCCCATTAACTTAGAGCTCGCGTCTCAAAAACTCTGTGAGGGTTTGAGTTGGATTTATAATTACCGTTTTGTTTTGGATCTTAAAAACTATGTGAAGCAGAACCGCAAAAAAGATTATTCACTGATCAAAGGGATTCATAGCATCAGGACAATTGATGAATCTTTTACAGCTCCCATTGGTGGATTCAAGAGTCGCTCGCACTATTATGAAACGTGTTCAGCCGCTCAGTACCTTTCAGAGATCAAAATTCCGACCGTGATCATTAGTGCTGAAAACGATCCTTTCGTTATGCCTGACGATTATAAGAAGGCAACTCTCTCTTCTCAGTGCCTACTTCATCTGGAAAAAAGTGGCGGGCATATGGGGTATCTGGCCCAATCAGGTTGGGGATACAGTCGTTGGTTAGATGAGGCTTTAGGCAAGTATCTAACCGTGATGGGTGCATAACTCAGGATTTTAGTCACAACGATTCTTTTTTTCAAGCATCATAGAATAAGCTTCTTCTTCGTTATAAATCAGATCGTCGTTTTCCATTTCAACTGTCCAGACTTCCTCTTGACGAAAATTTTTCTTATTCAGTAAATAAACAATTCCTGCCAAAGGAATACCAAAAGCAAAACCTAGAGCATGAGCGAGGTAGCTGGTTTTAATATCAAATACTTCTGGGAAAAAGAAAATCAATGACAGTCCTGCTACAATGATGAGTCTTCTCGGAAGAGACTCTTTTCTTTCCAGTAAAACAAAAAGAGTCATCCAGAAGCTCGCCATAAAATAAATGACGCCTGAAATTCCTACGAGAGTCATCTCGGGAGCATAAAATTTAAGTGAGATGAAATTAATCACAGCTCCTACCACGAGACTTAAAAGCGGAAACACCGCCCAGCCAAAATAGTTGTAAAGCAGAATTGAAAATCCCGTGAAGAACAAGGCATTGCCTCCCAAGTGAGAGAGGTCACCATGAATGAAAGTGGTAGTAAAAAGACGCCAGTACTCTTGCTGGTGAAAAACCTGATGACCATTGGCCGTGAGCCACGTATTCACAGGAAGGATATTCATTTCATTTACCCAAAAAAGCAGGAGAAGAAGAGTGAAACTCGTAAGTCCCAACAAGATACTATTAGAGTTAGTTTTTTTTGAAAGAAGCGTGCGGACAAGTTTGATTTTCATAGGATCTTCCTTGACCATAAGATGGTTTCAGAGGAATTAAAGTCAAGGGAGGCGTTTTATATCAGGGAGTTGTAAAAGCTAAATAATATTTTGGCTTTCTATAATCTGTACTTTGCCACCCTTGGTGATGGTATGACGAACCAGTGCTGAGGCTACAGTGGTCGCTTTGATCGGGCGATACTTTTTGAATGGCCCAATCATGATCTTTGTCATGAGAGGTACGAGACTCTGCGACAGGGCCTCCATAGGACGGGATTTAGTTCTTTGACCTAAAAGAACGCCAGGACGAAGAATAACTAAACGAGAAAAGCCCAAACTAATCAGTGCTTTTTCCATCTGGCCTTTAACTTTCAAATAATAAAAGCTCGACTGGATATGCGCCCCTGATGAAGAGATGAGTCCAAAAGACTTAACTCCAGCGAGGTACGAGGCCTTGGCAGCATTAAAGATCAACGTGTGATCAACAAGAAAGAAAGCTTCTTTAGAGCCAGCTTTTTTCATGGTAGTCCCGATACAACAAAAAGCCGCTTCAGGTTTAAAATCCATCAATTTATGTTTGAGTTCATCGTGAGAGGCAAGATCAGAAACAATTTGAGTTTCATGGGGCATGAGATCGTTAAGTTTTTTTCTCACAACCAGCATCACCTGATGAGAAGGTGATAGGGCGGCAATTTCCCGGCGAACTTCATTGCCAACCAAACCTGTAGATCCAAAAAGTACGATGTTCATGTATTAATTCTGTCTCGGGGATAGACTTAAGTCAACAATGCAAGAGGCGCAACCGAAGTTGCACCTCTTGCATTGAATTATGGATGTTCTTCGCCGTAATTAGTGGGATCGGTATCTTCGTCTTCTTCGCCCGTTGTTTCACCTTCACCGGTACGGTTACTGCCCGAACCGGTCGTATTTCCTGCGACAGGTGGGTAGTATTCTCCTGCTCCTTCGGGAGCGGGAGTATCCTGACCCTCAACAACTGGAGAGACGGGACCAGGAATTTGATTCGAGAGAGGAAGTCCGGGAGAGACGTTGTTTTTCACAAAAATCCCGCAAACGATCGGGAGAGTTTGATAGACTTTGAAGCGTCCGACCGAACCTACTGTTGCCGGGTACTGAATAGTATTGGCGGTTCCCTGAATCATGACGGCCTTACCTTCAAAACTAAACCCATCATTTTCACCAATCTTAGTCATGTTATCTGCAGGATCCTTGTCGGGTCCTTTGAGATCATTAAAAAATCGACTGAAGCTGGTGAGTCTTTCATAGGAATAACTACCCGATAAGTCCGCCAGAGGAAAAAACTTTCTTCCCGAAAGCTGAGAACCAATATCAGCATCCATAGGGATGATGACACTTCCCAGAACGGCTGTGGCTTCATTGATATCGATGTAGCCATCTTTATTAGAATCATCGTTTAAATTTGGACAACGAGTTCCGGTGTAAACATTCTGCTGATGCCAAACCTGCGGGCCACCAGCGAAAATGCGGGAGTAGGCGTAGAGCTTATCTCCATCACGTTTAAAGGTAACTCCACCGGGGATGGAACCGTTGACTTGACCATTGAGGGTGATGAAGTCCGCTCGGTAAATTCCCTGAATATTTGATCCATCAACGGCAAGAGCTTCAGAAGATCCTTCGGTGGTATTGGATGCAGCAGATCTTCCTCCGCCACCACCGCCACCACCACCGCAACTAGTGAGTACGGTTAAACCAAGAATTGATGAGACTAATTTATATTTTACGTTTTTCATTCTGATTGTTCCCCTTAAAGTGTTCCGTTAGTAGCACCACCAGTTTCTCCTCCGCCTTCCGTTTCTTCTTCCTCTTCTTCATGTTCAGGAGCTGAGAAAGCTTCAAGATAAGCACCCTTGACTTCATTCATATTGAAGGCACTCTTCGAGTACCCCCATGCCTCGTACATTTGAAGATCTGCCGGTTGGTAGGTGTACATATGGGTGCGGAAAAGGAAACATTCACCAGTATAAGGATTTTCTGAATAATCAGAATACTTCGTGATCACCGGGCACTCTGCATCGTTTCTCATAAAAAGATTTGACCATTTTCTAAACTCTAACGGACCTCCGGTATATTTTCTATCCATGACTCGTTCGAGAACGACTCCATTGTCCTGAATATGGACGTAAGGAGCGATATGGAACCACCATTCAAAATCGTAACGACGGATATAGTTTCGTGAAAAGAAAATGAGAAGTTTGTTTGATTTAAGACTATGAGCTTTCCACAATTCGTAAGTCCAAACCATGGCGCGGTTAAAACACTGAGTCTCTTCCTTCTGTGGAAGTCGTTGTGACCTGAAGTATGATTTCGCTACTTTCATACTTTCAATTGTTGTTGGAGTGAAGGTTTCAAATAATTTTGCAGGCGTGCTGACATCATTCATGCGACTGATGATGGCCGCTTTTTCAAATCCCAGAATGAAACGATTTTCATCCAAAGAGATATTCACAACATCATTTGATTTAATCGCCTGTCCAGCACGGCCTGCTAGGGCCTTATCAGTTTTACTGATCTTCCCCACGTGACCGCTGGAAAGAAATACGAGCACATGATCCTTGGCATCTTTACCAAAGTCAATGTCAGTAACTTGAGTTGTCAGTTGAGTATTCGCCAAAGTGGAGAACGAAAGAAAAAGCAGACAGAGTCCTAGGAAACGCATGAAACCCTCCATTGTTTTACGTTACGATTCCTGACTATGATTAAAAAACGTTGTATTTTTGTCATCTAAACTTGTCTTATGCTGGCGGTGTATTTGCGTAAAAGCGGAGAGAGGAGCTCATGATTACGTGAGTTGGATCTATGAGTCGGATAAGAAATGTGAGGGAAGCAGAGTTGGACACAATGATGGCCAAAGGTCATAAAAGAAATATTGTCAAAAAAAATTTTTCTTAAGCCAGAATTCTGCTCCTGCTTGCTCCATGACAATTGCATCTTCAAGAATAACACTTCTGTTAACTAAGATTCTCATTAACAAAGGAGAGGTTATGAAATTCACCATGACAAAATTTTTTCCGGTAGAAAGAGATAAATTTTTTAGCTATTGGACAACTCCAAAATATCTTGAGCTGTGGTCATCTCCCGATGGGATGAGCTTGAAAGTTCCTGAACTTGAAGCCAGACAAGGCGGTAAGTACCGCTTTGAGCACACAAGTGATAATGGTCTTTATGTTTGTACCGGTTATTTCAAAGAATTCATCGAAGATCAAAAACTTGTTCAAATAGATACCGTCAAAGACCCTCGTGGAGCAGTCATTCTCCAAAACCTAGAAAGCATCATCGATTTTAAAGACCTAGGAACAGGAACCGATATTTCGATTTCTGTCATCGGATTTACAGATCAGAAGCAGGTTGATGAATGTAGAACAAGTTGGGAGCAGTGCTTGGACCGACTATCGAGTTTACTTAAAGTTGATTTGATTGAAGAGGATCGGGATGAAGATAGGCATGATCCGCTTTCGCCTTAGGTTAATGTGTGCTGGATTGAGGAGCGAATTTTACCCCTACATCTTCGCTTCTTCATCCGGCGCAAAATAAAGTTGGCGTCAGCTATCACTCTTAAGATTTTCGTGATGAAATCAGTTGAGCTTTGGTGCCGTCACTTTAAGCAGACCGAACTTTTCGGCCACAATGACCATGAAGTAGCCCAGATCAAGCTCCCATGTTTTGACCGAAAAATTCGCCCTCTGAGGAGAGTGGTGATGATTGTTTTGGTAACCCTCACCGAAAACAAAATAACCGACTAATAAGTTATTGCGTGAATCATCCGGAGTATTAAAGTTTCTTGCTCCGTACTTATGGGCCAGAGCGTTTACCATCCAACCTTGAAGCGGGTGGCTCATGATTCCAAACCAGTAGGCCGCACCCATCACAAAAGAATTAAACCCCTGCCAGATGATGACGGCGATAATGATATGGATGATGTAGGGAAGCCAGGAGAGGTTTTTACGATTAAGCCATGACACTTCCATATTCATGTCGGCACTGAGGCTATTCACTTCATCTGAATCTTTTTCGATCAGGTGATTCATGTATTTTAAATAAGATTTATACTGGGCGACCCAAACTCCCATGACACCCGCATGAGTTGGGCTATGGGGATCGGTAGTCGTATCCGAGTATTTGTGGTGGAACCGGTGCATCGTGGCCCAACTCTTGGGATCGAGACCCGTGATCCACGTGCCAGTATGAGACAAAAGTTTGTGAAGAGCAGGGTGGAGCTGAACCGCCCCATGGGTCAGAGCTCGGTGATAAAGGACCGTGATGTAGAACATATTAAGAACATAACCAAAAATAAAAAGTCCGAGAGACCAGAGCAGTGTTTCCATAAATTACCTTTAGAGTTTCCTTTTCAGAAATTCTATTCCCTGTTGAAGCGGTTTGGAGGAGAACATAAATACCGTCATGTGACCCCACCAAGAGATGTCACAACGTTCAACCGGTACTTGATACATTTTCAATCGGGCTTCAAAAGATGTTGCCTGAGAATGCTCCACCAAAGTGTCTTTTTCTGCATGATAAATGAAAAAAGGCGGAGAGTCTTTAGTGATCCTATAACTAGGACTAGCGTCTACGTATTGTTCAAACATTTTATCGCGAAAATTTCCCATGTAGCCCTTGATATACGGAGAACGAGTGTACCAAGTGAAATCAAAGGGGACTCCGCCTGCCACCACTGCTCCTACTTTAAGATCAGGATTCTGGGCGCGCGTCAGGGCGTAGTAGCTGACTGTATGGCCACCTGAGGAGTAACCCCACAGACCGATGCGTTTGGTGTCGACTTTATAATTTTTGGCATTGGTTTTAAGAAATTTGATCGCCGCTTCCAGATCATCGATTTGAGCGGGGTGATGGTGCTCAGGGCTGTAACGGTAGTTAATGTTGTAGGCAACAAAGCCATTGCCCGCAAGAGATTCTGCGATGGAGGTTGTGTCTTCATAACTGCGAGAGGACCATCCTCCACCATGAACAACGATGACGGCGGGGAAGGGACCCAAACCATCGGGCATGATCACTTCGCCATT
The DNA here is from genome assembly GCA_040399925.1 of Bacteriovoracaceae bacterium. Classification (GTDB taxonomy): domain Bacteria; phylum Bdellovibrionota; class Bacteriovoracia; order Bacteriovoracales; family Bacteriovoracaceae; genus Peredibacter. The sequence continues at coordinate 13,807 of JBBARF010000042.1, forward strand.
GTGACGTTCGCTTTTATCTTGATTGTAGTGGACATTATCTTTGATGACGTATTTAAAATTGCCAGGGTAGTTGGTGCAGGAGCATAAAACGAAAAAGAGAAGAAGAGTGATCTTCATTTCAAAAGTTCCTCTTGTAACTCCTTGGTTGGGGGCTTTTTCCCAAACCAGAGAGACAAGAAATTTTTCTGAAATTCTGCGCCCTTGATTTCGCCTTTCAACATTCCATTTTCATAGACTTTTGTCGTGCCCTCTTCCAGAACAAAATTTTCAGTTCTGTCGCCTTTGATTTCACCAAAGTATTGCTGAATCTGTTTCACATGCTCCCCCAATTGAGGGTAGGAAAGCATAGAACTGTCTTTGAATTGAAAGGCCCAAGCCTTATCAACATCTTCATTATCAAAATCTCTTAGGTAGGTGAGATTAAAACACGAGGGAGTTCCAGGAGCTTTCTTTTCAGCGGCGTAGTAGGAGAGAACATAAACTTTGATCTTGATCCACGTAGCGGTTCTGAGTCCTGCACCTTGAAAGGGAAGAGTCTTTCCTCCGCAATCATAGGTCTCAGGAATTTTTACTCCCGCCACTTCTTTGGCCAGAACTTGAGTTGAGACTAAAAGCAGAGCAAGGGCGCTTAAGCTTTTTTGTTGAATAGGTAATGTGAAACGCCCCATTGTGCCCCCTTCTCATAGCCAAATAATTCAGCACAAGACATAAAGAAGACGCGCCAACGGTTGAACCACTCAACACTTTCGCTTCCGTAAGTCGTCTTAAAGAGCTCTCTGATGGATTCTTTATTGGCATCCATATTTTCGAGCCACGCTTCAGAAGTTTTCTGATAGTGAACTCCATCCCATGCCCAGGTATCTTGAAGCTGAAGATCGCGCTGAAATTCCATGAGGAGACGGTGCGAAGGCATCTGACCACCGGTGAAGAAATATTTACCCATCCAGTTATCTTCACCCTCTGTCTCAAAGGGGTAAGAATAATCCTTGTGTGTGAAAATATGCACAAAGAGTTTTCCATTCGGAGTCAGGACATCAGAAATCTTGGATAAAAGAATTTCATAGTTCTTAAAATGCTCGAACATCTCAATACTCATCACTCGGTCAAAAGAATCAAATTCCAAAGCGAGACTTTCCAGTTGCGATACATCCCGTGTGAGAACATGTACATTGGTGAGATTTCTCTTCTTGGCCTCGGAGTCTATGAATGCTTTTTGAGGGGCAGAATTAGAAATCGCTACAATCTTGGCATTGGGATAGGTCTTGGCCATATGGAGGGTGAGTGATCCCCAGCCGCATCCTAATTCTAAAATTCTCATGCCATCTTTAATCTGAGCACGTTCACATGAAATTCTTAGAGCAAGTGTTTCGGCATCATCGAGGTTGGTGGTATTTCCATCCCAGTAGCACGAGCTGTATTTTAAATTTTTACCTAAAACATGCAGAAAGAACTCCGGTGGCAATTCGTAGTGCTGTTCATTGGCAGCTTTGGTATGTACGGCCAGAGGAGAAGCTCTGAGGCCCTCCCGGTATGTTCTCGCCTGATCTTCTCTGGCTTCAAGGGAGCTTTGTGAAAGTTCTTCAAGTCTTGTTTTACAAAGTTTTCTGATCCCAAAACGAATAGCACTGTCAGGAACATGACCTTTTTCCATAACTTTTATAAATTGATCAATCATACAAGGCTCCTATTACGATAGAGTGGTTTATTTAGAGTCATTTGAGAGAGACCAATAGCGCGCTCACGGAAGCCACCTTCGCAATAAGAAAAATAAAACTGCCAAAGTCTGTGAAGATAGTCAGGGTAACCCAGTTGAGTAATCTTTTCTTCGTTTCTCTTTAAGTTCTGTGACCAATTCAATAAAGTCTGAGCATAATCTTCGGCATAATCTTTTTGATCGACCAGAACAAGAGTCGTTTTCTTCGCAATTGCACTCATCATTGATGCAACAGAGGGGATACCTGATCCTGGAAAGATATGGCGTTGAATAAAGTCAACGGAGTTTTTAGCAGACTCATAGTTGCTGTCTCGAATAGTGATGGCCTGAAGAACCATGAGTCCATTTTCTTTGAGGAGGCTTGAGCATTTCTCAAAATAGGTTTCAAGATGCTCTAATCCTACGGCTTCAATCATTTCAACAGAAACTAGTTTTGAGTATGTACCTTTCAAAAGGCGATAATCTTCAAATAAAAGTTCAATACGATGTTCCAGGCCGTTCTTTTTGATTTGTTCTTGAGCGTAGTTAAATTGTTCTTTCGAAATTGTTGTCGTTGTAACCTTACAGCCATAATTTTTAGCTGCATAAATCGCTAAAGATCCCCATCCAGTTCCAATCTCAATTAAATGATCTTCAGACGTTAGTTTTAAATTATCGCAAATGGTTTTAATTTTTTTATTAGATGCTTCTAAGAGAGATGTCTCTTTTTTGTCAAAAATCGCCGAACTGTACATCATCGTTTCATCAAGGAAGAGTTTAAAAAAGTCGTTTCCGATATCGTAGTGAGAGCGGATATTTTCTTTGCTGCCAACGATTGAATTACCTCGAAGACCATGGAAGTATTTTTGAATCGGTCCTAAGAGTAAACTAAAAATACCTTGATCAATCCCCTGGAGGATATCTCGATTAGAGACAAAAAGCTGAACAAGCTGAGTCAGATCCTCAGTGTCCCAGTCGACATCGACATAACTCTCAGCGTTCCCAATACTTCCTCCAAAAAGAGTTCTAGAGAAAAAGCATGATTTGTGAATCACGACTTTAGCATGAAACTTACCCGACTTTTCTCCATAGAAAAGAGATGTTGAAGGATTCGTGGTGCGATCTTCGAGAGTGAGAGAACCATATTTAAGGTCATTAAATTTCTTTAGTAAAATAGATTTACTGATCTGATCTACTGTTTGAGATTTTGCCATAAATCGACTCAGCGACCTATCCTTAGGTAGTACTTGAGTGTTCATAAAACTTTCTCCTTGTGGGGATGATCATAGACGGGGGATTTTTTTATATAGAGCTTTAGCGCTTGATAATGAATGGCAAAGATTGTTTTAAAAGTCACAAATGGAAAGAACATAAAGTTAATAGCGACATTAGTGATCGTTAGAGGAACTTTCTTAAGCTCCAAGGTTGAATCAAAAATAATCGGAGTCTGATTAGAATTTCTATTTTGCATCAGCACCTTAAGGTCTTCGTTTGGGGCGTTGAACACCCAAGTGTAATCGATAGTCATGGGCATAAAAGGCGAGACGTGAAAAGCTTTAGGGAATTTATGAACTTTTAGTTCTGAATCCTTCATCTCGAAAACCTGGCGGTGTTTCTCTCCCCAAGGGGTATTAGTGATCTCTGAAACAATGAATTCAAGCGCTGTCCCTGATGAATCATAACAATAGTAAAAACTCACCGGATTCATGCAGTAACCAAAATAAGAAATATTTGTCAGTAAACGAATCGGACCTGATGTTTTCTGACCGGTGTAATCAAAAACATAATCAGAAACACTTTGCTTCAGCGTTTTAGATGTTGGACCTAAATAATCCTTCCTCCAAAAAGAAAGAAGACCTGGGAAATTGTAGCTAAAGAGAAAAGGAATTTTAAAAATATCTTTAACTTCATCTAAATCTAGAAAATAGTACAGCACAGAATACGAAAACCTATTATCCACAGGAGTGAAGCGGCGGTGCTCAATTTCTCCTAGGTAAAGGCAGCTTTTCATGAAAGGTTTTTCCCAAAACTCGCAGTAACTCTTAATGCACTTTTTACCCCATCCTCATGGAAGCCATTGCCCCAGTAAGCCCCACAGAAGTGGACATGATTTTTTCCACTAATCGTTTCCCATGCCGCTTGCGATTTTACTGCTCCGGCATTGTAAACAGGGTGAGAGTAAGGAATTTTCTTGATAACTTTTTTAGGATCAATCAACTCATCCATATTCAATGAAACAAGA
>JBBARF010000042.1:17751-26860 GCA_040399925.1 Bacteriovoracaceae bacterium
ACGGCGACTCTTTCTTTTTGAACTTCTGGCAGATAGTAGTTCCAGCTTGCATAACCGAGTTTTGATTTTGGCATTACGGATTCATCTGTATGAAGAATGATATCATTAGGTCTGTAAGAGAAATTATCCATGACCTCTCTCTCGGTCGTCGTAGGATCCTTTAGTATTTTCATCGCTTGGTCTGCATGACAGGCGAAAATCACGTAATCAAATTTTTCCGTTTGTGATGCTGTCGTAACCTCAGCACTCCCATCTTTCCGAATGACTGAGAGAACAGGGGAGTTCAAATGAATATTGTTTTTAAAGTTGGCGGTGATCTTTGGGATGTATGAGCTTGAGCCACCAATTAATACTCGCCATGTGGGGCGATCATCTACCGTAAGCATTCCATGGTGATGAAAAAAACGAACAAAAAAGTGCAGAGGAAATTTTTTCATTTCTTCTCTGCTCGCGGACCAGATCGCTGCTCCCATCGGCATAATATAGTGTTCGGTGAATTCTTCTGAGTACTTATTATCAAAGAGGTACTGCTCTAGACTCTGACCAGATGTCGGGTCAACATCTTTATTCTTGAGGTAAAACGCCGTCGCCTCTTTATTAAAACGCATAATATCTTGAATCATTCGGTAAAAAGAAGGATTAAAGAAATTCCTTCTCTGACAGAAAAGTGAGTTGATACTCGTCCCGTTATATTCAAGTCCATTTTTTTGTACCTTAACACTAAAGCTCATAAATGATTCTTGCGATTCTACTTTTAGTGAATTCATGAGCTTCACAAAATTTGGATAATTGCGGTCATTGAAAACAATAAAACCTGTATCAATGCGATACTGTCCAGAGCTTGTTTTAACGTCATGGGTATGAGTATGCCCACCCAGACGTTCTGAGGCTTCGAACATATGAACATCGTGGCGCTCGGCCAAAAGATGTCCGCACGTCATTCCTGATATTCCACTACCCACAATTGCTATTTTCATTTTCTCCTCTTACTAACGCAGAATTTTTCGAGCGACTGATTCACGACTATCATAATTGAACCTTTCTTTTCAGAAGGTTAGGTATGAGTTTTGGGGTCAAGTTTTTATAGGTCTGATAGTCAGGATTCTTATCATGACGGGCCTCAACCAATGGAACCCCGGTGACTTTAAGGAGAAGAAAATTGATAAAAATTGATCCAAGAATTCCCCAGCTGTTGCGGCTGAGTAAAGAGACCGATCCAATGCCCCACCACACAAGAACTTCGCCAAAGTAGTTCGGGTGACGGCTGTAAAACCATAGGCCCACATCACAAATCTCATGCTTGTGATTTTTTTTGAATGCTGATTTTTGATGATCACTAACCGCTTCCCAAAGAAGTCCCACAAACCAAAGGCCAAAACCCAAATAATCCAGGAACAAAAACTGATTAGGTTCACTAAAATGAATCGCGAATATCGGCAAACCTACGAAGAGCATTAGAACAAATTGCAATAAGTAGACCTTAAAGTATGCAGTCCTGTTGGCATTTTCCCCCCAGCTGTTTCTCATTTGGGTGTAGCGGTAATCTTCGGGCTTGCCTTTGTTCCGTGAATGAATGAAAAGTGAAAGTCTTAGTCCCCACAAAAGTACCATGACTAAAATTAAAATTTCACGTGGATTTGAAAACTGAGAAAGAATGTTTCCCGTCAAAGAAAGCGCAATAAACCCTAGTCCCCAAGCAGTATCGATGACGCTGAGATCATTTTTCTTAACTGCAAAGAAATAAGTGATATTGATAAGCAGAAATGGGCCTAATGCCATCAGGAATAAATCATTCATAAGACCCCTTAAGTCCCTTATTTTGGAGTATTCGCTCACGAATGACATTAGATAAAACCTGAACAATACCTAAAGGTTTTCTGTCTTGCGTTATACGACATTATGTTTTTTTGCAACTGTATCAAAGTACATCATCACATTCTTCGCCCAGTGACGTTTATCAATGTACTGGCCTGGATAGAAAGACTTCTTAAAGCCATAGGCCACAATGTCCTTGAGATGCTTAGTCTGAATATCGAAATTATCCACCGCAAGTTTGAATTCTCGACTCACAGTTGTATCTGAAACAAGTCGGTTATCAGTACAAATGGTCACTGACATACGGTTGGCCAGCATGTGCTTAAAGTTATGGTCTTTAAGGCTCTTGATCTCTGGGTTAGTCTGAAGATTTGAAGTCAGACAAACTTCAATAGTTGTCCGTTTATCTGCCACCACCGAGATAAGATCCGAGAGATATTTTTTCTTGTTCTCAATTTTGGGATCAACAATTTTATCTTCATCAAAAAGATAGTAACCGTGACCAATTCTGTCCGCATGACACTCAGTTATCGCTTGAAAAATACTTTCCGCACCGTAAGCTTCACCAGCATGAACCGTTTTGTGCATGAAGTTTTTATGAGCGTAAGCGTAGATTTCTTTAAATTTACCAGGAGGATATCCGTCTTCTTGGCCGGCCAGATCCACACTCACGATAGGAATGCCTCTTTCATCACGAATCTTAACCACTGCCTTAACCATCTGAAGAGCCGCTTCCTTGATGACTTCCATCTCAGTTGAGTACTCCATGGTTTTGAAGAAATTTGTGTAATAAGGAGAGTAGCCTTTCGGGCCAAACTTTCTCATAGCACAGCTGATGATCCCATAGTGAAACTCAGGACGAGTTCCCGCTTTAACATCCACACGATTGTTGTGTTCTTTTTTTGCTGTTTCAAAACCTTTGTACGCGGCTTCTAGAACCGTTTCCATGGTTAGACCATTTTCTACATCCATCATCAGTTGAGGAGCAAAACGAGCTTCAATATAATAAACGTTTTCGTTTTGATTATCGATGGCCAGATCATAGGCCACGCGTTCGATATTTTCTAAATCTCTGAGGGCGGCACAGGTGTATTGAAACCCGTGAAGGTACTCACCCAGATTAGCGTATGAGGACTTGAAGACTAACTCTCTTAAACCTTCTTCGGTGTAAGAGGGCATTTTGATATTTCCCTTTTTCGCCATCTCAATAAGAGAGGGAATACGAAGGGATCCATCAAGATGGAGGTGAAGGTCAGATTTTGGCATTTCATGAATGAATGCGTCAGAATATTTAGTCATAAGTGGTTTAAGATAAGCTAATCAGGCCTAATTGTGAATGGAAAAGTCATTTAACTCCAAGAGTCATCCTATACAAGGTGAGATAACAAGGCGACACTTAATGAAATGAACTTACAGGCAAACGCCCTTCTTAAACTTGCAACGACCCCCATGCCTTTCGGCAAACACCAAGGTGTTTTGCTGATTGATCTGCCTGAACCTTATGTAGTTTGGTTTCATACTAATGGTTTGCCGGAGGGAAAATTGGGTGAACTACTTGGGCTTCTCTACGAAATTAAACTCAATGGTCTTGAACATCTTGTTACGCCGCTGAAGTCTCGGACTTATCAGTAGATCGCTTCATATAAAAGATAAAAATTGAGTATCATTAGTGAAAGAGCTGGAAGAATTTCGACAATCGAATCTCTAACTCGAATTCTCGCCAAACTTCCCAAAAACATCAAGCTGCCCAAACCAGCAGATGCGATAACTAAAATAAGATTAAACTTAAATCCAACGATGAGCCCAATGCCCCCTAAAAGTTCAAGGACTCCAGTGAGTTTTCGGTATTTCGACATACCGTATCTCTCAAACTCATTTTTCATGTGATTTGTGACCAGACATAAAATGCCATACGTGATGAAGGTCAGAGCAGACAATAGGGTAAACAAATCTTTCATAGTTAAGACATAACACATTAATTCTTGATCGCGACAAAAATGCGAACTACAATTTCTTATACAAAAGGGTTTTATGGACGCTCATTTGATTCAGGTTTTGAAAGTCATTGCCTTTTCATCTATTCTCTTTGTCTGGGTCATTCGTTACCAAAATATTGTCGAAGAATTTAAGTTCTTTGGTTACCCGGCATGGTTAAGAGACTTTGTGGGCATTCTGAAAATTTCTTTTGCTATCTTGATCTTAAGCACTGAAACTACCTCCGTACGAATCGGTTCTGCGGGAATTGCTGTGCTTATGCTTTGTGCTTTAGTAACCCACCTAAAAGTTAGAAATCCATTTCATAAAATGATTCCGTCTTTTCTTCTTCTTTGCTTAAGTGTAGTTTTCTTTTTTTTCTAAGACCAAGAGCGACTTCTATTAAAAGCACTTGAGATTGGTCAGGGCCCCGGTTTTGGATAAGAATTTCTCAGCTGAATGGGATTTTCTTTCAAAATCTTGTTCAATTAAAATCTAGGATAATCTGGACATATTCTCCTCTTTTTAGACTTTAAAAACTTTTATTTTTATATTTTCAAACGTATGATTCAAACAATCGTTTTAATAAAGGATTGGTCATGAAGCTTCTGATTTTGCTCACGATATTTTGTCTTCAGTCTTATGCTCAGGAGACTTTTACGGCTTCTGAAAAAAGCCTTATAGATCTTTCCCCTAATTCTTCACCCCAGTGGGACTCAATCGAGGCTGCTTTCTTAACTTCGAAGGCAGAATCGCAACAACTTCAAGACCGCTTTCGGCCAGAAATTTTCGGTGATGCTCAGTACGCAGAGACTCGCGAGCGACCCATCATTCAATTCATTCCTGTTTGGAGTCCTACAAAAACGGCCCAGATTGGAGTTCGGCAAGCGTTTCGCGGAGGAGTCTCTGTCAGTGCGGGACTTGGAACTGATCAAAGAAGTGCCATGTCTACGGCCGGAACTTTTCGGAATGTGACCACCACCGTGGCTCGCGTTGATTTGCAGGTCGATCTTTGGAAAGATCTTCTTGGTCGCTTGAGTAAGGCCCAGAGCGACTCCGCAACTTTTAATCAAGAGCGCGCAGAATTAGAAAGAGAAATTAATCGCAAGGCCTTTGCGGTATCGCTTCGGCGAACTTACTGGACGCTCGTTGCAAACAATGAGCAAATTAAAATTTACGATGAACTAAAAAAAACAGCGGAGGACCAACTTAAGGATTCTCGTCTGCGGCTCCGAGCCGGAGTCACCGATGGTGGTGAGGTTGCGCGCTATGAAGCACAGGTCGCGTCCCGAGAAGGGTCGGCACTCTACTATCGATATCAGCACGAGATCTTGGTCAAACAACTCAAGATGCTTTTGCCTGATTTAAAAACGAAGATTATTTTACTTGCTGCTTACGATATTCCAAGCTTGATTCAAAATGTCTTGGCCTGCACTAAAGTTATTGCTTCTCAGAAAACCATTCCCTTGGATTTTACTCGGTATGATGAAGTCACGAATCTCATCCGAAAAAGTCAAACGGAGCAGGGGAAGTTGGCATCGAGCTACGATGAGGTTGATTTAAAATTCATCGGTACAGTCAAATCAACAGGTGTCGGTAGTAAGAGTGATGGGCAGACACTGAATCAGGGCTCTTACGGCTCTTCATTTGATGATATGCAAGACAACAATAGGACGGGTTACTCCGCAGGCCTTCAGCTCGTCATTCCTATTGGTAAGAGCGAGACAAGACAAACCCAAGAGCTTCTAGTGCAAAAAAGGTATGACTACCAGCTAGGACATAACGATGCCCTCATCAATAATACGCACAACCAGTTAGTGAGTGTGATTAAAATTCTCTCTGATGTGGTGGCCGCTCAGAAAAGCAATACCGAAGCTCTTGAGCGTCGCCTGGTCGTTCAGAACCGTAAATTTAAAGAAGCAAGACTCAATGTCAACGATCTCATCCAAGACCAAGATGCTTTTTTAAATTCGAATCTCACGACCATAAATACGCAGCTCGAAATCATTAATACTATCTTTGATTACCTCGTCGTTTTCACTGAAACTCCTTGCGAGTTCAACAGGATTTAACCTATGAAATTTCTAGTAGATTTTTTTATACGTAACTATAAGCTCACGATCGTGATAACTGGATTTTTTGTCATAATGGGCTTCCAGGGTCTTTCTCGCATGAACTCTGAGTCCTGGCCTCAAGTTGATTTTGCGATGGCGACCATTGTGACCCAGTACAAGGGCGCATCTCCGGTGGACATCGAGGCCTTAATCACTAAACCCATCGAAGATGAGATCCGAACAGTCTCTGGACTTAAAGATGTGAAATCAATTTCTCAGACAGGCTTAAGCACTATTCTCGTGCGCATCGATATGGATAATGTTGATGAACGAGAGGTTATGGATGATCTTCAGAAAGCGGTTCAGCGTGTTTCTAAGTTTCCTACGGATCTGGAGGAGCGCCCGATCTTCACTCAAATTAAGTCTGACGAGTTTCCGGCCATTGAGATTGCGGTGGTGGCCTCTGGCGACAACCGGCTCCGCGACCGGATCGCGGATCTTCTTAAAAGTGAAATTGAAGATCTTAACGAAGTCAAAGACGTGCGGCCAATCGGCTACCGGGAGAGGGAGTTCACCGTCGAGCTTGATCTGACGAAGATGGACCAACTTCACATTGGTGTGCCGGCAGTTTTAAGTAAACTTCAGTCACGCAACATCTCACTTCCGGGTGGCGATATAAAGTCGGGCGCCCATAAGGATCTTGTTCGATTGGATGCAAAGGTGAAGGACGCCAGTGAGCTTGGAAGCATCGTGATCCGTTCAAACTTCACGGGTCAGAGTGTGAAGCTCAAAGACATCTCACGGGTCATCGACGGAGCTGAAGAACCGCGCTCACTAGCGGCCTATGAAGGTCGAAGTTCAGTGAGCTTGGTGGTTAATAAAAAAGGCGGAGCAGATACCTTGGATCTGGCCCGAAAGGTTCACGAAATTCTAGAGGTCTATCGAAAGAACTGGAAGGGCCAAGCAGAATTTGTCGTCTACAATGATGAAGGAAAAAAAGTTGAAACAAAACTCTCAACCCTCGCTTCAAATGCGTGGTCGGGTCTAATCCTTCTCATCGTTTTCTTGATGATCTTCATGCCGGGCTGGATCGGTGCGATGGCGGCCCTCTCCCTTCCGATTGGAGTCATGACCGTCTTCGGGTTAATGCCAAGCTTTGGACTTAATCTTGATTCTATTTCGATTCTTGCTTTCATCATTGCCATGGGAAATCTCGTGGACAACTCGATTGTGATCAGTGATTCCTTCGTCGATCTTAGACGCAAAGGAATGGAGATCGTTCCAGCGGTTAAAAAATCAGTGATGGATCTCTGGGCGCCGATCACGGCCACGGTACTAACAACGATTGCTTCTTTCCTTCCGATGCTCGTGACTCAGGGGATCCTGGGTAAGTTTATCGCACCCATTCCTATCATCGTTACGCTGGCGCTCATTGTTTCTCTAGTCGAGTCTTTCTTCTTGCTTCCCATGCGTTTAGTGATCGTCGGTCACCGTGTGAAGCAAACGAAGGCCGGAGAGTCTCACTGGTTTGATCGATTTAAATTAAAGTTTGAAGTTCTCATGAACTGGGTTGTCCTTCACCGCTATATTACCGTTGGTGGCTGCTGCCTCCTCATCCTTGGTGCCTTCGCGATGATGATTTTTGGTAATAAATTTATCTTGTTTCCAGCGGATCAGACTGAAATTTATATTGCAAGATTGGAGTCTCCCAAGGGAACACCTCTGGAAACAACTCTTTCTAATGTGGCGGCACTTTCTAAAGACGTGCGAGGGCTGATCCCTGATTGGACTAAGTTTGTTACAGCGAAAGCTGGTTCATCTAAGGTCAGTGGTGATGATCCAAAGGGTGGAGAAGGGGATTCTCAGGGCCTTGTCGTCATCTTCGCCAGTGACCTCGCGAAGTTCGGTGTTCCCCATACGGAATTTCTTACCAAGCTTCGAACCCTCGATGTAAAGCAATACGGGGTTGTGACGTTTGAAGAACTGATCAATGGCCCTCCCGTCGGGTCACCCATCAACGCAACTTTCCGCTCTAATGATCCCACTCAATTGGAAGAAGCGATCACTCATCTAAAAAATAAGATCTCCAGCGTTGATGGAGTTATCGATCTCAAGGTCGATGACTTCGTCGATGCCGATGAAGTGATGGTCAAGCTTGACTACGCAGACGCTGATCGACGGGGAGTGAGCGTATCTGAGGTTGGAACTACTGTCCGTGCAGCTCTTGGTGGCATTTTTGTCTCCGACGTCACCCTTAATAATAAGGAAGTCAATCTCAACGTTAAGTTCATGGATAACTTCCGACAAAAAGAAAGTGATCTGGGTTTGATCAAGGTTACTGACGGGCAAGGAAATTTAGTTCCGCTTGGGAGCATCGCCACTTTTGACCGTATTGCAGGAACTCCGCAAGTGAAGAGATTCGACTTTAAGCGGGCCAAGACTCTTGTTGGCGGAGTCGATGAAGCCAAGACCACTTCTTTTGCAATTAATAAAATCCTCAAAGACGAGTGGGCCCTCATCCGCGCAACCTACCCAGAGGTCTCCCTGGTTTTCGGAGGAGTGGAAGAAAGCACCCAGGAGAGTATGCAGTCCCTCTTCGATGCGCTGATTCTCGCTCTCATTGGAATCTTTGCCTTGCTCGTTTTCATGTTCCACTCGTTCCTTCGCCCTTTCATCATCATGATGACCATTCCCCTAGGACTGATCGGCTTCTCCGTTGCTTTCTATCTGCATGGCCGTCCCGTTTCATTCATGGCCTTAATTGGAATCATTGGCCTCACGGGAATCATCGTAAATTCTGGGATTGTTTTAATCGAGTTTATAGAGATTGCTCGCCGGGAAGGAATGGGATTACACGAAGCACTTGTGAAGGCATCTAGCCAGCGACTCCTCGCCGTTGTCGCAACTGCATTTTCTACCGTGCTCGGACTCTTTCCTACCGCCTATGGGGTCGGTGGCTCGGATGATATGTTGATCCCGATTACTCTCGCCATGGCGTGGGGACTCACCTCTGGGACACTTTTAACTTTAATTTTTATTCCTCCTGCCTATGCGATTTTAGAAGACTGGGTTGCTTTCTTAAAGCGCCGTCCACTCTTTGCGAAAATGATGTCCGTAATGGGAAAAACAAACGAAGTTTCTGAGGAAGTTGTATGACGGAAATACAACTTCACGATACCAAAGAAAAGATACTCCAAACGGCGCGCTCCATATTTGCGAACAAAGGCTTCGAGGGAGCGTCCGTTCGTCAAATCGCTTCGGAGGCA
>JBBARF010000043.1:0-26505 GCA_040399925.1 Bacteriovoracaceae bacterium
GGTCTGTGAAATACGATTTCATTACGGGGATTGGCGTGCACTACATGGGGCACTCTCACCATGGGGTTATTTCTGCTCAGATCGATGGAGCCATTTCAAACACAGTCATGAATGGTCACCTTCAGCAAAATACTGATAGTGCAAAACTCGTCGAGCTTTTTTCAACTCATGCTTGTAAAAATGGTGCTGAAGTTAAGAACGTCTTTCTTAGTACCTCTGGGGCCATGGCCAACGAGAATGCCTTTAAAATTATTTTTCAAAAACGTTTTCCGGCTAACCGTTTTTTTGCCTTTGAAAAATGTTTCGCTGGCAGAACTCTGGCGATGGCGTGGGTGACTGATAAAGCGGCCTACAGAGCTGGCTTACCTAAAACGATTGATGTCGATTATATTCCTTTCTACGATCCAAATGACCATAAGGGATCTATTGACCGCGCCGTGTATGCGATGAAAAAGCAGATCACGCGCTTCCCATGTCAACACGCAGGCTTCATCATGGAATTTATTCAAGGTGAAAATGGATCGTGGCCAGGGCACACTGAATTTTTCGAAGCCCTCATCCAAGTCTGCCGTGAGAGTGGTATTTCTGTTTTCGATGATGAGGTTCAAACATTCGCTCGGACCACTGAACTCTTTGCTTTCCAACATTTTAAACTTGATAAGCTCGTCGACGTTGTCTCGGTTGGTAAGAACTCTCAGGTGTGTGCCACTCTGTTTAAAGATGATCACAAACCGAAACCCGGACTAATTTCTCAAACCTTCACGGGTTCTTCGAGTCAGATTGCAGCTGCTAATTACGTGATCAATGAAATCGTAAATGGTGGCTACTTGGGTGTGAATGGTAAGATTGAAAAACTTCACCAACACTTCAAAGGTCAGCTGGAAAAATTAGTTGCAAAACATCCTCATAAAATCAAAGGCCCCTTCGGCATTGGTGCGATGGTAGGTATGACTGTCTTTAATGGTGATGAAGCCAAATCCAAAGCTTTCACGATGAAGCTTTTTGAAAATGGCGTTCTTTCATTTATGGCAGGCGGGGGAAATACTACTCGAGTACGTTTTCTTATGCCGATCATGGCGGTTGAAACAAACCACATAGACGATGTCTGCGCCATCATGGATAAAACTCTGGGTGAGATGGAATAATGTTTATTATCAGACCGATCGACCAAAAAGATATTGATGGGATCATGAAGCTTCTGGAGAAGTCGGGTCACGGCTTAACCACACTTCCTAAAGACCCTGATGTGATCAAAAAACGAATACGGCAGTCTGACCGCAGTTTTAATCACCGTGAAGAAGGTCCTGCAGGAGAAGATTATCTTTTCGTGATGGAAGAACTCTTCACAGGAAAGATTGTTGGTGTGTGCGCTATTATCTCTAAAATCGGCGGTTTTATGCCGTACTATTTCTATCGGTTAGAGAAGACTCATCACGAGTCAAAACTCATCCATGTGAAAAATGATATTACGATTCTTCACTTTCATCCGATTCACAATGGTCCAGCCGAAATCTGTTCGTTGTACCTTGATCCTGAATTTCGTAATTCTCAGAACGGAAGATTTCTATCACTGTCACGCTTCCTCTTTATTGCTGAAAACCGTAAATTCTTTGAAGATCAAGTCATCGCAGAGATGCGCGGAATGGTGAATGACCAAGGTCACTCTCCTTTCTGGGATGCAGTTGGTGAGAAGTTCATCAAGATGGAATTTGCCAAAGCTGACCATCTCTACGCAAAGAATAGAAGGTTTGTTGAGGATCTTGTTCCTAAGCATCCGGTTATGGCCAATCTCCTTCCTGAAGATGCTCAGTTTGTGATTGGAAAAGTTCACCCTAACACAGAGCCCGCAAAACGAATTCTAGAGCAAGAAGGATTCAAGTTCTCTGGACTTGTGGGCCTTTTTGAGCCTGGACCAGTTCTCATTGCTGAAGTTGATAACATCAGAGCGATTAAAGAAAGCATCGTGGGTGATATCAAAGAAATTGCAGACAAGAGTTTCAAGTCTGAGGACTTCATTATCTCACGCACTAATGGAACATTCCGCTCAGCTTTAGGTGGAGTGGTTAAACTCAAATCAGGCGGATATAAAATCTCTGGTGTTACTGCTGCTGCGCTCAAGCTACGTTTAGGAGATAAAATTCGTTTTGTATCCTTTAGAGCAAAAGCCGAAACAAAGAAAAAACCCTCGAGTAAGAAGAAATAACAAAATTCCCTCACATTTGACTTGTAAAAATCATCCCTTACCTATGAAATAGTAGGGGTAAACTTTTACAAAGGTAGTTTAATGAAAAGCATTCTTGCTCTGCTCCTCCTCGTTGCCTCAACTCTATGTTTTGCTGAACCAAAGATTACACTTTTCATTGGTCTTACACCTGCCGGATCCTTTCAAGGAGTAAGTAAAAAACCAAAGGGAAACCTCTTCAAAACTGGTTCGAGTTTTACCGCAGATAAAATTTCCGTCAGTATCGAGTCTTTCAAAACAGGCATCGATCTTCGGGATGAACATCTTTGGAAGCACATGAGTGCTGACAAACATCCGAAGGCAACGCTTTCTGATCTTAAAGCAACCGGAGGTAAAGCTACGGCGAACCTCGAAGTTAACGGTGTTACAAAACCCATCAAAATGACTTATGTTGAAAAGGGTTCAGAGATTGAAGCGAAGTTTTCAGTGAAAGCATCAGCTTTCAATATGCCTCAGGCAAAATATCTTGGTGTTGGGGTCAATGATGATATCCCTGTTGAGGCCATTCTTCCTTTTAAGGCGAAATGATCAAACTCCTTTTCATCCTTATTTTCGCTCTAAGTTGCCAGGATTATAATTCTAATTCTGGCGATAAGTTTCGTTATGGTCCTCTGGGACTGGCCGCAGGGAGTTCCGCCGAATTCACTGCCGCTTACGTTATCTTACAAATTCGCTGCGCCAGCTGCCATCGCCACAGTAACTATGCTGGTTTCAAGAGCGAACAAGCGTGGAAGGATGCAGGTCTTGTTGTAGGTGGAAACACTGATGCCTCAACCATCATTACTCGTATCAGAAATTACGAAGGTACCGGATCCGACATGCCGGATGACTCTGGACCGATTCCAGATGAAGAGTTCGCTGCGCTCAAGACATGGGTCCAAAGCGTAACTCCATGAAATATTTTTTCCTGCTTATTTTGGCTTTTGTAACTCTAGAAGCTCGCGCCTATGTAAACTTTATTGGTCACAGTTATACTTCATGTCTTAACTGTCACTACAACCCCACGGGTGGTGGTCCTCTTAACGATTACGGCCGCGTGATTTCCGCTACGGCAATCTCATCGCGCGTTTTATTCTCTAAAAAGACCACAGAAGAAAGACTCGCTTATACTTCTGGCTTTCTTTTTAGAAAACCAAAGCAAGAATGGTTCAGAACTCAGCTTAACTACCGTGGTTTTCAACTAGTGCGAAATCCTGGCTCAACTAAAAATGAAACCAAGCAATGGATCAACATGCAGGCCGATGCCCGTGTGATTTTGAAGTTTGGAGAAAATGATCGTTTCATTTCTGTGATCAACTACGGCTACTCTCCGTTACCACAGTCAGTTCCTCAAGGGACGAGCAGTTCTACCTGGAGAAGTCGTGAGCATTATGTCGGCTTCAAGTTCACCCCTAAATTTGGTGTATATGCTGGTCTCATGGATAAAGCATACGGACTTAAAGTTATCGAGCACATTGCTTTCAGTCGCCAACTCCCTAACGTGACTCAAAATGATCAAACTCATGGTGTTCTTACCCACTTCCTTGGAGAAACCTGGGAAGGTTTTGCTCATGTGTTCGCAGGTAACCTTTCTCAAGATGGTGACGTCCGCATGAAAGGTGGAAGCTTAATGTTTGAGAAGACAATGTTTGAATCTCACCGCTACGGAGCTTCAGTCATGAAGCAAAGTAATAACTATCTTGATCTTCTTTCTTACTCTGCTCACACCCGCTTAAACCTCAAAGAAGGTTCAGCAGTTATAGCAGAAATCGGTCAAGTGAACAGAAAGACCGACAATGGAACAGACGACCGAACTTCTCGCTATGCTTTGTTGCAAACATACTTACGTCCTGTTCGTGGTCTCTACTTCCTTACCAACATTGAGTACCTCAATCGCGATATTAAGCAAGATCCGTATAGTGTGAGATGGGGACCTGGAGTTCAGTTCTTCCCGATGCAAAGGATTGAGCTCCGTTTTGATATGTACAATACTCGCAACTTTGCACCTGATGCCTCAACCAGAGACTCGTGGTTCTATTTGCTTCAAACCCATATTTGGTTGTAATGAAATTTTTAGTCGTACTTCTCTTATTAATCGCTCAGGTGCACGCAAGTGATGTCACTGACGCGTTTAAAAAGAAGGACTTCAGAAAAGTTTCAAAGATCTACCGAGATAATCAAAAACGAGTTTTTAACAGCAAAGAGTTGGTCTTCATTTCTTTCTCTCTACGACAGCTCGGATTCTACCGTCAGGATATTAAACTTAACGTTCGTCTGATTAAGGCAAATTTTGCGGCCAAACATCGTCAGCTTCTCTTGGATATCAAGAAAGGTGAAACCATTGATGGTGATGAAGTTCCAAAAGCGTTGAAAGTCCTCTATTGGAACCTTCTCGACGATTATGGTGAGATCATTAAGGGCTACGATCGTCTCTCTACTCGAATGGACAAAGATCAGTCTCACTTTAATACATTCAGTAAAATTTTGGGCGAAGTTGAATTCCGTGAAAGTAAGGTCGACAAGAAAAATGAAGAGATCGTCGGACACATCCAGCTCGTGACCAATAAAGTTTATAAGAGATCATCCAGTTTCTTCCTGTCTTATGTCAGCTGGCAACAGGATGCAGAGATCAGAAAGAATGATGGATCTCAAGCTGGTCTTATTCTCACCAACAAAGGTTTTTGTGCAGGCGGAGAGACGGGTGTTGAAAATTACTTGTGGCACTTCTCTATTGATGGATGCTTGTTGATTGGCTCTGGTGGTGTCTCTAAGCAAGGAACATCGACGATTCGTAAGTATCAGCAATCAAATATCCCTGCTGTTGGATTCAAAACCAGTCCCGGAATCTCCATGATTGTGTCCTCATCAAAATCACGTATTGGGATTCGTATTCCGATTATCTATTCCGTGCAGAAACTCACTCCTCCTTCGAGTGACTACACAATGAAACAAGATAGCCCACTTTCAGTTGTTACATCTCTCTATTCACGCTGGCAGTTCCAAAACTGGTACTTCCAGACAGAATTTGGTAAATACGTCTCAAAAGAATCTACATTCTGGGGCTTTGGTATTGGTAAATCTTTTTAGGATAATCTATGGCGGACAAAGAAGTTCCATCTCGGCAAATTAAGAATCTCATCATCAACCCTCGTGTTCAGCTGAAACTAATAGCTGTGTTCGCAAGTGTGTTCCTTCTCACTATAGGAACGCTTTATTCAACAATCTTTCTTTTCTTCTGGAAGTTTCACGAGAAGGCATTGAATGTTGGAATTCCAGAAGGTCATGTGTTCTTTAGATTCCTAGCTGAACAAAAACATAGTTTAGATATGCTCTTCATAGCGCTGGCCGTGATTAATTTCTTTATCCTGATCCTCGTGGGAATCATCATCTCTCATCGAATTGCAGGTCCAGTTGAGAAGCTTAAAAATCATCTGGATAATATTCACAGTGAAGCCGAAGACTTCCGCCTCCGTGATAGCGACTTTTTCAGTGAGATTAGTCCGGTAGTGAATAAACTTCGTGAGAAATTTAAACCATGAAATGTCTTACTCTGATTTTTCTTCTGAGTCTTATCTCATGCCAGCCAGTAGCCAGAAAGGATGACGAAAACGTCATCCAGTCCGATGATTATGTCTTGGTGGAATTCGCAGCAAAATTAGAAGAAGCTGAGCATCATGGACCTACTGCCCCTTAGACGTACTTTCGAAAATTTTATCTGCTGAAGAAGCTACGAAGCCTTGGTAAAGCTCACCACTCGCAAGAGGGTATCTTTTCGCAAATTCATAGTAACAAGCAGGGATAGATAATTTGCCATCATCAAAGCTGACTTCGATATTATTTGCTAGAGTTGATGATTGCTCGAGGCAGACTTCTTTTGATCCCTTCACTTCTCCACCACTTGAATTAAGTTTGAAGCCCTGTTCTTTAAGGTAGCTATTAAGAATGAAGATATCTGAAAAACTTTTTAACACATTGATGAGAACGGTGAAGTGATTTGGGCGATAACCGAAAGCTGCAACCCAGGCCGCATAATCGCTTTCTTTCATAAGTTCATTGTAAGTGGCCATCGTTACATTCCACGGTCTGCCTACTGAACAGAAATCGAACTCGCGCTCTTTTCCTGCAGGAATCTGAGCAATAAGTTTATCAACTGTCGCTCTGAGCGTTGGAGAGAATTCTTCAAGCTTTAATTCAGAGATAAAGATTTTTGGCAAAGAGAGGTCTGAATGCTCAAAATGTTTGGCATAAAGCTTCTTATCAGGAAAATGATAATCACCCTTGTAAGAATAGCCAGATTCAATGAACGGCTTAGCAATAACATCAATAGTTAAGCGAGGATCATTAAAAGTTCTGAGTGCAATATGATCATTTTGGATCTTCTCGCCCTCAGATTTAAAGATGTCAGAAATCTTCTGGGCCAATGGATTAATGGCGACATAGTCCACCCACATTTTATCCAACAAAGCCGGTAAAGTTTTAACTGAACTCATAAAATCTCCTTAAATGTTGTCCCATCCTAGCAGACTTGCCGGAAAAGGTTAAGCCCAGTCCTTAAATTAACTCTCTGTATTAATATGGGATAATTCTTTTTAAAGGAGTATGATCAAGGTCATCAATTGAGAGGAATTCCCATGAAAATGACCCTGAAAGGTGACTACTTTAATTCCCGCTTCACCCACCCTGACGGACCCAATCTTGGTCAGGCGCAAGAACGTATTCTTAAAAAAAGTCCGGCGGATTTATCTGAAATTCTTTGGGAAGCTGGTGTTTTTTACGATCATATTGATGGCGTCATAGAATCCGCTCAAAAAGGATTTGATGTCTGGAGAAAACTTTCTTTTGATGAACGGATCAATTTCTTAAAAAAATATCAGGAAGCTGTTCGTGCCCGCAAAGATGAAATTGCTTACGCCCTCGCAATGGAAGTAGGTAAACCTCTTTGGGAAGCCAAGACTGAAGCCGCAGCTCTTGATTCTAAAGTCACAGTCACGATCACTGATTCATATGAGCGTATCAAACAAGAAACGCTGAAAGATGTTCTTCCTAAGATCGATGGCCACGTGATCTATAAGCCACTCGGTGTTTGTCTGGTGATTGGTCCCTTCAATTTTCCATGCCATCTGGCCAATGGACAAATTCTGGCGGCGCTTCTCGCAGGAAACTCTGTTATTTTTAAACCTTCTGAAAAAACGATTTATTCGGCTCAACTCATGATGGAATGCTTTCATCAGGCAGGCTTTCCTGCAGGTGTCGTTAACTTCATCAATGGAACAGGTCATACTTCATCTAAACTCACAGGTGATAAACGTATCAAGGGAATTTTCTTTACGGGTTCACGCAATGTGGGTCTTCGCATCCTTGAGAACACTCACCGTGATATCAATAAACTTGTGGCGTTGGAACTGGGAGGAAAAAATTCTTCCATCATTCACCATGATACGAATATTTCCCATGCTCTTCCGGAATTGCTTCGGGCCTGTTTCCTAACTTCGGGTCAGCGTTGTACTTCAACGTCGATGATTCTTGTTCATAGAAAAATTGAGCAGCAGTTTATTAATGAGTTCAAGGCCCTGACGGAAAGGATTCGTGTGGGTCATCCGGTTAAATCAACTCCTGATGCTTTTATGGGTCCGGTTATTGATGAACAGGCGCAAAAACTTTATTTTGATTTCTGTAAATACGGGATCGATGAAGGGGCCGAAGAAATTGTAGCAGCGAAGAAACTCGATGTTGGCTTCGAAGGCTATTATGTCTCTCCTTCAATTCATTATGCAAAAAAGCCGGATCTTAAAGGTAAGTTTATCCAGGAAGAAATTTTTGGACCAAACTGCTTTTTCATTCCTTATGACGATATCGAAGAGGCGATCAAAATTGCCAACTGTACTGACTATGGTCTCGCAGCCTCCGTTTTCACCAGAGACTCAAGCATCTATAAACTGTGTTTGCAGGAAATTGATGCTGGTCTTATTAACCTCAACCGTTCAACTGTAGGTGCTACGGCACGTATGCCTTTTGGCGGATTGAAAAATTCTGGTAACCACCATCCAGCCGCTGTTTCTATGATTGATCACTGCGTAGGTACAGTTGCGTCTCTTGAAACACTGGATGATACGAGCTCAAAAATTTCTGACGTTGTCGGATTAAAAGATTAAAAAATGACTCAAGAAATTCTGGATGAAAAAGAGATTCTCCGTAAGGAGCGTCTCTATGTCGTCATATTAGCTGCCATCCAAATTGTTCACATCCTCGATTTTGTCATCATGATGCCTCTGGGGCCTCAGTTTATTCGGGCCTTTAATATCACCACCACTCAGTTCTCTTTTCTAGTGGCTTCTTACTCCATAAGTGCAGGAATCATTGGTTTTATGGGGGCCCTCTACGCCGATCATTTTGACCGTAAGAAATTCCTGATGTTTAACTTCATAGGATTCATTATTGGGACTTTCCTCTGCGCTATTGCTCAAGGGTACGTTTCTCTGATGTTAGCAAGAATTATTGCTGGGGCCTTTGGTGGTATTCTGAATGCCTGTGTTCTTTCTATCGTCTCTGACCTTATTCCCTTCCAGCGTCGTGGAAATGCCATGGGAGTGATCATGTCGTCATTCTCTATTTCAAGTGTGGTGGGTGTTCCTATAGGGCTTGCCATTGCTAATAACTTTGGCTGGCACTACACCTTCTACTTCATCTGTACAGTTGCTCTCATCTTCTGGATTCTATCAATCATTTTCCTGCCTTCTATCAAGGTAAGATCTGAGAGGCTTTCATTAGTCGATAACCTAAAAAACTTTAAATCGATCCTGGGCCAAAAAGATTATCTCCTTAGTTTTACTCTAACGAGTGTGCTGGGTTTTGGTATTTTCATGATCGTTCCCTTTCTTTCTATCTTCATGGTAAAAAACGTTGGTATTAAGGAAACAGAACTTCCCTACATCTATATTGCCGGCGGACTTTGCACCGTCTTCTCAGCTCGGATCATCGGAAAACTTTGTGACAAGGTTGGAAGCTTCAGAGTCTTTAAGCATGTAGCGTGTTTTTCGATGCTTCCCATCATTGTCCTGACCAATCTCCCCCCATTGCCACTGGCACTCGCCTTATGTGCAACGTCACTATTCATGATGACCGGATCAGGGAGATTTATTCCAGCGATGACACTTGTCACGGCAGTGGTAAAACCAAAAGAGCGAGGCACATTCATGAGTTTAGAAAACTCTGCCCGCCAGCTTTCTTCTGGAATTGCTTCACAGTTAGCAGGGTTGATCCTTGGATCAACTTCCGCCGGGGCCTTAACTCACTTTAATATTGTGGGAGTGTGTGGCGCGATCACGAGTGTTATCGCCATTGGTATAGCTTTTAAAATCAAAACGAAATTCAATCTACGCTAGTCTACTGAATACCAAGGACGTCAGCTTTCGGAGAATCTTTTCTAAGATTCTTCGGAACGTTCTTCATAACCGTTTTGACCAGAGCTTTATCAATTGAAGTCTTCATTGAAAGTGGACCAGTCACAAAACTGATATTTCTCACTGGAATATGATTTTTAAATTCTCTGATAAATCTTCTGTCTTCAACTGAAAGGTTCATACAGGCAAGTTCCGGTAAAACGGTAAAGCCGGTCGTCGATTTCACCATGTTTATCAGCGTTTCAAGGCTCCCCGCTTCGAAGAAGAGATGTTTCCCATCTCCTTTTTTTCTCACCTGACAAAGTTGCAATGCTTGGGCGCGAAGACAATGACCCTCTTTTAGAAGCCAAGCCTCTCTTAGATCGAGATCTTTTTCATCCACTGTTTTTTTCTTCAAAAGTGCATGTTCAGGTGAAAGGAAAATCTTAAAGGGTTCATAAAAAAGATGCTCTTCCACCAGATTCTTTTCTTCCAGAGGAGTTGCAAGAATCGCCCCATCAATTTTGCCTTCTTTGAGTGCCTTAATAATTTCATCAGTTTGATATTCAAAAATTTTGAGCTCAACTTGAGGAAAAGATTCCATAAACTGCTGAACAAACATCGGCAGAACATAAGGCGCGAGAGTGGGTATAACGGCAAGGATATACTCTCCTGCAACTTCACCTCTGAGGGACTTAGAAAGCTCCTCGAGAGCATTTGCACCTTTCATAACAACACGGGCATTATCCAGAACTTTTTTACCCATAGGCGTTGGTTCAGTCGGAGTTTTACTGCGGTCAAAAATAATTATCTGGAGGTAATCTTCAAGCTTCTGAATCTGCATACTCAGGGTTGGCTGAGTGACAAAACACTCACGAGCCGCTTGAGCAAAATTGCGACATCGGTCCACGGCAATGATATAATTTAGCTGAGTTAGTGTCATAAATAACCTCTCTAGATTCTAATATGACCCATTATTCTGCTTTTCTCAAGGTGCATGCTGATGGTAAATGAATTCCATGATCGGAATCAAAGATATCTCTAAAAAATTCGATAGCCGTGGAATTGCAGGGCTCCATCACCTTAATTTAACCCTCGAGAAGGGTAAGATCCTTGCACTCATGGGTCCCAATGGAAGTGGTAAATCCACTTTACTTAATATCATTTCCGGCAAACTCACCCCTGACACTGGCTCTGTCACCATTGATGGTCGCTGTTTGATGGTCAACGATCAGAAAACCGCCGAAAACATTAATGTCCTGAAGCTCTTGATCAAATCAGTGACCCTCAATATTGAAGAAGAAAAGAAGATGCAACTGGCGCGGGATCTGGCCGATATTTTCGAATTCACTTTTCAGCTGCGTCAGCATTTTGAAGAACTCTCCCAAGGCCAGCGTCAGAAAATACTCCTCTGCACGGAACTCATCAATAATCCTGAAACGATTCTGCTCGATGAGCCCTTTAATCATCTGGACCCGTTTTCACGCAGAGAAATCCTTGCAGGGCTTTTCAAGTTCATCCGCCAACAACAATTGTCCGTTATATGGGTGACTCATGATCGCCATGAAGCCTTTCATTTTGCTGACGAGATTGGCATTCTTAATTTTGGAAAACTCGAACAATTAGCTACTCCGGAAGAAATCATGCTCCACCCCGCAAACTTCTTTGTGGCGCAGTTCCTCGGATATCAAAATTTTATTTTATGTAAAAAACACGACGTGGGTTTTTGGATGACCCCTTGGGGAGTACATCATCAGTCCGAAAATGTTAAGGGAGAAGAAGCCTTACTGGTTATTCCTCCCTATGCATGGAGAATAGACGAAGGATCATTTACAGTCCAGGTTACTTCATTAAAACCGCATGAACTTCAATGGGAATTAGAGTTTGGGTGGCGGGAACAGAAATTTGTCGGGCACTTTCCCCTCTCACAAAAAAAGTCACTGCAAAGAATGTCGCTTAGTTTAAAACCTGAATTCAAAGACTGTTTTTTCATATCTCTGTAACAAGCAAAATCCCGGTCATTCGCCGGGATTTTTTAAAAGCTTTTGCTTGTTCAGACCTAATTCAGTTCGTTCGATAAATTATTTCTTATAGATAACTTTGATTTTTGAACTATTCGCTGGAATCGCGTTCGAGTTAAACTTAATCGAGTGAGTTATGGCATCGTAAACATAGGCTGATGAAAGAACATCATTTACGTAAACTTTTAGTGTCCCAGCGGCCGGAGCTGATGCCAAAGCGAAACTATCTAAAAGGTTAATCAAACTATCACTCATATCTGAAAGAGAACCTGCGAAACTACCTTCGATATCAGATACAAGTCCACCAGTACCAATCGACATTTTAGCGTAGCGATCAAACCCAAGTGTGATATTAGCATTTGTATTACTAAGGTTCTTATCAACGATAGAGTAAGCCTTTACTAATCCGGCATTTGTTTTAAGAGACTTCAAGTAGGCAAGGTGAGCATCAGTTGTTCCTGGAGATGAATCCTGCTCATCAGAAACATAGACGATAGCAAGGTAAGCATCTGCACGTAAGTGATTAGGGTAGCGATTCTTAAATGATTGAATCGCCTGAAGACCTTGTTCGTTACCAGATCCTTTAATACCGACTTTAATCAGAGACTTAAAATCACTGATGAACTGGCTTTGATTACTTTGGGCCACTTGATAAGTTAGTTTTGTATCACTGCCTGGAACCATCAGACCTTTAACGTTAGTACTTGGATCAGTTGTGGTAATTGCCATCTTGAAATCAACTTTCTTCGTAATAAAATCCTGAATAAAGAGATCGAAGTTTTCGGAGAGATCGGCTTGTTCATCTGACATAGATCCAGAGTTATCCACAACCCAGATAATATCTAGCTTCGCTTGGTCTTTTTGAATAAAGTTCTCTGTTACTTCTGTTAGTGGGACCGGATTAACAATAACCATGTCACCACCGTCACCTCCGCCATTTGTAGATCCACCGTCACTTCCACCATTCGTAGATCCAACATCAGCCGGTTTCGTAGCGTAGAAAGATTCAGATTGTTTTTTTGAGAAAAAAGAATCTGAACAAGAAACACCTAAGATCAACATTGGAATGATGGCCAGGGTTTTCATAATTTCTCCGTTTCGTTTTTCGAACTCGTTTCGTTTCTTATGATTTTAGCATTCAACATTTATTTGGAACCGATTGTTTCAAAGCAAATGCAACAGCATTTTTTAAGTCGAATGAAATTAAAGCCTTGGAGGTTTTATTTTTTAAAGAAAGTTTTTAAATTTAGAATCGACTGCCACAGATTTTGGACACACTTTTGGGTAAGTCCTTAGATTTATTTGAAAGAGCTTGGAGCCAAGTCGCAGTTAAGGGTCTTCATACTTCCTCGGTCCTGGCCTCAAATAATATTATCTAACCTATCGATATTTCGTGAACGATCTTCTGAGAGTGGAGAAATATTTACATAAGCTATCCCCTGCAGAACCGAAAATGCTATGGTGCATCGTCTGCATATAAGAGGTACATATGAACTTCAAGCAATTGGTTCTGGCTTCAGTATTTTTAGGCTCATTTAATCTATTGGCCATCGATAATGAAGGCACGAGAAGACAAGAAGATGATCTGGCCAAAATTTTCGAAGATTCCCAAAAGTTCTTTAGCTTTGAAGAATACAATGAAGTTGAAGCGAATGAAGAATTTCTGATACTGAACTCGACCAAGGCCATCGTTCAAGACAAAAACTCATTTAAACGTAGAGCAAGTCCTTATACGTCGATCCATACACTAGCGATGAATATTGAGACTAATTTCCCAGTACCTTTCGTAGGATCTCAAAATTATTTCGGTCGTATTTACCTCATTAGCAATGATGCAAACAAGATTGATTACCGTGATGAGCAAGTGGCCCATAGACGCTATAAAGAAGAGCTCAAAAATCCGAAGGATTTTTATACTCAAGGTTATGAAGTCTCAATTCTCAACAGTAAAGCTGGTCTCAATTTGGTGAATTCTGCAGGTGCAGTAGTAAATCTGAAATCTGGAAACTTCTCACCGCTTAAAGGCGGAAGACTTTATTTAAAAGTTAAGGCCCCTCAGACGAATGAAATGAAGATCACAATGGATGTTGTAGTAAATGGAAAAAGCGTTCAAAATTACGTCGTTGTAGGAACTCAGAAGTACCCTTTCACATCGTTTAGCATCAATGCTGACAAAACCTTCCTGGCCGGAACTAGTATACTGAATGGTATTCTCAGCGTCGAATTTAACCAAAATGGACGCTTCAGCTACTCAGTTAAACCGTAGAATCAAGTATTTGTCTCATGACTTCCCTCTAGTCTGGGCGGGTCCATTCATGATAAATATGGACCATGGCCGTTACCTACTTCGACAAAGACAAATACCAGCGCAAGCCTGAGTGGCTTAAAGTAAAACTCCCTCAAGGAGATGACTTTAAAGACATTCGTAATAACCTTCGTGAAAAAGGTCTTGCGACTGTTTGTGAAGAGGCCAAATGTCCGAACATTTCTGAATGCTGGAGTGCTCGTACGGCGACCGTGATGATCTTAGGTGACACCTGCACTCGTGCCTGCAAATTCTGTAATGTTAAAACCGGAAACCCAAAAGGATTTCTGAATCCCGAAGAAATTGAAAGTACCTCGAAGATGGTAGGACTCATGAATCTTCGTTATATTGTGATCACAAGTGTTGATCGCGACGATCTTGCTGATCACGGTGCTGGTCACTTTGCGGCCGTCATTGATCGTGTTCATAAAGATCATCCTGAAACAAAAGTTGAAGTGCTAATACCCGATTTCGGAGTCGTATCTGAACGTATGCACCACCTAGCAAAATCAAATCCATTTGTGATTGCTCAAAACGTTGAGACAGTTAAACGTCTCACTCATCCTGTAAGAGATCCTCGTGCGAGTTATGAAAAGACTCTCGATTGCTTAAAATTCTACAAAGACAATTATCCTCATATCCAAACTAAGACCTCGATCATGATGGGTCTGGGTGAAACGATCAAAGAGGTTCAGGAAACGCTGGAAGATCTTCGTGCTATTGGTGTGGATATCGTAACCTTTGGTCAGTATCTGCAGCCGAGCAAGCGTCACCTTAATGTAGAAAAGTTTTACACGCCTGAAGAGTTTGATGAACTCAAACGTATGGCACTTAAACTCGGTTTCAAATTCGTAGCTTCTGGCCCTCTGGTTCGAAGTTCATATAAAGCTGGCGACTTCTTGGATTACGTTGAAGCCCAGGTTTAATTATGGAAAGCTCTCCTCTTTTCTCTCTTGATCTCTCGGCTTACGGTTTAAATCAAAAAAATCTTTCAATACTAGATGAACGCACGACAGTGGTTCAGAAATTTAATTGGGAATATAAAGACGCTCACGAATTTCAAAAGTTTGCAGTGAGTTTACTGGATAATCATCCCCGTCATCGAATTCTGATTGCATGTAATCATCCGCGCGTTTTGACTAATGGCCGTGGCCTGCAAAAGCCCCGCAAGGGTGAAGAGCTCTCCTCTCTTAAAGATTTTAAAAAAGAGGATTATCCACATTTGCCTTTTCCTCTTCACCAGATAGAACGCGGTGGTGGACTTACCTTTCATCACCCTGGACAGTTTATTTTTTATCCTATTCTTAAGCTCAATCCTAAAACCCTTTCTTTATCTAAAATCGTGGATGATATTTTTGACTGTTCGATCGACACACTTTCCCCTTTGGGTATCGAAGGTCTGAATCACTCCAATAAACTTTTAGGTCTCTGGTATGGAGATCACAAGATGGCGTCGATGGGAATTGCGATTCAAAAGCTTACAACTTTTCATGGCATGGCCTTGAATATGTTTAAAGATGACGAAATGATGAAGGCACTCTCCCTTTTAAATCCTTGTGGAATGACTTCTGAAACCTATATTGCTGCCGATGAAATCATTGACCCTAAACTCTTATCCCTTGAAGCATTCAGTGATCGTTTTCTAGGAAGGATTGCACATGCCTGGAAATAGTCTCGGAACCATGTACAGGATCACAACTTTCGGGGAATCTCATGGAGAAGCTCTTGGTGTTGTTATCGATGGGCTTCCAGCTGGTCTCTTAGTGAAGATCGAAGATCTGAAAACAGAACTCAAACGCAGAGCTCCCGGACAACACGAAGTCCATACTTCTCGCAAAGAAGATGATGAACCCGAAATTCTTTCAGGTGTCTTTGAAAACAAAACACTTGGTACTCCGGTTTGTGTGATTGTCAGAAATAAAAATCAACAAAGTGCTGATTACGACGCTCTTAAAGATAATTACCGGCCAGGACATGCGGATAAAACAACCATGCAAAAGTATGGTTACCGTGATCATCGTGGCGGTGGACGGGCCTCAGGCCGAGAAACAGTGGCCAGAGTTATTGCTGGATACTTTGCAGGTTTAATCATTCCCAAAATAAGCTTTTACGCCTACATCTCTCAACTGGGACACTTTAAGCTTACGTCTGCTCCTAAAAACCACCAAGTGTCTCGTGGAGAGATCAATCTTCCCGATGCTGAGCTGACAAAGCTTGCCGTTGAGTTTTTAAAGGACTGTAAGACTAAGGGTGAATCAGCTGGAGGAATCGTAACCTTGTCGATTCAAGGAACTCCTGTCGGATTAGGTGAACCCGTATTCAATAAACTAAAAGCTGATCTCGCACAGGCAATGATGTCGATTCCCGCCTGTATTGGTGTCAGTCTTGGATCAGGCTTTGATCTCGCTCTACTTCCTGGTTCTCAGGTGTCTCAGGAAAAAAAGCATTTTGGAGGCATTGAAGGTGGAATATCAAACGGTGAAGAAATTATTTTGAATCTCGCCTTTAAATCACCATCAACAGTTGGTGAAAAAGCTAAAGAGGGCCGTCACGATCCTTGTATTCTTCCAAGAGTTGTCGCTGTGGTTGAATCAATGGCAAAAGTTATTCTGGCCGATCACTTTCTGAAGCAAGAGGCTTATTCTTCTTTTCTTCTTTCAAAAAAAGATCCGTAAGACTGATTGAACCTTCTTGATGCTGCTTTAATTTTAAAAGCTCAGGCGTCTGTGAACTGGCCTCGAGAATTTGAGCTTTCTTATCTTTCCATTTCCAAAAACTTCCATGGTGATAGGCCCCAGCATCTCCCGCCACAATGCCCGAACTATTCATGGCGTGACTTGGCCCTTCAAATAAACTCTCTCCAAGTCTTGTATACTGAGATCCTTGGAGAACAAGGGAGTAAAGACTTGGAAAAATATCCTCGTGAGACCCAAAACGATTGAGGTCTACCTTTTCGGGTTTGTAAGCATCAGGCAAAGAGATAAAAAATGGAACGGCGTACCGCTTAAATTCAAGCTCAGAGCCTACACCCTTTGCAATCCAATAACTATGATCTCCCGTAAGAGCTGTTACCACTTTATTTTTAAGCGGAGAATTTTTGATATAACTTAAAAACTCACCCGTTTTTTGATTGGCGTATTGAACGCCTAAAAATCTTTTCTTCGCAATATCATCAGGAGTTGAAATTTTTGCCAAAATCTCTTTTTCTAATTTTACTTCTTTGGGTTGATAAGAAGATGGATATTCAAATGGCGGATGATTAGAAGTCGTCATCACTATGATAAATTGTGGTTTAGAAGCCGTTCTTAACTGCTCGGCGAGAAATGAAAAAAGATACTCATCAAAAATCCCCCACTCATTTCCCAGATCTTTCTTAGAGAAATTGTTTAGTTCTGGCATCGCTTCTTTGATCTCATCAGCTCCCCATAGTCGATCATAACCTTGAACAGAGAGATAACTGCCCAAATCTCGCCAGCCTAGTTTTCCGCCGTAAACGAAGTGAGTATCGTATCCCGCTTTTTTAAACGGAAGATGACCGGAGGTAGCAAGAGGGATTTTCATGAATTCAGATTCTGAAAGAAAGCGTGCACCAGGACGGATGACTTGAGAAGTAGCAATTGAAACCAGACTACCAATCGTTCCATTCTCTGCCGGCAGAAAATTATTGAAAAGAAGCCCTTCTTTAAAATGATCTTTGAGGTCCCCAAGAATGTTGAACTCTTTTGAGTCCTGATCATTCCAGTAACTTCCAAAACTCTCCATCACAATCAACACAACATGGGGCTGACCCTTCTTTTCACCAGGGACTCTAACCAAAAGACTTTTAGTTAAGGTATCTTTGCTCGGTTTTTTAGCGAAAGTATCTTCAAAGGCCCGGTCCCATTCAGTCCCATAGCCATAAGTTGCAGCGTAATCGTAACTGCCCCTCCCAAAAGTCTTGCGAATTTTCATCGCGCGATTAAGAGTAATAACACCATTCAAAGAGAGTTCGTTGAAAAATTCATTGGTACTTAAATGAGAGTCTTCGATGGAAAGGGGAAGACGATTAAAATTCCCTCGACCGCACCAAACGATAAGAATCAGTCCCGTTAAAAATCCCGCAGGCATTTTCCAGTCGAACTTCTTTGCCTTAAGGTCAAAGTCATAAGGAGAAAACATGAAGGTCACAATTTTAAATAGTCCGTAATGAACCAATGCGAACAAAAGCAGATAAACGGGTAAGTTGTAGTTCTTCCAAAGTGATGTCAGCAGGGCGATCGTGTCATCCTCAAAGAATCCAAAGAAAAGAATATTGAGATGATCTTGGAAGTACGTATAAAAAGAATAATCAAAAAGATAAATCCATCCAAGCGCGAGGTAACCAAAAGTCACGAAAGAAATAACCAGTGGCCTGACGATACGTATCGCCCATTTGCCAGGAATAAAGTACGCCAAATTAATGAGGATGAAAGGCAGACCGTTGATATAAGCCAGGGGAATGAGATCAAATCTCAATCCCAGAACCAAAGCTTTACGCAAATCTACTGGTGAACCTAATAGAGTTTTAACATCACTAAAGTAGAGAGCGAATCCTAAACGAAGACCAGTCAGGACCAGAATCATCAAGATCAAAAGAAAAAGAAGATTCCTGGTCCATCTCCAGTAATAATGTCGAAACGATAAATTCATCTTGGGCCTAGAATTTCATTAATCTTCGGAGTTGTCACCGAACATCAGGTTACGCTCAAAGTCTTCCGGCTTCGTTGCATTCCCCTTAGCTTCTTCTATTGATATCAGGCCGGACTTATAAAGTGCGGTGATATGTTGGTCAAAGCTTTGTGCGCCGGAACCATTCTTACCTTTCTCAATATACATATAAATTTCTTTCATCTTATGCGGATCCATAATTGATTCTCTAATACCTGGATTGTTGATCATGATTTCTTGGGCGGCAATTCGTCCCTTTCCATCAACCGTTTTTAAGAGACGTTGAGAAACGGTGGCATGCAAATTATCTGCGATACGAGTTCTCACGACATTCTGCTCCTCAGGAGGGAACATAGAGATGAGACGACCAATCGTACTAAGAGCATCAGTTGTATGAACAGTACCAAAAACTAAGTGACCCGTTTCGGCAGCTTTAAGTGCAATTGAAATAGTTTCAGCATCTCGCATCTCTCCGATCAGGATAATGTCGGGATCTTGTCGTAAGGCCGAACGAAGGGCCGAGTTAAAGTCGGATGTATCAGCTCCAATTTCTCGCTGAGTAACACGCGCCTTAATCGGACTGTGAACATACTCGACGGGATCTTCCAGAGTCAAAATATGAACGGCGGCTGTTCTATTGATGTAATTGATCATCGCGGCCAGAGTCGAAGACTTACCTGAACCTGTCGCGCCTGTAACCAGAACCAGACCCGCGTTGGCTTCGGCAATTTTGTTGATCACTGCAGGAAGTTTAAGTTCTTCCGTAGTCGGAACCTTATCACTGATGAGTCGCAGAATAAGACCCATCTTTCCTTGGTAGCGCATGAGGTTGTATCGAACACGACAAACTTTCGGCACCGAGAAAGATCCATCATGCTCTTTAACTTTATCCAGCTTCTTTAGAACATCTTCATCTTTAATCATGATCGCGCAGACCATTTTCAAATCATCATTGGTGAGAGGCTCAAGTTTGACAGGGATGAGATCCCCTCGCATTCTGAAACATGGCTTTTCATCTGTTCGCAAATGGATATCACTGACGCCCGAAGCATTGGCGGATTTTACGAGATTGAAAAAAGCTTCTTTGGTGAAAGCCATGGAATTCTCTTTATTAAAGTAAGTGCTTAATTATCGTACGATTACTTCTTAAACATTAAGAATTAATCCTTACCTGACCGCCCTACTCTACTTATGTTAGGCACTTAATATCCGATGAGCACCTATATGCTTAGTTACTGGAAGACCGAAGAAATTTTCATGGATGGAGATGAGTATTTTGATCGTATGATCCAAGATATTCTCCTCGCTAAAGAATACATCACGATTGAGATGTATATGTTCAATGATGATTTGCTCGGGAAGAAAATTGCAGCCGCTTTGATTCAGGCCCATCTACGTGGGGTGAAAGTTCAGATTATGGTGGATGGCGTTGGCAGTTACGAATTTTTCAAAAAACTCTACGGCATCTTTAACAAGAAGGGCATCTTTATCAAGATGTTTAATCCCCTTCCCTTCCTTCATCCCTACTTAGGTAAAGTCGGTTTTCTCAGACGTTTCCAACTCTGGGGATCACGCATGGTGAGACTTAATAAAAGAAATCATCGCAAGATTATCACCCTAGATCAAAATGTGATGTATGTCGGTAGTTTTAATTTTTCGGCTGATCATACCAAACTCTCCTTACGCAAGCCCTGGAAAGACATGGGTGCCCGAGTGACTGGTCCCAATGTGAAATTCGCCGTCTTAAATTTTAAACGTGTCTGGAAACTGCGTGATTATTATCGTTATAAAAAACAGTTTCAGGAAACCGGAGTTTTTCATTGGAAAAACTCTCCTCTGAGACTTAATCAAAACCTGATACGAAAACGCTACTTCCAAAAAGATATTCTCAACCGGATTGAGTCATCAACCAGTCACATCTGGCTAGCGACTCCTTACTTTATACCAAGACGAAAACTCATCCGTGCACTTGGTAGAGCGGCCAAGCGTGGAGTGGATGTTAAAATTCTCATCTCTCATCGATCTGATATTATTTTCTTCAGAACTCTCCAGTTCTTCTACTACCCTTATCTGTTAAAAAAAGGCGTTAAGGTCGTTGAGTACAAAGAGACCATTCTGCATGAAAAGAGTTTTATCATTGATGACTGGGTAACTGTCGGTACAAGTAATCTCAATCACCGAAGCCTGCTGCATGATCTGGAAGTTGATCTCGTAGTTGAAGATGAAAAAAACCGCAGTATGATCTGTGATGATTTTGTCAGATCCTGTGAAGGCCAGATGGTCATCGATGAAGAGAGCTTAAGTCATAGAAATTTTCAGGATAAAATACTAGGACGTTTATTTTTTCTCTTTAAATATTGGTTTTAAAAATGAAATTACGCATTCTCTCTTACAACATTCATAAAGGCTTCACGATCGGTAATCGGGATTTCATCCTGAATGATATTAAAAAAGCCCTGCGCGACCTGAATGCCGACATACTC
Organism: Bacteriovoracaceae bacterium; assembly: GCA_040399925.1. Lineage (GTDB taxonomy): Bacteria > Bdellovibrionota > Bacteriovoracia > Bacteriovoracales > Bacteriovoracaceae > Peredibacter. Next base: position 21,096 of record JBBARF010000043.1, read on the forward strand.
TTTTTACAAGAAGTTGTGGGAGATCATACCGACGAGAAAAGCAAAATCCCTGACTGGAAAACGGCTGCTCAATTTGAATATCTTGCCGATGAAGTCTGGCCCCACTACGCTTACGGTAAAAATGCCGTCTATGATGAAGGCCATCATGGGAATGCGATCTTAAGTAAGTTTCCCATCATTGACTGGGAAAACCATGTCATTTCTACTAATAGCTTCGAGCATCGAGGTCTACTTAAGGCGAAGATTCAAATACCAGAAACCGGTAAAGAAATCATTCTCGCCAACACTCACTTGAATCTCACTCAGCGTGGTCGTGATAAACAAGTCCAGATGATCATACAAAAGATGAAGCCTGACGTTGCCCTGCCTTGGATTCTGGTGGGAGATTTCAATGACTGGAACCAGAAAATCTCTCCCTTTATGGAAAGTGAACTAAACGCTCTAGAAGCCTTTAAACATCTGCATGGAAAATACCCGAAAACGTTCCCTTCATTTATGCCGACCTTGTCACTGGATAGATTTTATTGTCACAAAGTAAAGCCGACAAAAGCCCTGGCCTTGAATGAAAAGCATTGGAAGAAGCTTTCGGATCACTTACCACTGTATGTAGAACTAGAAATTGAAGATTAATTTTTGAATTAGGCCTCTACTAGAAAGTAGAGGCCTTTAAATACTAGAACTGAATAATACGACAACGGTGAGAATCACCGTAACCTCGGTAGAAAGCATTTGATGAAGTCGTCACAATATCAAAATTGTTATAAACCAAGAGATTCAATTCGTTTAACGTAAACAGCAGGAACGGCCGTCGCGCAACGAACTTTGAAGTTTGAGATCGCTTCATTAATTTGCACTTCAGTCTGAGGAGCTGAAAGCTTCCACTAGCTGAAGTTGGCTTTATCATAAACCGTATAAAGAATTTAAATAGATTTTTTTATTTTTATATTTCGATCATTTGCCATTACTGGCAAACAATCAAGACCACAGAAGCATTATTCACAGAACATCTTTTTAAATTAGCATTTGTTTCGCTTCTCAGTGTCACGCTTCCTCCATCAGTCACGTAGGTGAAATAAGTAAGAATACCAAAAGTATAGTCTCCATCACTAAATCCTGTCAGAGTAATATTGGTTTCTTCGGCATCAACGAGAAGTCTGCCGTAATTGGTGTAATTAAAATTACTTGTTTGTGAAATGGCATCACCCCAAACCAGTCCCGCTCCAGACTGCTTTCTCCAGAACAACTCGTAGTGGGAGAAGATCCCTGAAGTCGGCACCTGCCATGTGAGGTTCACTGAATCACGGTCAGAGGAAGCTGAGTTTAAACCGAGGAACTGCTGGTTGGTTGGAGCCTCGACTCTAGGTTGGATACATTTCCAGATATTGTTAGGCATCTCATTTCGAGTCACACCATCTAGACCTATTTTATAGGGATAAAGAGTAAAACAATAGGGCTCGACATCGAGATACCCCACACCTTTAACGACGATTTGGTTATTAGTAAGCATATTGTAATCCATGTGAAAAATAGGAGTAGAACCGGTAATTTCAACAGCGGCATCAGTACCGTCGATGGTACGACGCATTTTTAAAACTAAGCCTTCAAAGAAGCCTGAGGTAAAATTCGGAGGATCATACCTGACGTATAAGTTACCAACTTCTGAAATGGATTGGGAACTCATAACATCTCGTACACCGTTAAAATTGGGTGTATTAGGGTCAGTTACAATTGTTCTTACTGGGGACAAAATTCGATCTAAGGGTCCACAAGCCGTATTGGCACAGAGGACTAAAACTACTTCGTAAGAAGTATATGCAGTAAGGCCTGTCGAAGGTGAACTCGTTAAATTAAAGGCAACCTTTTTACAAAAAACTGTTGCTCCCACAGGAGAAAGAAGAGGAGAAAGACAATTTGCCGGAAGCGATCCAGACCCTACTCCACCTCCTGTTAAGCCATAATAAATCCGGTAGTGATCAAACACGCCCTCAGCTTGCTTCCAACTTGAGTTAACAGCACTCAGTCCCTGTTCACCATTGGCCAGTGTCACAGCAAAAGCATCCGGCTCAAATTTTATGTCGGCTAACTCCGCTGATAGTGTCGAAATCGTCACATAATTAGTATTCAACTCGCTTCGCTTCTTTGGGTTGTAGACATCGTTTGTTGATGCTTCATGAAGAGCACGAATTCTAACGTAAAATTTTGTTTTGGTAGGTAGACCTCGGACAATGTATTCGTTCAAGGTTTCATCAGAGTTGAAGCTAGCGACCCAACGACCTTGAGCACTAGAATAGGGGAGATCCATATCATTAGGAGTTAATCTTGTAGAATCTACAAGAACAACCTCATAAGATCTTGGATCCCAGTCTTGTAAAGTAAGTCCACCAGATGCACGGGCCGGAGTCCAACGAACTTTTAATGAATCCTTACCATCTTGTCCTGGCATATTGTATGCCGAAGAAATCCCTTGAAAATCTGCAACCTGGTTATCAAAGGTCTGAACTGTTCTCGCGATATTAGAGGTACTTTGAATGTTGCTATCTTTTTCTCTAACTTCAACTTTAATTGAATAAGTCGATAATTTTGAAAGTCCTGTTAGCGTATATTTAAGAAGTCCTCTAAAATCTGGCTTAAGAACATCGGATGGGACAGAAAAAGGAACAGGATTGCTTGCAACGATGATGTCGTACGTGTAAGTGCCCGATCCACCCGTGGCTGGATAAAAGAAAACTTCGATCTTAGTATCCGAAATCGCACTAGCAGAAAATATACCCTGAAATGTTAGTGGCAATTTTGGGTTTTCAATAGTTTCAGTATAGTTTTTATTAGAATCTTCAACCGTTCCTACACAGCTAGAAAGTAAAAGCGAAATAAATAAAACTAAAACTGTACTGACTCTCACTTTGAAATATCTCCTTTACGAGGAAATTCTCTTCGCAAGATATCTTCTAATGTCTCAGGATCTTGTAGTTTTAAAGTTGTAAGGGCAACAATCGCTGCAGAAGTCATGGAGTCTTTCTCCCCCCATTGAGGCAGAACCATCTCAAGGACTTTAGGATATTGCTTTTGAACAAAAAGTATTTTTATTTCACGTAATTTTCGCTCAGATTCAACGTCACCTTTGCCGTTGGCAATCGCAATCTCATAATCCATTTTCTCAATACTACGAAGCTCGAGCTTATTCATAGCATCGATAAGTTTCTTCTTGGATTCAGTACTCAAATTAATCCCTGAGCTTTGAAAAGAATACGAATTAATCTGCTCTATAAGTTGTAGTCTCCTATCAATAGATAATGAGCTATCAGGTGATGTTACAGTACTAATTTCGGCATCAATTCTGTTCCTTACATCGGACACTATGGCCGCAAAATCAGCCGCAGGCATTTCGCCAATTAAAAGCTTGAGGCCAAGACTAACTTGGGCAGCACTACCAAATCCAATCGCCGGTAAAGCCTTTACGACGATCTCTCTTCCAGTTTCTCTACTAAGCAGAAATACGATTAGAAGTCCTGCTATCCCCAGCTTAAAAATTTCAAGACCGAATCCAATAAATTGTTGAATGACTAAAGATCGAGTCCCTTTTTGAAGAATATCGAGCTTATCTAATTTATCCAAACGATTCGCAAAACGAGCATCCTCAATGCGATCAAGTTTTTCAAGCTTGTTGAGCTGCTCAAGTTGACTCAGCTGAGTTAGCTCAGAAAGACGGTTAAGTTCACTTAGGTTTTTTAGCTGAGTTAAACTATCAAGATGAATGAGAGGCCCTAAGGTGTTTTGATGATCTTGTAAAATTTTGCCTAAAACGTGGATGATGTTCAGTTTATCGAGTTCTTTAAGCTGAGAAAGTTTATCGATAGATTTTAACTCCTCGAGCTTATCTAACTGATTGAGCTGAGTTAGTCGGTCGAGTTTGCTCAGGGCCTCTAGTTCCTTTAATTTTTCAAGGTGAGAAAGTGAGCGCAGCTCAGGTAAGTGAGAAAGGTCACGAAGCTTCCCTAGTTCTTTTAGATTATCTAACTGAACAAGTTGCTCAAGAGTCCGAAGTCTTCCTAACTCCTCTAGGTACTTTAAGTTTTCTAAGGAATCGAGCTTAAAAAGTTTCTCAAAATCTAATGCAAGCTGAAACTTACTCGATTTTTCAAGGTAATGGGCCCTAACCAAAGTGGCAAGTAGTTCGGTTATCTCTCTTTCTTCCGCGATTTTATCCGAGGAAGTATTTGCTGATTGCTCATCAGCACTTCTCAATGAGTTCATACTGATCCCGTAAGGTATTAAGTTCTATCCTTTAGACTTATCGGCAAATATATTTTTTTATAAACATTTATTTTTTTGGGAGATAATGACGTAAAGTGAGGTATTTAATGAATTTTGGTGTAATTTCGGCCATGTTTCTGTCTGTTGGGGTTTTCATCTATGGACTAATCCTCTCTGGAGGAGATTCACTTAAAATCTTCTACGATTTTCCGAGCCTCTTTATTGTGTTCGGAGGGGTGATCGCTGCCACAGCACTCTCATTTCAGTATAAACGAATGTTTACGATGATTAAATTCGGACTTATGCGAGTGGTGAAAGGTAAAAACGTAAATTTCGCTGGTTTAATAAGTGAGATTATTCAATCTGTTGAGAGCTATCGGAAAGGTGAAACTCTTAAATCCATCGGTGACCGTGCCACTGATCCTTTTCTCAAAGAAAGCGTACAAATGCTTGATGGCGGTGTCCTCACAGCTGACCAAGTTTTTGTCGTGATGGAGGAGCGTAACGACAATTTATTCCATCTCTACAGTGAAGATGCTGGAAAACTTAAAATCGTAGGTAAATACCCACCGGCCTTCGGGATGATGGGGACAACCATGGGGATGATTGTTCTTCTTGCGAACTTAAATGGTGCAGATGCTATTAAGCGAGTGGGGCCTGCCATGGGGATTTGTCTTATTACAACTCTCTACGGAACCGTGCTCGCAAACTTTGGCTTCCTTCCCCTCGCAGATAACCTGGTTGAACAGGCAAAAGAAACTTACCTCAAAAATAGAATCATAATCGAAGGCGTAAAACTCCTTCACGCTAAAGAAAACCCGATCATGGTTGCAGAAAAATTAAATTCATTTCTTCTTCCCGGAGATAGACTCGATTGGAAAACAGTAATTCAGGGAGCTAGATAGTCATGGGTAAAAAATTTCCATCGCCACCGCCAGACGAACCTGAAGGGTGGCTCACCTCGTATGCCGATCTTATGTCACTCCTCTCTTGTTTTTTCATGCTCATGATGGCCTTTGCGAACTACGACACTCCAGGTGTTCAACAAAAGGCCAAGATCATCGCAGATACCTTCAATAAAACTGGAGGGATGTCTGAACTTGATATGGAAAAACTAAAAAATGAAATTGCTCACCACCCAGATTTTATGGAGCGCTTA
>JBBARF010000044.1:0-26371 GCA_040399925.1 Bacteriovoracaceae bacterium
CTTTGACGACATGTAAACTCTTTCTATAAAACCTCCATCCCTTTAAAATGTTTAGAGAAATTCAATTTGTTTTTACTGAATAGGACTTAATCGCTTGGCCTAGACAATATCTGATGACTTATTAAAGTTAAGAGTCAACAAATCCGATAAGGTATTCATTATGTAATAAAGAGCACTTATGCAAAAACCATTAATTTTAACAATTTTAATATCAATATGTTCACAAGCCTGGGCGGCCGGTAATCTGAAAGATTTATGCCAGGGCAAAATGGACGTAGATGAAAAAGCAATTGTTGTTATAGACAGCGGATTTTGTAATCAATATTTAAAACTAGAAACCGAAGATATGCTTTCTGAAACTTTAGCATTATTTAATACTATACCACAGATTTCTGCCACTGACTGTCGTCCGCCTCTTCAAGCGAAGCAAGAGAAGTGGAAACTTCGCTTTTATGCAAGTCACTCTTATACTACTTATTTTAACTCCGACATGAGAATTCAAAGCTCTCGATATAACGTTGAGATAAAAGATTACGAATGGGCCGAAAGGAGTTCTCGCGAATTCTTCACTCTTTCAGAGTGGAAAAAACCTGGAAGCAATCCTTTACAGATGATTGATGAACCATCAAATACTTTTACGGTCAGTCTTGAGAAAAATGGGCATGAGTTCTTTCTTTCCGCGTTTCATCCTAAGTTTTTACAAGCTTCAGACCAAGTGAAATACGTCAAAGGAAGTATAGACGGTACTCTAGTCGACGGATATGTTCCTCTCAATAAGCCTCATGATGGTTGGAATCAAACACCTGGTGAAAGTGAGTTAGTTCGGAACGCCAATACTCACAAACAGATGACTTTTGAAATTGGATATGGGTATCGATTTAAATTATTTGATACTGAAGTGGGTTCGATGAGTTTCATCCCTAGTGTTGGTGTTGGAGTTATGGGGGGGGCAAATCGAAGCACGGTGATTAAACCCAATGAATGGTTTGAATTTGATGAATACAATGACAGCCAATACATTCAGGGTTTTGGTGGCAGTGTTACCAATCGGATTGAATTCAATACAAAAAAAGAAAAAGTAGGAATATTCTATGAAAACAAGTTGGGGTTCTATCACCAAAACCATGGTTTTTTGGATGGAAAGCAGACCTATAATCTAGGATTCATGGGTAATAGCATGGGTATAAAATTGATGATCTATAATCCAAGCAGAAAAAAGAAGAAGAAGTAAATCGATTTCACTAAAATGGTGTTAGCCCATTCTCTAGCAGTCTTTGATTATAAAAAAACATAAAGATATCTAAGTGATCCTGAAGCCTTTGAGGATCCTTGGTCGTACACCAAGTCTTTCGTATAAGTCGGTTCACGTTAGCTCGTAGAGTCGCGCAAGTGTGATTCACAACAAAGAGCGGATCAAATCCCACTTATTTAAGCTCCCCCTGTCCCACAACACAACCCCGCTCACTTTTGAATTAATGCGTGAGAAGAGATGAACTTTTTTTAGCAACACCATTTAAGCGAGGCAGTTTGCAACTTTTTGTCGCATTCGTGAGATTGCCATTGAGATTTCTAAACTCAATAAACTTGACTGTGACGAAATTCGCCGTTGGTGCGAGAAAGAAGGATTGATATCTATAATGAAGCAGTTGAAATAATAAAAAAAGCCCCTCGCGGAGCTTAATTTATACCAATTCTTTGATTTGGTGGGCGTTGAGGGGATTGAACCCCCGACATCTACCTTGTAAGGGTAGCGCTCTCCCAGCTGAGCTAAACGCCCACATGACGAATCAGGCAACATCTTAATTGAGTCCTAGGTTTTTTGTCAAAAGAAAAAAAGGAGCCACTGAATTATTCTGCGGCCCCCCAAATAAATTATTTTGGAATGATTTGGTAATCTTGAGCTTTAACAACTGAGTCTCCGTTCCTCACAGTTACCCTAAAAGTAACAGACTTAGCTCTAGAGGCTTTTTCAAGCTTGTAGGTAAAGGTGACCTTTTTCTGAGCACCTCGACTTAATACTGGAGTATTAGCAGTTCCAGTGAGGATGGTTGCGTAGTTTGAGCCCACTTCTTCTAGAGTTACTGTATAGCCTGAATTAACGCCATTGAACTTAGGTGTGACCGTGAAGTCAATATCGTGTTTTTTTGTCCCAAAAAGATTACTGACTTTCGGGGAAGCGTCATATTCGACCGTCGTTTCAATTGCTGGATTCACAGCAATATTTTTTTCTACTCGGAAAGATTCAACACGAGTCGCTCGGTACTTGTGACCAGGGTGAATGATCTCACCAGCAATGATGGCGGTCGTCCCTGGCATCGCAGAATCAGAAATTGTTGCAGTTAAAGCAGCGAGTTTAATTGATGAACGTGGACCTACGACACCAAGCGATCCTTCACGACTGACAAGGATCACATTTGGTGAAACCTGAAGAACACGAATCAAAGATGTTCCAGAAGAAGCAACCTGACCAACGTTTTTAACATCAAGATTCAATGTTACTGCTGCCCCAGGTATAACAGTAGCTTCAAGTTTTGCTTGGGAATTAACAGTCAACACGCCATTTGTATTAATGTAGTCGTTAACCATTGCAGTGGCTTCGCCGTCTACACGGTCTTCTTCGATAGCAAGGTTAGCATCGTATGAGACCATCTCCGCGCGATCATAGTTAGATTTATAGATTTCCATCTTACCTGTACTGATCCCTACTTCCTGGCCAACGTTAGTCGCTTCTTTCAAGTAAGTTGGGTAAAGCCGAACAAGTTCGGAGTCAAACACGTTATCAAGTTGGGCCTTGAAAGCAGCTGGATACTGACTAAAGAATGTCGATCTGTGAGCTGATTCGAAAAGATCTTGGTATTTTGAAGCGTACTCAGCTTTACAGGCATCAACGAACTCTTTAACGTTTTTATAAACAGTTGAACAGTTCGCAGTGTTAGTGTTCTCCCCTGCACTAGGAATTGAATAAGCAGCATTTGCATTAGAAATGCGGTTACGACTAATAAGAATGTTGCTGATTTCTACTGCTGATTGCTCAATCATTGTATCGAGTGCAGAGATGATACCATTTGATCGATTGATCTCCATTTGAGAGAGAGCAGGAATTATTTCTTCTGCCATCATAGATTTAGAACCTAGAGATGATTGTCTTAAACTGACGTAATCTTGAGCAGAAACAGCAAGAACTGACTTAGAGATCTTTGAGATTACGTCTTCTTTAATACGACGGTCAAGTTCTTCAAGGTAGAATGCTGGCTTGAGAACCATCTCTGCTTGATTTTTGGCGCGGATGGCCCCAGCGTTTTTGCCTTCCGCATCTCCTCGAGTAGCTTCTGAAAGATTCGATAATCCAATATCACGACCAGTTACAAAACCATTGATTTCACCGCGAACGTAACCACGTCTTAGAGCTTCCCATTTAGCTTCTGCAGCTGCGTTTTCTGCTGCTAACTTATTGGCTTTAGCCTTCGCATCAGCAGTCCCCATCTTCAAACCATCGGTCGTTCCGATCTGAGCTTTCTGAGTCCCTAGAGATTTTGCATTTGCAAGTTGAGTTTCGTACTGGGCAAGACGAGCTTGAAATGCAGTTTCAGCAGAGTCAGCCTTTACTTGAGCATCTTCTACGGCAGCAGCAGCTGCAACAACTTTCGGAGAGATCACATTGAGTTCGCTACGCTTAATAGGAAGCTGACGAGCAATTGTTGCGATATCTTGATTGTTATCAGATATTTCTTGATTGGAGCTATTCACCAATGCCTCAGCACTGGCCTTCGCGTTTTTTAGACTTTCACGTTTAGAGATCGAATCTTGGTTGTAGCTTATTAGAGCTGAACGCTTTTGATTCTCAACTTGAAGTTTTTGACTAAGAACAGAAATAATACTTTGAGTTTGATCAAGGTTGGCCTGGATGTTTCCAAGGTTTCTTTGAGCATTCTCCATTTCTCTTTGAACTTGAATTCTGTCCTGAACAATTCGATCAAGAAGCTTCTGCTCACGAATGAGCTCAAGGCGCTTTTGTTGAACTGTTTCTGAAAGCTGACGTTGGTGAAGTTCAATACGTCTAAGTTCTTGAGGTGCCGACGCTACCGTCGTTTCCATCTGTGCTACTCGAGCAACCATTTCAGAGACTTCTTTGTCTAGACGGGCCACATCACCAGTGAATGATGAAATGGTCGTAGCTAAAGTTGATTCTTGTTTTTCAAGGTTCGATACTTCCAGAGCAAGAGCATCACTTTTGGCCTGAATAGGCTTGAGAGCTGCTTCCGCCTCTGCGATTTGAGCTGCTACGCCAGAGTTCGCTTGAGTTTGTTGAGCGATAACTGTTTCATTCGCTGAAATTTTAGCTTCAGCGCTAGCAATCTCTGTGCGAAGAGAAGCGTTACTATTATCAATTCTACTGACTTCATCTTCTGCGGCTTTTAACTGGGCTTCCTTCGGTGCAAGGGCAACAGCAATAGACTCAACCTGTTTATTCAAACGAGCAATTTCTAATCGCTTTGGAGCGACACGTTTTTCAACGGCTTCAACTTCAAGCTTAAGGCGAGCAAGTTCAGCGGGATTTGCACCTGATCTTTCAAGCTCACGTATTTTAGTACGAAGATCGTTGATCTGACCTTGGTCTGCTTTGATAGCTTCTTGAGCAGCAAGGAGAGCTGCTTTAGCGTTTTCAGACTGGTCACGAAGGCTTTGCATATCATTTGAAATGGTCGTTACTTTTGCGCGAGCAGCATCGATCCCAGAGGCGGTAATTTTATCTTTGTTCGTTTTAATTTTTGCAGACAGATCTCTATTCTCTTGAGTTAGGCGTTTAATCTCTGGAGAAAGTCTTTCCATCTCAGCTTTTAGAGCTGCTAGTTTTGCTTTCAAAGGAGAGAGTTCACTCTCAGCTTGAGAAAGATTTGTTTTTGTAGAGACAAGCTCAGCACGTATGGCGCCAATTTTTTCTTGAGCTTCTTTGAGTTTCACTTTTTTATCATTTAATTGGTTTTGTTTAACAGCAAGATCTGTCTTCGCTTGTGGTAATTGACGTTTAAAGGCCTCAACATCTCTTGTCAGATCACGACGATCACGATCAAGCTCATTAATTTTCTGAGCTGAATTAGCAATTGTGTTGTTTAGACCATCGACTGCTCTTACTGATTGATCTTCATCACGAAGTTCCCTTTGAAGACGAACATCAATTTGAGCAACTGCTTGGCGAGCATTTTTACGAGCATCTTCAAGCTGGCGAGCAGAAATGTTTTGATTATTTAAATCGGCCGACAACTGAGCAATGATCGCATCAAGGTTGCTGAGGTCAACACCGACCTGGCCCAAAATAGAATCAAGAGCACCAATATCAGAATTAATTTTAGCTAGCTCTTGGTTTTTGGTCGCGATCAATTGTTGAAGTTGTGCATTTCTAGCAGGAAGCTGAGATTGATCTTGTTCCATTTGAGAAATGGCAGCTACAATCGCAGCTTTATCGCTTGAGAGTTTTGATAACTCAGAAGTTTTAGTCGCAAGAACTTGTTCAAGATTTTGATAAGTACGTAAGTATTGCGGATGATTTATTTCATCAGGAAGATTCTGTGCCAGAACTTTACCTGTAGAAATAAGGGTAGCAAGGATAGCTGTCGACAATACGATGGTTGTTTTTTGCATATATTCTCCGAAGAATTTAAAAAATCCTTGGAATCATAGCCGAAAAAAAGAAAATGCTGTGACGCCGGTGTAAAACTTACACAGCTTAATTAACCGAAATCTTTGGATTGTTAAGAGATACTCACTCACTTTCTCCAGTGAAAGTGGTTTATTAGATAGATAGTATTCATCGATCTAAAATTTAGACAAAAAAAAACCCGGCCGAAGCCGGGTTCTTTAAAACTTCTTAGTTAGCAACTTCGAGATTCGACTCACCCTCAAGAACTTTAAGCGCACGTACTTTCATGAACTCTTCTGGCTTCGTAAGGTTAAGAGCGATTCTTAACACTTCTTCGGCTTCAAAGACTGGGCGGATCTCCATCCCATCCATGATTTCTGCTGGAATTTTAACGAGATCTTTCTCATTCTTCTTAGGAATGATGACCGTCGTGATTCCTGCTTGTTTAGCAGCGAGGATCTTCTCTTTGAGTCCACCGATTGGAAGAACACGTCCACGAAGTGAAATCTCACCAGTCATGGCAACGTCCTGACGAACAGGGATGCCGGCGATGGCAGAAGTCAAAGCAGTGGCCATGGTCACACCAGCAGAAGGGCCATCTTTAGGAGTAGCACCATCTGGAACGTGGATATGGATATCGTTCTTCGAGTACCACTCATGGTCTACACCAAGGCGGCCCGAGATTGAGCGAACATATGATAGAGCAGCAGAAGCAGACTCTCTCATGACTTCTTTCAAGTTACCAGTAACCTGAATCTTACCGTTACCTGGGACAGTGACAACTTCGATATTCAGAAGTTCACCACCAACAGATGTCCAAGCAAGACCATTCACGAGACCAATTTGTGGCTGATCTTCGATGCCAGTGCGGTCGTATTTAATTGGACCAAGATATTTTTCAAGATTTTTCTCGTCCACTTTAAACTTTCGGCCTTCTTTAACATCTTCAGTCACTACTTCAGTCGCAATTTTACGAGAGATTGTGTTCATCAAGCGTTCAAGCTCACGTACACCAGCTTCTTTTGTATACCCACGAACGATGTTCATGAGAATTTTATCAGCTACTGCTACTGGGTAGTTTTTGAGTCCGTGAGATTCTGTAGATTTTGGAAGAAGGTACTTCTTTGCGATCTGCATCTTCTCATCAGGAGTGTAACCCGCGATATGGATGATTTCCATACGGTCACGAAGTGGACCTGGGATAGCTCCAAGATCGTTAGCAGTCATAATGAACATAACTTTCGAAAGGTCATATTCACACTCGATATAGTGATCTCCGAAAGCCTTGTTCTGTCCTGGATCCAGTACTTCGAGCATTGCTGCTCCTGGATCACCTTTAAAGTCTGAACTCATTTTATCGATCTCATCCAAAAGGATAACGGGGTTAGAAGATCCCGCTTTTTTTAGAGCAGAGATGATTTTCCCTGGCATCGCTCCTACGTATGTACGACGGTGACCACGAATCTCAGCTTCATCACGTACGCCCCCGAGAGAGATACGAACAAATTTACGACCAAGAGATTCAGCAAGAGATTTGGCAATTGATGTTTTACCAACTCCTGGAGGACCAGCAAGACAAAGAAGAGTTCCACGAGTGTCGTCTTTAACTAAAGAACGAACTGATAGATACTCGACAATTCTTTCTTTAACATCTTGGAGACCGTAATGGTCGTTATCCAAGATCTCACGAGCTTTTGCTACAGAATTATCGTCTTGAGTATACTCATCCCAAGGAAGAGATACCATCCAGTCGAGGTAGTTACGAACAACAGCGGCTTCAGCAGACATCGGAGACATCGACTTAAGTTTACGCAGTTCTTTGTTTGCTTTTTCACGGGCCTCTTCAGGCATTTTTTTAGCTTTGAGTTTTTCTTCGATCTCAGCTGAGTCCGACTTCTCATCGCCTTTATTTCCAAGTTCTTTCTGAATCGCATTCATCTGCTCATTCAGGTAGTACTCTTTCTGAGATTTTTCCATTTGTGTTTTCACACGTGAACGGATTCTCTTCTCAACGTTGATGATTTCGATTTCACCTTGCATTTTCTCGAGAAGAAGTTGCAAACGTGTATCCACGTTCACTGCATTCAGAATGTCTTGCTTCTCAGGAATTTTCATCGTTAAGTGGGCAACGATGATATCGGCCAACCTAGACGGATCAGTGATTGACGAGATTGACATCAAAAGCTCAGGAGGAATTCGCTTATTGAGTTTCACGTATTGTTCGAAAATGTTTTTCACTGAACGCATAGAAGCTTCTACTTCTACGTCTGACTCCACGATATCGCCACACTTCTCAACTTCTGAGTAGTAGCCATCATTTTCGCAACGGAATGATTTAATTTTTGCTCTGTATTTCCCTTCGATCAACACTTTAACAGTGTTGTCAGGAAGACGAAGCATCTGAATGATACTTACTACAGTACCAATGTCATACACGTCTTCTCTTTCGGGATTCAGAACTGAGGCATCTTTTTGTGTTACTAAAAAGAGCTCGTTTCCATTTTTTGCAGCTTTTTCGAGGGCGGAGATAGACTTCTCACGACCTACGAATAACGGCACTACCATGTGTGGAAAAATAATCACATCACGTAGTGGAAGGAGTGGGAAGTTGTTAACAGCTTCAGACTTCTTATCGGACATAGCACCTCCTGCGCCTTTTCCTATCTAACCAATGGCCTTTCGACCTTTCACCTCATTCATGAGGTTGTTACAAATAAGTATCCCACGAAATTTCAGAACTCCCAAAGAAAAAAAAAGGCCGGGAAAAAATTCCCGGCCCGACTAAAATGATTAAAATTCCAATAGTACTTTGTTGTTTAGAAAGTCAGGAATTCCAAGAAATTAAGAGGCATTCTCGATTTTCTTGGCGGCTTTGGCACCAGTCTTACTTTCTAACTTTTTCTTGCGCTCACCTTCTTCAAGGACAGGTTTGCCGGTACCCATGATGGCATCTTTGGTAATGATACATTTTGAAACCTTTTCGTTACTTGGAAGCTCGTACATCACATCAAGCATCACCTGCTCAAGGATGGCACGAAGACCACGAGCTCCTGTTTTCTTGCTCATAGCTGTCTTAGCGATTTCAAGGATAGCATCCGGAGTAAATTCCAGATCAATCCCGTCAAAATCAAAAAGCTTTTGATACTGTTTTACTACAGCATTCTTAGGCTCGGTTAAGATAGATACCAGAGCAGCCTCATCCAATTCTTCCAGCATCGCTGTAATCGGGAGACGACCGATGAATTCCGGGATCAAACCAAATTTCACCAAATCCCCCGGCTCAATTGCGCCTAGATTTTCGAAGTGAGTCTTAGCTTCTTTTTCGTTCGTATTGTTAGAAGTCAGTCCTACAGACTTAGACTTAGTCATACGCTTCTCAATAATCTTATCCAGACCTACGAAAGCACCAGCACAGATAAAAAGAATGTTTCTCGTATCAACTTGGATATATTCCTGCTGAGGATGTTTACGACCGCCCTTAGGTGGAACGTTCGCAACAGATCCTTCAACGAGTTTAAGGAGTGCTTGTTGTACACCTTCACCAGAAACGTCACGAGTGATCGATGGATTTTCAGACTTACGGGCAATCTTATCGATCTCATCCACGTACACAATCCCGCGCTGAGCACGCTCAACATCGAAATCACAGTTTTGAAGAAGTGAAAGGATAACGTTCTCTACATCTTCCCCTACGTAGCCTGCTTCAGTCAGAGTCGTTGCATCTGCGATAGCAAATGGAACGTTCAAAAACTTAGCGAGTGACTGAGCGATGAGAGTTTTCCCTGATCCAGTTGGACCTGCAAGCAAGATGTTTGATTTCGCCAGTTCTACTTCGTCGCCTTCGCGAGTCGCAGACTTGTACGAGATACGTTTATAGTGGTTATGTACCGCTACCGAAATAATCTTTTTAGCACGGTCCTGACCAATCACGTAGTTATCAAGGTGAAGCTTGATTTCGTGAGGCTTAGGAACATTGTCCGTAGCTGATTTTGTCACTGCCTTAACTGAATCTTCGTAGATAATGTCGTTACAAAGTTCGATACACTCATCACAGATGTAAACACCTGGACCAGCAATAAGCTTTTTAACTTCTTTCTGTGATTTCCCACAAAAGTTACAGTTTAAACTCCCGTAAGATCCGCCTGCTTTCTCTTTACTCATAATCGCCTTTTTTTAGCTTATGCTTTCTTAACTGCTTTACCTTTAGGAATAATAATATTGTCGATCAACCCGAACTCTTTAGCACGACCCGGATCGAGATAATTATCTCTGTCACAGGCCTTCTCAACCTCTTCGTATTTCTTGCCAGTATGCTTAACGTAAATGTTGTTCAATTGTTTTTTAAGGTCGAGTATTTCTCTCGCCTGAATCTCGATATCAGTAGCTTGCCCGCGCGCTCCACCCAATGGTTGGTGAATCATAATGCGTGCATGTGGTAAACAATATCTGTGTCCAGGATGTCCCGCTTGAAGAAGCAGTGATCCCATCGACGCTGCCATCCCTACGCAGTAAGTGTAAACCGGGCAGGTTACGTGTTGCATGATATCGTAGATACCAAGACCGGCGTAAACAGATCCTCCTGGAGAATTGATATAAAAATGAATAGGAGCTTCAGGATCAGACTGTTCTAAGAAAAGCATTTGAGCGACCAAAAGATTGGCCACAACATCATTCACTTCTGTTCCCAAAAAGATAATCCTATCGAGGAGAAGACGAGAGTAAATATCGTACTGACGTTCCCCACGAGCTGTTTGTTCAATGACGATCGGATTTGGGATATACCCCATTGGCTTATCACTCATGTGCGTCCTTCTTAACCATTGAAATGGTTGATATGTTTGTTCAAGCTTATCGGAAAAATACGCTAATTCTTGAGATTAAATTTTACCCTAAGCCCCCATTTTTAAAAGATGGGCATTGTTGGCCAATAAACAAGGGTCCTGAAACGCCTTGTCTTGTTTTTTTCTCTCTATGGGACTAGATTTCTTGGGTTCATATTATTTAACTCTCTCAATTAGGAGCCCTCAATGGCACGTTTAGTTGGTAACCAAGCCCCTTATTTTAAAGCATCAGCTCTCGTTAACGGCGCTGAAAAAACTATTTCTACAGAAGACTACAATGGTAAGTGGAAAGTTCTTTTCTTTTACCCACTCGATTTCACTTTTGTATGTCCTACTGAAATCATCGCTTACTCTGAGGCTTCTGATAAATTCAAAGCTATGGGTTGCGAGTTGATTGCTTGTTCTGTTGATTCTTATTTCTCTCACCTTGCTTGGACTAAACAGCCTCGCAACGATGGTGGTCTCGGTGAAGTTAAATTCCCAATCATTGCTGATTTGGATAAAAAAATCGCTCGTGATTTTGAAGTTCTTGTTAATGATGGCGTAGCTCTTCGTGGTCTCTTCATCATTGATGATAAAAACGTTATTCAACACTCTACCATCAACAACCTTTCAGTAGGTCGTTCTGTTGATGAAACTCTTCGTTTGGTTGAGGCTTACCAATTCACTGCTAAGTCAGGTGAAGTATGCCCAGCTAACTGGAAAAAAGGTGCTGATACAATGAAGCCAGATACTGCTGGTTCTAAGACTTGGTTCAAAAAGAATGCTTAATAACTGACCTTCCTGGTCGGTGACATCAAGGGGAGCCGAAAAGGCTCCCCTTTTTCGTTCTTAGACGCACAATGTCTCTGAAGTTTGGTGTGAAAACGGTAAAAAAATTCAGTATTTAGCCCTGCATTATCAGTAATCTTTACAAATCTTAATGGTAATCGCCGAACTATACTTGTCGAGGTCATCCCTACTTCTTATAAGGGCTTTATAAATGATTCATGACCTCGCAACCGGGAATTTGGCCTCGGGTTTGAAATCATAGGGGATAAGACCTCTGCCATGATGGCCTGGTCTTAAAAAATTGAGGGGAAAAATGAGCAAGTTGAACGTGGTTAGCATGGGGGAATTTAGAGAGCTTAAGGAATTGCGACGATCTGGGGAAGGTTATGGTCGCTACTTGAGTACTTTGGGAGATTCGCAACTGGGTACCGAAACAAGCTTTCTGTTAGATGAATTTTCTAACGGAGTTTACGGTAAAGATTATTCGCAAAAAGTTCAGATGGTGCTGGAGGAAATCGCTTCGCGCGCTGATACGACTTGTCGTAAGACTATTCGCGATTTGAATTCGGACACTCTGCGATTGTTGTAATCTTCGACAAACGAAAAAGACCCACTCTTCGGTGGGTCTTTTTTTGACATCAAAATTAAACTCAAAAAAATTATCTTTAAAATTTCAATGGGGACCAGCGCTACCTGACTGCTCTTCATTCGCATTGCTGATTCCTGTTTGGTCTAAATCGACTTCCGTCTTATCAGGAACAGTTGTATCAATTTCTGATTCATTTTCGTTTAACTCTTCACCTTCTTCTGCACCAAATTCCGTTTGATCATTCTCACTCTCCTCTGGCGCGGGAGTTGCGGGTGATTTCCATTTTGGATTAGAAGGATTGCGTGGAATCTTTTTTGAAGTGTCCGTGTTGATTTGCTCTTTCATGATTTCCTCCTTGGAGAATGGCATATACGTTATTAAAGAGCATGATTGATGCCACAGCTGGTACTTATTAATTTTTCAGTGGCTTAGGGACGAACTAAAAAGCTTTACTCTGTTTTGACGAGGCATAATAAGCAGTTCATTCGAGGAAAATCTCCCCATCAAATAACCAAAGAAGCTATAAGCTCATGATTTGAAAGAAGGCCCTCGTGGCATCGTTGTTGCTTTTTTAAGAGGTAAGGACCACTATAAAAGGAGTCTAGAATGCTCACCACTACTGGCAAAAACTCGGGCGAAAAACCTGCACAGGACATTAACATTGGGATCACTGAGAGAGACCGGAAGGCCGTATCAAAAGGACTCTCTAAACTTTTAGCAGATTCTTATTTGCTCTATCTTAAAACTCAAAACTATCACTGGAACGTAACCGGACCCATGTTCGGAACACTCCACTCGCTTTTTGAAGAACAGTATCAGGAACAGGCCATCGCCATCGATGACGTGGCCGAAAGAATCCGTGCTCTGGGAGAATTCGCCCCAGGATCTTTTGCAGATTTCAGCAAGGTCACTGCTATTAAAGAAGATACCTCTCACCCTACAGCTGAAGAAATGATTATCAATTTATTACAAGGCAATGAAGCCGTCGTGACGACTGCACGCGAAGTCATCTCGCTTACTGATGAATGCGAGGACGATGTGACGGCGGACATGCTCGTGACAAGAATGAGGGTTCACGAAAAGAATGCGTGGATGCTAAGAAGTCTGATTGATCACGGACAAAAAGTCAGCGCACACTAAAAAGTTAACTAATACTCTTGCTGTAAAAACTTAAAAACGCCTGATGACTTAACGATGACCGGTGCAGACATTTTTTGATTTTCAACGAGGCCATGGCCGAACAGCTTTTTAAGTCTCTGTTTTAGTAAACGGTTCTGATTAAAATCAAGCATCATTGGTTTTACTTTCTTCTCTTCTGGCTTCTGCATAATGCTCTCCTCTAAATTGGTATGAAGAGAAAGAGCAAATGTGGTGCCAACTCCCAGAGTTTCTAATCCTTCACTCAGGAAAATAAACCGACAAGGCCGGGGCAGTTATTCTCTTTAATCGGGGCAGAATTCAAGTGAGAGAATGTCAGAAAGAATCTAAGCACACTTGAGCAATGGCACAAGCCTTGCTTAAGATAGAATCGCAGAGCGAGCATCTTTGATCAGTATTTCCATTTTACTGATTAAAGTTTGAACTAAATCTTTGTCTCTCATTTTAGCGGCGGACTCAATCGCCACTCCAAAGGGGGCCACCTGAGGGAGACCAAAAGTCATCGCGTTGCCTTTCACCTGATGACCGAGCCTCAAAGCTCCTGAATAATCATCGCGGCTGACTGACGATTTTAAGAGATCAAGCTCCTGAATCCTGCGATCCAGGTATCTCTTCTTCAATTCAATTGGAACTTCCATTATTTTCAGCTTGTTAAAGAAATAGGAATATTCATTCTATTAAGAAGGTTTTCTACCTGCCCAGAATTTTAACCCCAATTTTTTCTTAAGCTGACCGTGTCAAAAATAAATATTTGGCCTCAAACGATGTCAATCGAGATGAGTTTTAGAGACTTAAGAAACGCTCAGCTATCCTCGCTAACGGCCGCGCTCAAGCATAACCGGAATCTGAAGACCACCGCTACTTACGTTCACCTTAAGCCCTTTATTAGTTCCACGACTCATCAGACCACCAACCTCAAAATGGGTAAAGCGTTCTCCATTCCAATCGTAATGAATGAAAACTCCCAGATCTGAAATAACCTTTTTCCGACGGGACAACAAACCGTTCACATCGACCGTATTAAGTTTGGTTTTTTGTTGAACAACCCATTCATGCTGGCGATTTTCAGGAATGCGAGAAATCCAAGATAACATTTCTTTATCCATGAAGACCTGACTTCCACCAAAGCCATCAGTATGTTTTATGACATAATCTGGTGAGTGCTCCCGAACTTTTACGGCATTCCCCTCGAGTGAGAAGGCCGGCAGAATGGAATAGTTAAGTTTATCAGAACTGCCTAAGAGTTTTCTTCTCAGACCGGCATCACTTAAAAGAATGAGAATAGTTTTGGAAGCAACTAGACTGGTTAAAAAAGGTCCGTACTGAGGAGTTTGAGAGCGAACTAAATCCTGATAAAGCTTCACGTCCCGTTTGAGATCATTCAGCGTGAAGGCAAAACTCATATTAAGAGCGTCGGGGTAAAGGTCTTTCCCCACCCGTACGCGGCCCTTGCTGAAAGTAAAATCTTTCTTCGTCAGATGCGGAAAATCAGCTTCAATTTTAGTTTTATAATGATTAGGAGAAACCAAGTGCAGCTTACTTCCCATGCCTTCAGCAATCAGCTTGAGATAGTGCTCATCCCAGTTATAACAGTCATACTGAATTCGGGCTATATCAGGGCCTAATCGCTTCATATTGCGTACTTCGGCCGATGCCGTATCCAAGGCCCGCGCCTTTTTATCAAGGCCAGGAATGAGATTCATGAGGGTACTTTGAAAAAAAGAAGAGCGAGCTAAACCGTCAAAACCAATTTCATTCACTTCTAACAGTTGCGGAGGGTGGGCCGTATCCGGCCTCCCGACAACCGCCATATCAAAGCGGAAACTCCCTGTGATTCGTTTTGAACGAAACTTCAGGACCTGCATTTCTTCCACTAAAAAATCTCTCAAAGGCCCCGCCGGCACGATGGCGAGGATCTCTTTTTCGGGCAAAGAGAGAAGCTTCAACATAAAAGTCGTAATGTCCTTGCAGGTTTTTTCAATGACTGGCAGGTAGGACTCAGGAAGTAAGCGAGGAATAATAGAAAAGTCATCGTCGTTGACCCCTTCAAGGCCAGAATCCAGAAAAGCATTCCAAACTGAGTTTTTATGGTTGGAATGGTCGTAATCTTCCAGGAACTTAGAGCCGGTGCGTGAGGGGGTTTCGTGAAAATAATTTTTGTACTTCATAAGAAAATTATAATCTCCAAACGCCTTTTCGCCTAAACGGAAATTTTTCACTGTCTAATTCCTGGGCACCCCCATGTAATGGCTTCCTGACCCCTCCCAAAAAGTCCCTTTTTCGCTGATAATTCAGGGGTCTTAACCATGGGGAGTCAGTCAGGTGAAATTCGTTACCATCATCATATTTATGCTAGGTCTGGTCGCTTGCGACCCATATGGTTTTGGTTTCAAAAAAAATCCCGCCTATGTCTTGAACGAAGCATTCAAGGACATTAAAAACCAAGACGTCGAAGGATTTCTAGATATGACCGGAAAAGAGGCGTTTTGTATTTATGGCAATCCTGCCGGTATCGATTATCTCAATCGGAATGTTGATTTCAAGCTGGCCAATCTCGTGATTGAACCCAAAATGCTAAATGAAAAACACCTTAAGGCCGCAACTTGGGCCGGTGGATTCTGGTCTTATCATAATGAGCGCTACATGGTGAACATCAATTCTAAAGAAACTAAAAAGACCCTGATTCAGGCAATTGTGGATTGTGATTATGGAACAGACCATAAAGATAATAAATATCTTGATCCCTCATATAGCTGGAGAAAATTTAAATCAAAAGAATGTAAACTGGTGAAGATTATTCCAGTGTTTTTTGAGCCACTACCAGTTCATAAACAATGCGAGATTTTACAGGTAATCGTCCCCAACACAAAACTTCACCTTACTCTATAACCACTGCAAACTTTTATAGTCACTACTCACCTGATTTCGAAGTAATGAAATTTTCTCTAACTCTGTATAGCCGAGAATTTTAGCAAGACTTCGAGTTCTCTGCTTTACTTCATCATCTGAATTAAATGAATCAATCAGAGTTTGTAGATATACGAGATTGGCCGAAAAAGTCGTTACATAGTCAGCGATGATCTTCTGATGAGGGTCGCTGATTTTAACAAACTGAAGACCAAATTTTGAACGAAAGATATTATCTAAATTCTGTGAAAGCTCATCACGTCTGACCATTTTGGCGGTTACCCTTACCACTTGTCTTAAAAAGAGCTCCTTAGAGAAGGTTTGCATCTTAAGCAGGGTGAAGTTTTTAAAGGATGGCAGCTGTGGGATTTGCATAAGAACGGAGACTTCATCTGTTTCAGGAAAACTGGGGAGTTCATCTATTAACAGACCTCCCTCAGACAAGTTAAGAGAGAGGGCTTTTTGGATGTAAGCACCATCCGTATAAAGAACGTGCTCCCTAAAGGGAGCACGCAAATGTCTACGCTGGTAGCTCTTATTGATCATAGAAGTTTACTGGCGATCTCTGACAGAGGTGAACGCTCACCCACTGAAAGTTTAACGTGAGCAACAATCTCTTCTCCTTTAAGCCTGTCGATTGTGTACACAAGACCGTTATTGAGAGAATCGAGATAAGGGTTATCGATCTGCTCAGAATCCCCGGTAAGAACGATTTTTGTCCCTTCACCAGCACGTGTGATGATGGTTTTAATCTCGTGCGGAGTTAAGTTCTGAGACTCATCCACAATCATGAACTGCTGAGGCAATGAACGACCACGGATATAAGTCAAAGGCTCGACATGAAGAAGGCCTTGGTTGATGAGTTCATCCCAAGTCGTCATTTCATTTTTTGCACGCTGATTTCCGAAGAGGAAATCGATGTTATCAAAAATCGGCTGCATCCATGGACCAAGCTTATCGTTGATATCCCCAGGTAAAAAACCAAGATCACGCCCCATAGGAACGATCGGACGAGAAACAAGAACTCGTGAATAGTTTTGTTTTGTAATCGCGCACTCAAGACCTGCAGCGATAGCAAGAAGTGTTTTACCTGTTCCGGCCTTACCTACAAGAGATACAAGATTGATCTCATTGTTCAGAAGAGCATCAAGAGCAAATTGTTGCTCGATATTTTTTGGGTGAATTCCCCAAACGCCTTCTTTAGGTTTAATCAAAGGAACAATCCCGCCTTTCTTAGCGTGGAAGCGTCCGAGAACTTTTTTGAAAGGATTATTTTTATCCTGAAGTACTAAGTACTCATTCGGATAAACATTGTTAATATCGCCTGGTTCAATTTTGAGAAAACGTTCTTTTTCAAAAAGTTCGATTTTTTCGAGATCAAACAAAGCTACACGCTGACCAGAGTAAAGCTCATCAACAGTGATGTCTGTTGTTTCATAATCTTCGGCCGGAACGTTAACCGCATCTGATTTCAAACGAAGGTTAATATCTTTTGTAATGAGAGTAACATTCTCGCCGGCATCTTTCAGATGAAGAGCAGAAGCCAGGATGATGTTATCGTTAAGATCAAGCTTGAGACCTGAACCTGCAGTACCGGTGTATTCTTTAGTCACACTAACTTGAAGTGTTCCACCGTTTTCGAGTTTGATCCCTTTGAATAGTGATCCTTGCGAGCGGAATCCATCAATCAAACGTGAGAAGTATCGAGCATTGCGCCCGTTTTCGTTCTGATCTTTCTTGAATCGATCGAGTTCTTCGATAACTGTAAGTGGAATAAACACTTTGTTATCAGGTCCGAATTTATTAATGGCTAGAGGGTCGAGTAACAGGACGTTAGTGTCCAGAATGAAAGTTTTTTTCAAAACTCCTCCTATCCTTGGGGAAATTGTGCTGGTTTTAGGATAAAAAATTAAGCGTCGAATGAAAAGTCAAATAAGCTCAGATAGATGACGAATCGTTTAGATTCTATTTGTTTGTACTTAGATCCTACTTCCTCACCATAAAAGCCAGCGGTTAGCTTCATGAAGGCCAAATCAAGCATAGCACCATAACTGTAGTATCCACTATTGATCCCGAAGAGAAGTTTTACCCCTGGAATTCCAATCTGAGCACCTAAACGGACTCGTCTAGCGAAGTCCATTTCAGTGGTTAAATCCCGGATGTCAGCAGAGAAAATATAGTTAAAAATTTTGAGATCCTGACCCGCGGCCATTCCGAAATTCACCTGATCTCGAATGTTGGCCACTTTGAGTTTATCGGGATTATTACCAATCTTAAAATCAGTTCCAGTGATATCCAAGGCAGTTAATCCGGCGACAAATTGAGAGTTCCCTCTTCGCTCCACATGCTCGAGACCCGCATCAAAGCCCCACCCAATACCTCTGACTTTACCCAGAGAACGCATGATTTTATCAAGCTCACTCTGACTTAAGGTGTCAAGTACTGTGGTTCCGGTCAGGGCGAGAGAATCAGAAAGACCTGTTCGTTCAATATACTTAGCACTCACCCCAAACGACGTTTGAGAACCCATGCCACTTTTTCCACTGATTCTACCCGGACCGACAGGAACACCAATCCCTACGATGAGACCTTTATCTGAACGCAGATCTAAATCCAACATCGGATGGGTTCTATTTCTTAAGAGAAGATCATAACTTTGGTTCGCAATAAAGTTCACACCAACATTAAAAAATTTAAAACCCGGAGCAATACCCGCTTGCGCGTGCACGGGATAATCAAGCAGTGTTTCGGCCGACAACACGGGATCGTCACCAACATTATCAAATCGATTGGAATCACTTAAAATATTGGTCGCCGATAACTGCGGATTGAAGGGATAAAGAGTAAAATCTCTTTTATGTCTGGCCATGGAGGCAGGATTATAAAAAAGAGTGTTTTCATCATCGTTAACGGCCGTGAATGCATCCCCCATCAATAGTCCGCGAGGAGAACGCATTAAATAAGGATTATCAAATCCAAAAGCAGGCAATGAAAGGAGAAGGAGTAAAATCCACTTCATTTCAGTCCTGTTTCAAAAAGGGCCGCGTAGATAACCTGCAGGCGTTCAAACTCGACCTGATTCGTAACCAAAGTCTCACATACAGACTGTGACGTTGTCTCCATCAGTATAGCCAGAGTTGGATCTATTGTTACAGCGAGAGTTTTATAATCATTGATAGTCGTTTTAATCGACAGAAGTGCGGCCAGGGTTGTATTACTTGTGAGCGTGATATTATTTAATACATCAATCATATTTGTGATGATGACAAGTCCTTCGCACATTCTTGATTTAGTCTGAGTCAGATTAGCTGGAATGAAAGAAAGATCAGGGTGACCAGAATCTGCTCCACCTGGATCATTACAAATTCCTCCAGGATTTGGTGGTCCTGCCTGAAGATACGCAATAGCAGGAGCGTAGTTGTAAGTCGCAAAACAAGTTGAGGCAACAGCTCCTTGCTCATCAGTATTAATAGCGCCCAGCCCTTTCATCCCAGTAGCATCGACATTGCCGTAAAAATTTAAAAATTTTCCAAGCTGAACAAAACCCATGTAAAGATTTTGAAGACCCATGTCTCCCGCTCTGCGAGTTCCATATTTTGTATTTCTATTCAACTGACTTGGTTGATTTCCACCGTCGGCCTGAAGTAAAATATTCATCGCAATTTCTAGATCACTGTAGTGAGCTGAACCGGCGCTCGCTTCATAAGACTTACTCATGATGGAAATTGATTTAAATAAACCACCTGATGATGTATCGAGTGCTGGAATATCGGTTTTAATAAAATTCAATTCATCGAAATCTGCGCGACAAGCATACGCCGATGCTAAGACCTGAAGGTAAACTCCATCATCATTTTGACGACCAACTTCTTCTAAGAGATCGATCGCTTTTTGACATTCATCCTGACTGAGATAAGTTTGTGCAACATCAATAGCTGTCGTCACTTCCTCTTCAGGACTTTGACTGCAGCTTGCAAGAATTACTAAGAATGAAAGAATGATTATTTTGAACACGGGATCCCCCTCTCAAATTATAAACGAGAGAGGGAAATGAGGCTCTAGGGGCAAAAATTCCCTAAACTTTATTGAGATACCTGATTATTTTGCTTATGGCTTCCTGAAAAGGAACCTCTTCAATCACCAGCGCGATTCTAGCGGTATTTGGCAGTCCAAAATCACTTCCAGGCACTACAGTGATCCCTTCATTTTCCAAAAGCTCATCGGCAATTTCAAACGAATGGTCACGATCTGGATCCAAACGGCCGAACATGGGGGTCCGGGAGAAGTCGATCATGAAATAAAATGCCGAGGTTGACTGGTACCAACAGTGGCCTAAGTTCCCTTCCCGGAATTTTTCTCGGAGAACAGCAGCGTTCTGACGGATATGATTTTTAACAGGCTCAAGGAAAGTTTGAATGTATTGAAGATCAAAATCGATTAAGGCCCTTTGAACTAAACTATTAGGGCCTGACGTCGTCTGCCCTTGAATTCTACTCATGGCATTTACAAGTGCTGTCGGTGCAATTGTATAACCAAGACGTAAACCAGTAGAGGCCAGCGTTTTTGAAATAGCATGCACGATCACCGTTCTACTTAAAAGTGAACGATCGATCTGATAATAATAACTTGGTTTGGGATCAAAGTAAGTGATGTCCGAATAGACTTCATCACTGATTACTGTGAGATCAGGATATTCATGTAAAAACTGAGCGAACTCCCTCATCCATCGTTCTGAATAATGAACTCCAGATGGATTATTCGGACTATTAACAATGATCACTTTGGTTCTAGGAGTCATCATTCGACGAAGATCTTCAATCGCCGGTACAAAGGCATCAAAGACATTGGACTTCACAACTGTTGGAGTTCCACCCCAGAATTTAATCATCTCCGGATACGAAACCCAATAAGGGGCGAGTAGAATAACTTCATCACCAGGGTCAATCAAAGCACCCAGAGCATTGTAGAGAGAGTGTTTGGAGCCGTTACTTAAAATACAATCATACTCCTGATCAAAAATATCAGCAGGAAGTTCGCGAATAGTGGTCATATGTTTGATGAGTTTCTTGCGCAGGATAGGAAATCCTGAAGCAGGAGAATACTGATAACTTTTTAAAAAATTTAACTGATGATGAATTTTCTCAATGAATTCCGGCAAAGGCTTAATCGGAAGTTGCCCGCCTGAAAGATTATAAATAACCTTACCCTCCTCAATCAGCTGGAGAGCTTTGTCATTCAACTTCATGGTGATACTGTCAGAAATGCCTTTAACTCGAGAGCTTAAATACATATGTACCTTATGACTTATTTATTTTTTTTGTTTTTTAGTAATTCTTCAAGAACCATAGGTGGCACGAATGGAGTGATGTCCCCTTGGTGGGAGTAAACTTCTTTGACCAGAGTACTAGAAATGTAGTAGAGCTTCTCACTAGTCATGAGAAACACTGTGTCGCAATCGGGATTAATTTTTCTATTCATCGATGCCATCTGAAATTCAATTTCAAAATCTCCAGTCGGACGAAGACCTCTGACAATCGAACCAATACCTTTTTGACGGGCGTACTCAACGATAAGTCCTGACCAACTATCCACAGAAACTTTTGGCTCGTGTGCAAAAAGTTTTTTAAGCACCGAAACTCTCTGCTCGTTAGACATAAAGGGAACTTTATTTGGCGAAACTGCCACTAGAACAATCACTTCATCAAAAATCTTAACCGCTCTCTGGACGATATCCAGATGGCCATTAGTAAATGGATCGAAAGTCCCGGCGTACAGTGCACGTTTTTTGTCCACAACAAGTCCTTGGGTATTGTAATCTTGGAATTATCTTATACCAGTTTCCCTACCACGACAAAATGATCTCCCTGCTCAACCACTTTAATAATTGAACAGAATGCTCCACTGAGCTTTTCTCGAGAGGGACCACTAAGGCGATCTGATTCAACCCAGACCTCACCGGCAAACTGAGTGTCCTTTAGCGCTTTTAAAATATCGTCATAGAGAGCATGATTTTCATAGGGTGGATCAAAAAACAGGATGCAATCCTCAGTATTAGGAATCTCAAACTTCAGATCCCTCTGGGCCCAGTCTTTTGAATCCTTCATTGAGATCTTAATCATCGAAGCATCGAACTTAAATTTTGTAATAAGTCCTTCAGCGTTTTGCTTGAGAGTAAGAAAAGCTCCTTTCATAGAATCATTGAGAAAAACTTTTTCGGCCCCTCTTGAGAGTGCCTCAAAGCCAACGGCTCCAGATCCAGCGCAGAGATCGATGAAAGTAAATCCTTCAAGGTTCTGTCGCCAGTCGAAAAGTTTTCGTTTGATGAGAGAAGATGTCGGACGTGTAGAATCAGATCGAGGCATTGCCAGAGGATAACCTCTTGCAATGCCCGAGTGTATTTTTAAACCCATTTTTTACTTTTTACGCAGATTTTTTCTGTGCAGCTTTGTCGGTCAGAGGTACGTTGAAAGTCATACCACCGTCCATCTGAATAGTAAGTCCCTTTTCTGAGACAGCAAGACTTACAATCTTTCCACCAATATCAAATTGCAATTCAAGGTTCAGATCACCTTGAACTTTAAAACTCATCGAAGTTCCTGACGTCGTTTTCTGTACGGGAGTTGTTTGAGGCTCAAAATTCAGAATTTTTGCCATCGCTTGAGGAACAGCTTTCTCTTCAGATAATGCTGCGAGTTCCTCTAAAACCGGAGAAGTGACGAAGTCCCCCTCATCTTTAAACTCATCTTCCAAGGCTTCAATCTCTTTCATGATGTCCGAAAGCTCTTCATCGTTAAAGCTTTTATCCATGTCGTGCCCCCAGGCAAAGTTAATTTATTTACCACTTAAGCCATACAGCCGAGTGCAATTAAGTATTCTTGATCTCCTATCGGTGCACTGTCCAAGAACTTTAGAATTTTAGTCAGAGAAGCCCTTTTATCCATGACAAAAAAGGCCTCTTAAGTGAGAATGGCCAGCACCTTTTAATAATAGTTTCAATAGTTTTGCTTTATATAAGGCTCCCGGAGTTGTTTTGACCAAAAAGACTTTTTTCGCCGAACAATGGCTTCAAAAAGATCCTGAATCTGATCGTGAAAACGAGAAGAGCAAAGGACCTACGAAAGAATCATTTCCGATTAAAAATAAATTCCCTACATTTAACCGCCTGGTTCAACCGGCCCGCGTGATCGCACCTTTTCTTGGTGAAGATCGCTTCTCTCCCGTTCATTGTTTTGTACCTGGCTGGAAAGGTGATTCACTTTCCTCTCGTACCGTAATGAAGTTTGAAAGACTCATCTCTATTGTTCAGGCCGATATCAAAAATGAACTCTTTAAGGCCAAAGATTTTCCTCGCACAATTAAGCTTGGTCTCTATAACGAATTTCTCTCTTACGCCGACAGCTTAAGCCTTCATTGCGAAGGATTGGATGACTTGACTCGCTTCTGGAGTCTCATCGATGCGGAAAAGATTGCGGACGAAAAAAATGTTTCTGAGTTTATTGATATTTACGCCAACCGTGTGGCCACGATTACCTTCTTTAAATTACGTTTTATCTCAGCCCTTCTTGATAAATCGGGCATTGCTCTGACAGATAAAGCTCTGGTTTACCCTACTTCTTTCCTTTCTCAGATTTTCAAGAAAGGTAGCCAATCAGAACTTAATTCCCGCGCTCTTGAGAGCAATCTTTATAGCTGGTACCGTCCCTCTGAAGGGATGAAAGAAATCATGCGCGACCTTTTGACACTCTCAAAAGAACTCGCCATCACTGAGATCACAAAATCTGTATCTCAGAGCACTCAGGTGGCACAAGATCAGCAAAAAGTTTATTCGCACGCGCTCTCTCATTTGAGTTTTGGTCTTTTCCTCAACTCACTTCAGATTAACTTCCCGATGTGGCTTGAAACCATTGAAGGAACGGCCATTCCGTCTGGAAGCCTTGAGCAGGAAGATATTATCAGTTGTAAGTTTTTTGGGGATTACCTTGAATCACTTTCACTTTCTCACTGGCTTGCTCAGGAAAATAACTCTAATTTCCGTTGGGATCAGATCCTCTGTCCGGATTTTAAAGGACTCGAGTTTTTCTCAGGCGCATTCTCAAAAATTTGTAATGAGCTTCAGTTCCTGACTTTTCTTGCTAATAAATCTGACACTCAGGGTGAGAAGCCAGTTGAGTACATCTGTAAAATTATGGGTGGTCACTTCCGCAACAGAAAGAATAATCAGGGATCTCGTGGTCTCCTGCTTGAAAATAATCCTTTCTACACTTCGACTTACGACCGTGTGGTTTTAAATCTTTGCAATTTTCCTAAGAACAATCCTCAGCACTACCTCATGACTCAGATTCTGGATCAGGTGAAATATTTAAAGCCTGACGGATATCTCTTTGTTCTCTCTTCAAAAAAACTTTTTGTTCCCTCTCTTCGAGAAAGACTTGAGCCGGTACTTAAAGAACTGAAGACAGAAGCTATCTTTGATCTGGAAAATGTTAAAGGTAAGGGGGAACTCGGTTCATACATCTATATTTTCAAGAAAAAGCAGAAAAAAGATAGTGAGCGCCAACTGTGTTCTTACTTCCGCATTTCGGCCTCTCTCGAATCATTTACTCAATTTGCCAGTATTACTGAACATCTTCGTTCATTCTACCTCTCGCACCTAAATGAAACTCCGGCGATGGCCCACTTAGAATTCCCGGATTCATTCCGAGTTGAGTATTATCAGGAAGCCGTTGTTAACGGTATGTTGATTAACTCGACTTCAGAGGATTCCAGTCGCATCACTCATCCGACCTACTTTAAGGGTCTTCTGGATAATTGTGTTCCCCTCGATACTCTTTTTGAAATTAAGTCTCTTTCTATTAATGAGAAATTTAATGCCCGTGATAACTCTTTAAATCTCGGTTTAAAGAGAGACTTCTCATACTTCCTCGCGGTGGATTTCAGATCAAATGAAGTGAATATCGAGCTTCATCCGATGGATACTTTCCGTTCTATTCATTCTGATTATGGTGAAACTCTGGTGTGTTACTTCCAGCTCCATCCGAAGATTCAGGGACTCAACCCGAACATTCTTCGTAACTACTTCCAGACTCCGGTTGGAAAACAAGTTACGAATTTAACTTTCTCAGGTGGATTATCCCTCGTAAAAGGTAGTCTTTCTAAATTCCTTATTCCGAAATTTTTCACAGAAACTGAATCTCTGCCTGAACATCTCAATTCTGGCTTCCGAATATTCGATATGAATGAAGCTCAGTTTCTGGATACAGCTCCTCAGGGAGTTCTTAAATCGTTCTCGCATATTGATCAGATCACCCGTGATCTGTTTCCGCGCTACGCTTGTGAGATTCTTTCTCGCTTTTCGACTCTTGAAAGTACTCTCCAGTCTATTATCTGGAAAATGGACGATGCGCGCTTTGGTCAGAAGATGAGTTTCGGGAATCCGATCGTTCAGTCTCAATTGGTTCAAAAACAAACTCGCGCACTTTATCCGGATAACCATGACGTCTTCATTGAATTCGTTGAAGGTACTTCGGCTTCAGATATTCATCTTCCTCTTCATTCAACCCAAACCCGTATCCAGCACGAGGGAGATCTTAAACTGTACTTCCTTGAGCTTATCAGCGACGGAAAAGTTGTTGTGAGAATGCATGGTGAAGAGATCATGATTCAGTTCCTGCATTTCATTTTATCTCACGCGCAGAATGCTCCCATCTCGAAGATACTTCGTGGAGTTTATGTTCCTACTCTCGTTGATTTAAAACTCGTTATTGAAAGCACTCAGAGCTTTAAGGTTACTTACCAAGAACTTTTGGATCGCGTTCAGAAATCCATCCTCGATGCTTTCAGACTCCATGTCACACCTAAGAGGACCCCGTGAAAGTTGTCGTTCAAAGAGTGAACGAAGCTTCGGTTTCAGTTGAAAATGAAATTGTAGGGGCGATCACTGCGGGTCTCATGCTGCTGGTTTGTTTTGAGCAGGGTGATGATGAAACAACTATTTATAAGGCCGTAGAAAAAATAACCAAGCTTCGAATTTTCGACGATGCTGATGGCAAAATGAATCTTGATATTCAGGCGACTAAGGGCGAAGTTCTCTCGATTAGTCAGTTTACTCTGAGCTGGGACGGCTCGGGAGGAAACAGACCAAGTTTTGAAAAATCAATGCCGCCTCAAGAAGCACGTTTGAAATATGCCTTATTTAATCGTGAGTTGAAGAACAAAGGATTGGCCGTTAAGGAAGGGATTTTTGGTGCTTTTATGAAAGTGTCACTGATCAACGATGGACCAGTGACCTTTAATTTGAATTTCTAGTTAACGAACTGACGAGCAAGATCTTTCTTCTTCCCTTTCACTACTGAGATAAGATTTTTGAGCTTTTGATCACGGGCCGCGCGATTGATTACAAATTTCAATGTCATTCCGGCGATTTTACCCTGACGATCTGTTTTGTTTTCAAACGTAAATTGAGTTCCA